>CAYTQK010000159.1:0-7749 GCA_964439745.1 uncultured Desulfobacterales bacterium
CAAATGAAAATCATGGTTTTTATCTCAGGGCCGGTAATACCTGGTGGGATCGGCCAGTCCGGCGGTTTCAAAACCCTGCTGCCGGAGACGGCAGCTTTCGCAGCGGCCGCAGGCCAGCCCCCCGGGCAAGGGATCATAGCAGCTCAGGGTCAGCCCGTAATCTATCCCCAGGGCGGTGCCGGTCCGGAGAATTTCAGCCTTGCTCATTTCAAGCAGGGGCGTCTGAATGGTCAGGCGGGTGCGGCCGGTGACCCCGGCCCGGGTGGCCAGGTTGGCCATGGCCTCGAAGGCTTCGATAAAGGGGCGGCGGCAGTCTGGATAGCCGCTGTAATCCACGGCGGTAACACCGATAAAAATGTCAGCGGCCCCGATGACCTCGGCCCAGCCCAGGGCGCAGGCCAGGAAAATGGTATTCCGGGCCGGTACATAGGTCACCGGGATTTCATCCGGTCCGCTCAGCCCGGTCTTAGGCACGGCGATATCGTCCGTCAGGGCCGATCCCCCGATTTTGTCCAGGCCGACCGGCAGGACCAGGTGACGGCGGGCGCCCAGGGCCCGGGCGACCCGGTCGGCCGCGGCCAGTTCTTCTCTGTGCCGCTGGTTGTAATCAAATGAAAGGCTGTATACGGCAAACCCGCGGTCCCGGGCAATGGCCATGGCGGTGGTGGAGTCGATGCCGCCGCTGGACAGGACCACGGCTTTGGGTTGGTCAGTACTCATCGGTGTCGTTCTCCCGGCCAGATCAGTTTATGCAGCTGCGGCTGCAATCGGGCGTCGACCCGGTCGGCCAGCATCCATTCGGCCAGCTGCGCCGGTGAAAGCTGCTCCATCACCGGCGAAAACAGGATCTGACCCGGCGGCAGGCAGGTGATCTGTTCCGCCGTCACCCGGGCAAAGCGGTAGTCGGCTTCGTCTACAATGACGAATTTTACCTGGTCGTGCGGCCGCAGGCGCCCCAGGTTGTCCGGATCATTGCGGGTGCTCTCCCCGCTGGAAGGACACTTGATGTCCATAATGATGCGGCAGTCCGGCGGCATACCGCTGATGTCCAGGCTGCCGTTGGTTTCCAGCAGCACCTGGTATCCCTTCCCGAGAAGCTGTTCCGCCAGCAGCGGCGTCCCGGCCTGCAGCAGCGGTTCCCCGCCGGTGATTTCCACCAGGGGGCAGCCGAATCCGGCGATGACCTGGCCCAGTTCGGCCAGGTCCCAGGTTTCCCCGCCGGTATAGGCGTAGGCCGTATCACAATAGGTGCAGCGGAGATTGCAGCCGGTCAGCCGGACCATGACACAGGGCCGGCCGGCATAGGTCGATTCTCCCTGGATGGAATGGAATATTTCGTTGACAATCAGTTTCATGGGCAGAGGATGACCTTATGCTACCGCGGCACATATTTTTCACAATCCGGCAGGTTTACGGTGAAGACTGTCCGGGACGGCGGCAGTTTCCCTTGATAGGCAATAGCCCGGCAGGTATAGGCCAGGGGGGCGCCGGGATCATGGCAAAGATGGCGGCAATCCCGGCAGCAGGTCGGTTTTTTTCTGGCAGCGGTAATAATTCGCACGTTTTTTCCCGGAGAGTTATGATTTTGGAGCATGGCCGGTCCTGTTCGCCGGCATAGTGATTTATTGGCACCTGAGCCGGATCCCCGCCAGTCTTAGTCCCATGCCGCTAGCCACCATCTGGATCCATACCATATTTGCTGCCGCGGTTCAAATCCATTCGCCTGGATCGGGGTTTTTCCGGTTGATAAGACCGGCAACGTATGGGACGAATCCCTTTCCGTCGTCAACCCGCACCTGCTCCTCCGGGCCGGGATTCTTGATTGATTCTGACAATAGCGCGGTGCTTATTTATTGATAATCTATATGAGAGTATTCTGTTTTGATTCATAGAAAAAGTGCCGTGGAGTCCTGGAAATGGAACTGGTATTTGTTTGCCCGCGAACCCGCCGGGCTTTTACAGCCGGGCGTATGCCGTGATTGACAACCAGGGCGTGAAAACCGCGACCATGGCACCAACCAGGACGCTGGACGCCCGGGTGCGGCTGGATCGCCCCCTGTCCGTTCTGCGGAAAAAGGCATGTCTATCCGGCCCAGGGGATCTCCTGGCCCCAGGGCGGTTTTTACTCTACTGCCTCTTGCGCTGCCGGTCCTTGTTGTGAAACAATCATATTCAAAGATATTTCTATTTGCACAGGAGCAAGAGATTATGCCGGATGAACCCAAACGCCTGACCGAAACCGTGGCCGGGGCCGGTTGAGCCTCCAAGCTGCCTCCAGGGGACCTGGACCGAGCCTTATGCGGACTGGATATACCCACCGATCCCAATGTCCTGATCGGTTTACAGGGACCGGACGATGCCGGGGTCTACCGGGTTTCCGATACCCTGGCCCTGATTCAGACGGTGGATTTTTTTACGCCCATTGTCGACGATCCCTTTCAGTTCGGCCGGATTGCCGCGGCCAACGCCCTGTCCGACGTCTATGCCATGGGCGGCATCCCCAAAACCGCCATGAACCTGGTCGGGTTTCCCGTCAAAACCATGCCTTTGTCCGTTCTCCGGGAAATCATTGCCGGCGGACTGGACAAGCTCAACGAGGCGGCGGTGGCCCTGGTGGGCGGGCACAGCGTCGAAGACAAGGAGCTTAAATACGGTCTGTCCGTGACCGGCTTCGTGCATCCGGAAAAAGTCTGGACCAAGCATGGCCTGCGGCCCGGTGACCGGCTGATTCTGACCAAACCCATCGGTACCGGCGTCATCAATACCGCCATCAAGGGCGGACTGGCGGCGGGGCCGTTGGTGGACACGGTCACCCGGCTGATGGCGGAACTGAACCGGGCCGCCGCCGAAATCATGGCTGCCTTTCCGGTCCATGCCTGCACCGATATTACCGGTTTTGGACTGCTGGGCCACCTGGCCGAGATGGTGGTGGGTTCCGGCTGCAGTCTGCGGATCACCGCCGGGCAGGTGCCGCTCATCGAAGAAACCATGGGGTGGGCGTCCATGGGAATGCTGCCGGCCGGGGCCTTCAAGAACAAGGAATTCCGGGCCGCCATGGTTCGTTTTGCCGCCGCCGTGGACCCGGTCCTGGCCGATATCCTCTTCGACCCCCAGACCTCGGGCGGATTGCTGCTGAGCGTCGACGCCAGCCGGGCGGAAGCGGCCCTGGCAGCCCTTCGTTCCGGCGGCTGTCCGCAAGCGGCCATGATCGGCGAGGTGGCGGCGGACGCCAGCGAAACCATCGCGGTTGACCCGTAACGGCCGGCGGTGATATGAATCAATCCAGTATAGTATCCTCATCCAAGAGAGAAATGCCATGGTAGACCCTGATTCTCCTGATTATCGGTATCGCGTGCACATTCACGAGGCAGACTATGCCGACGGCTCCCTGCCGGCTGTTGTCGACGAAATTCTGGCGGCCTTTCCCCTGTCCCTGGACGGGAAAACCGTCCTGGTCAAGCCCAACATCCTGGCCGGGCATCCGCCGGAAGCCGGGGTGACCACCCATCCCGCCCTGGTGGCCGCGGTGGTGACCCGGCTCCAGGCGGCCGGGGCCACCGTGCTGGTGGGCGACAATCCCGGGGTGTTCGGCTACGGCCGTTCGGAAAAGGCGGCCGAGGTTTCGGGCATCAAGGCGGCGGCCGGCGACTGTTTCATCCAGCTGGGACGGACCCCGGTCAGAAAAGAGCTGCCCAACCGGGATGTCGGTTACGTCATGATTGCCGGTGATGTACTGGATGTCGACCTGGTCATCAACCTGCCCAAGTTGAAAACCCATGGCCTGACCTATTATACCGGAGCCCTGAAAAACACCTTCGGCTACGTGGTCGGCGGAGACAAGATGCGGGTGCATCACCAGGCGCCCACCCCGCGGCGGTTTGCCGCCGCCCTGGTGGATATCTACGCCCTGCGGCCGCCGGATCTGACCATCATGGACGCGGTCCTGGCCATGGAAGGAAACGGACCCAGCAACGGCCGGGTGCGCCGGCTGGGTAAGATTCTGGCCAGCGACAACGCCGTCTGCCTGGATGCCGTGGCCGTTGCCCTGGCCGGCAAAAAGCCGGCGGTGGTTCCCCATCTGAAGATTGCCGCCGAGCAGGGGCTGGGCACCATCGACCTGGAGGAAATTGAGCGCAACGTCGAGCTGGTGCCGGCGGCCGGCTTCAAGATGCCGGCCACCTACGTGCCCGGTCTGATGGGCATCGTGCTCAACCGCTTTCTCTCCCGCTGGATCAACTGCCTGCCGGTGGTCCACGAAGAGCGGTGCAAGCGCTGCGGATTGTGCGTGGATCACTGCCCCACCGGTGCCATGACCATGGCCAAAGGTGGTTTTCCCCAGGCCGATAAGGACCGGTGCATCAGCTGCTATTGCTGCCAGGAGATGTGTCCGGAAGATGCCATTGAGCTGACCGGCCGGTTCATCCGCCTGCTGCGGGGATCGCCCCGGCGGGCGGAAAAATAAGGGGTGCCGGGAAGATCGGCTTACCAGCTCATTTCAAAGACGGTGTGGGGCGCGCCTTCCCAGGATTTTTGCACGATTTTCGAAGAGACCGGTTTTTTGATGCACAATTGCAGAAACCGTTCCAGCCAGCCCAGCGCAACATAGTACCAGGGCTCGAAATCGGGATCAAAGCCTTCCAGGTGAATGTGCAGGGTGTTGTCGGAAATCTGCTCGCTCCGCATCCGGCCGAAGTTGAACTGGTTTTTCAGAACCACCTTATAGGTGTTAACGGCCTCCATGGGATCATCTTTTTTCAGGGCCAGCTTGTAAACGGTTTCCATGGTGGACTGGCCGTATTGCCGGCCCCAGTCGGTCAGGGTTTTGGGATCGTTGTTGGCCAGGGTGGTGGACAATGCCAAAAAGCAGTTTTTGTAAGTTTCATGCGGATACCAGGCCGAATTCAGGATCTCCCCGGACAGGATTTTTTTATCCTGTGCGGTCAGAAATTGATCGTAGGCGCCGGTCTTATCGGCGTTGATGGCCTTGGCAAACATGATGAACATGGAGCCCTTGACTTGTCTCATGAGAACACCCCGGAATTTTGATGTTTTGTAAAAAGACAGTTTTCATCCGGAATCAGAAGAAACGGCCTCTTTCCGGCGGGCCAGCTCCACGATCATGTCCCGGGCCATGTCCGCCTCCACCCGTCCCAGATTCAGCGCCAGGTCATACAGGGTCACCTGGTCATAATCGGACTTGCCGATTTTTTTATAAAGCGCCTGCCGCCGCTTGTCTTCACCGCTGACCATCTGGGCGGCTTTTTTCCGGGACAGGTTATGGCGCTGCATAACGTTGCGCACCCGGTTTTCCAAGGAATTGGCCAGCAGAATGTGAATGGCGTCCGGATGATCCTGCAGAATATACTGGCTCCCCCGGCCCATGATAACCACGTTGCCTTCTTCGGCAAACTGGGCGATCAGCACCACCAGGTAATCAAAATATATGGTTTCGTCAATATAGCCGCGTTCATCCTTGAGAATTTTTTCCACCAGGCTCTTGGAAACCATCTGGCTGATGAGCCACAGAAATTTTCCGCCGGCCTCTTCTTCCACGTGTTCCACCCAGATTTCGGAAACATTGGCTGCTTGCGCGATTCTGGCAATGATCTCGCTGTCGGCAAAAACATATCCCAGGGATTCGCCCACCTCTTGGCCGATTTTATTGCCGCCGCATCCGAACTGCCGGGAAATCGTGATAACCGCCATGCCATCCTCCTGTATCAAAATGTCTGGTTCGTTCCTGTGGTTCTTCATACAAATTCAAATATCTTTCCCTTTGTGGTCATGCCGTGCGTGATTGCTGCTGTTGTGAATCCTTGCCGACATGGGGGACGATCAGGGCCGGGTAGGGGGTTTTTTCCACTATCGCCCGGGGGGTACTCCCGATCCATCGCTCCCGCCAGAGCGCGGTCCCGGAGGCGCCCATGACGATCATGGTGGCGTTGAACTCCCGCGCCGCCCGCTGAATCTCCGTTACCGGGTCCCCGACGTATACATGGGGCCGGCAGTGGATGCCCCCGGCTTTCAGCGACTCGCAGATTTCTCCCAGCCGGCCCCTTCTGTCCTTGCGAAGCCGCTGCTTGTCCCGGCTGGAGGTTCCCTGGAGTCTTCTTTCCCAGGCCACGTGGTACACCCTGATTTTCTGGATCCCCTTTTCTCTGGGTTGCCGGTTGCCCCCGGCCCGCAGGCTGGCCGGAGACCAGTCTATTGCCAGCAGGGTGCGGGCAAAGGGGTTGTCCGCCAGGCAGGCGTCATGGCACGAATAATCTTCCAGCTCCTTGTAAATCAGCACCGGCCGGGGAGATCTTCGAATCAATTCGATGACGTCGTCGCCGGAATAGAACAATTCGATCATTTTCCTTTTGCGCTGGCCGATAACGATCAGGTCAGCGTCTTCTTCCGCCACGGCCTGGAGGGTCTGTGAGACCACGTTGCCGACCACGATATAATCCCCGACTTCCAGTCCTTTTTCAAAGAGATCTTCGGCCCAGTCGATAAAACGGATATTGGCCTTTTCCCTGAGCCGGCGTTCCTCGTCCTGGTCATAACCGAGTCCCCGGTGCATGGCCACGCGATCCCGTTCAATGACATTCATCAGGATGATGTGCTCCAGACCGGCGGATCTCAGCACAAGCAGTGACTGCAAGGCACCGAAGCCGAGTTCTTCAAACTGGGTGACGAATACCATTTTCCGGAAACCCGGTGTTCTTACATTTTTTTCGTTCACCGCCGCTCCTCTTGTCTTTTTTACCCAAGAATTTTATTGATGGTGTCGGCCAGCTCCTCGCCGTCCACGGGTTTTTCCAGATACGCCTCGGGTTCCGGCACGGGATCGCCGCCGAATTCGGTCAGGGCCTTCTGGGAGCGAAGAAAAGATTTTTCCGCGATCCCGCTGAGGATGACAATCGGAATGTCTTTGAAATTTTTGCTGGTTTTGATATTCCGATAAAGCCGGACACCGCTTTCCCGCGGCATCAGGACATCGAGAACGATCAGGTCCGGCGTTTCCTGCCGGATCAGCTCTTCGCCTTCTTCGCCGTTTTTCGCCATCACCGGGATATACCCGTTTTCTTCCAGAACTGCCTGGGAGAACAGGCGGACATCCGGATCATCATCCACAACCAGTATTTTTTTTCCCATAACGTGTTCTCCTTGCCAAATCAATGGGTTTAACGGTTTACGACGCGCCGGCGTCATTCGGTAATATTGTCCTGCCGTTCCCGAAGGGCCCGGTCAAGAGCTGTTTTCGTTCTTTATCTCTTCATACGGAAGCCTGATGATGAAGGTTGTCCCCTGGCCCACTTCGGAAGAAACTTCGATGGTCCCGTCGTGGTCTTCGATCAGTTTCCTGGTCACCAGCAGTCCCAGCCCGGTTCCCTTGTGTCCCTTGGTGCTGAAAAAGGAGGTGAACATTTTGTCCTGCACCTTCTTTTCCATGCCCGTGCCGTTGTCCGTCACCTCGAACCGGATCCGGCCATCTTCTTCCCGTTTTGTTTTTACCGACACCCGGTAGGATTTTCCCGGCACATCGTCAAAAATGCAGGCATCCACGGCATTGGAAATAAGGTTCATCAAGATGGTATGGATGCTGGTCTTATCCATGACCACCCGGCCGATGGCGGCGTCCAGGTCTGCCACGATCCGTATCTCGTTTTCCGCGGCGGTTTCGGTGAAGGCCTGGCAGACTTCCCGGACGATTTCATTGGGGGTACAGGGGACATATTCCGCTTCCCGGTCCTTGGAATAGGT
>CAYTQK010000160.1:0-2607 GCA_964439745.1 uncultured Desulfobacterales bacterium
GGGTCTTCCGTGCTGGTTCCTGACCCTGGAGAGGGATATCGAAAACGATCTGGGCATCGACTCCATTAAGCGGGTGGAGATTCTGTCGGTGTTTGGGGAGGAGAACCGGGAGATTCCCTCGGCCGGGCCCGAGGACCTGGCCGAGATGCGGACCCTGGGCGAGATCTGCAGTCACCTGGTTTCCCTGTCCGGGGGAGCGGCGGGTCCGGCCGGAGAGTCCGTTTCCGAACCCGCCGCCGCGTCAGCCGAAGCGGGTGCGGCCCCTGTCGAACAAAAAATACCACGCCGAACCCTTGGCCTGACGCCGGCGCCGCCATTGTCCGGCCCGTGCCTGGAGCTGGAAGACGATAAGCGGATCCTGGTCTGCGGCGGCAGCAGCGACCTGGGACCGGCAATCGCGGAGGCCCTGTCCCAGGCCGGTCTGTTGGCCGAGTGGCGGGCCGAGACGCCGCCGGCGGATGAAGACCTGGCCGCCCTGGGCGGGCTGGTCCTGGTGCCGGAACTGCCGGATCGCGGGGAAGGGCAGTGGACAACCGAAGATGAAACCGCCGTCAAGGATCTGTTCGACCTGGTCATCCGGGCAGCCCCCGCACTGACCACTCCCGGCGCACCGGGAAAATACCGGCTGCTGGCGGCGGTCACCCGCCTGGACGGCAGCCTGGGCTTGTCCGGCCGCGGAAGTTTCAACCCGGTGCCGGCTGCCCTGCACGGCGCCGTCAAGACGGCGGCCATTGAATGGGAAAACGTCATCTGCCGCTGCATCGATGTAGCGCCGGACTGGACAGACCCGGCCGCGGCGGCCGCGGCCGTGGCCGCGGAACTGGCAGATCCCGGCGGTCCCCTGGAAATCGGCCTGGACGCCGCTTCCCGGCAGACCGTGGCCTTGTCCGAAGGAGCCTGCCCGGCAGGGACGCTGAACCTGGGGCCGGATGACGTGGTGGTCGTGACCGGCGGCGCCCGCGGCGTAACCGCCCAATGCGCCCGGACCCTGGCCCGGGCCAGCGGAGCCGCTTTTGTTCTGCTGGGCCGTTCGCCCCTGCCGGAACCGGAACCGGCCTGGCTGGCGGACGTGGTTTCCGAGGCAGACATGAAAAAACGGATCATGGAAAATGAGTTTGCCGGCCTGCAGGTCACCCCGGCGGACCTGGAAAAATCTTTTCAGCGGTACCGGGCCGCCAGGGAGATTTCGGCCACCATGGATGATCTCGGCGCCGTCTGCCGGGAGGTGGCCTATTATCCCGTGGATGTCCGGGACGCGGCGGCCGTGGCCGGGGTGTTCGGCCGGATCCGGGAGTCGCTCGGCGAAATTACCTGCCTGATTCACGGTGCCGGCGTCCTGGTTGATCGGTTTATCGCCGACAAGACCCGGGAGCAGGTGGACCGGGTCTTTGATACCAAGGTGGCCGGGGCCCGGGCCCTGCTGCAGGCGGTGCCGGCCGGCAGCCTCAAATACCTTGTCTTTTTTTCCTCGGTAACCGCCCGCATGGGCAACCGGGGCCAGGTGGATTATGCCATGGCCAACGAGGTATTGAACAAGGCCGCCCAGAAACTGTCCCATGACTGGCCGCAATGCCGGGTACTGGCCATGAACTGGGGACCCTGGGACGGCGGCATGGTGACCCCCTCCCTGAAACGGGAATTTGCCAGAAACGGGGTGGCCCTGATTCCCCTGGAAGAGGGCAGTCAATGCCTGTTAGCGGAAATGGCCGCCGCCGAATCCGCGCGTGTGGAAGTAGTGGTCGGGGCCGGCTTCGGCGATATGGCCGCCGCGGACACTGCCAGCGGGACTGAAAGTCGTGATTCTTCCGCCCGCCCGGTGCCTGGCCTGTCGGATAATGGGTATACCACCGCTTTTGAGCGGGAAATCAGCCTGGAGGCCTTTCCCGTGCTGCATTCCCATGTTCTCAATGAAAAGCCGGTGGTCCCCTTTGCCCTGGCGGCGGAATGGATCGGCAGCGGGGCGCTGCATGCCAATCCCGGTCTGCGCCTGACCGGGATCGATGAGATGCGGATGCTGGCCGGCATCAAGCTGAACGGTGCTTCCGCCGGTATCGCCGTGATGACGGAAAAAGCTCGCAAAAAGGGCGCTTTTTTCGAGGTGGGCGTGCAGATCCGTTCCGGCCGCGCCGGCGGCGAGCCGCTTCTTCATTACGCGGCCACGGCCCTGCTGGCCGGCAGTTTTGACGACCCGCCCGCGTATACCGAACCGGAACCCCTGGCCCGCGCGAATTATTCCCGGCCGGTGGAGGAGGTATACGAGAAGATTCTTTTTCATGGCAGCGATCTGTACGGTATCCGGGAGATAACCGGCTGCTGCGCCGAGGGTATAAAGGCCCGGGTCTCCTGTGCCCCGCCCCCGGCGCAATGGATCGCCCAGCCCATCCGGAATGCCTGGTTGTCCGACCCGCTGGTGCTGGACGCGGCCTTTCAACTGGCCATTGTTTGGTCGTATGAAAACACCGGGACGCGCTGCCTGCCGGTGGGGTTGGCCCGTTTCCGGCAATTCCGCCCGGCTTTCCCGGCCGAAGGCGTAACCGTGATCCTGGAAGTCAGGGAGCGGACGAAACACAAGCTGCGCGGTGATTTTATCTTTCTCGATCCGGAGGG
>CAYTQK010000160.1:2707-7747 GCA_964439745.1 uncultured Desulfobacterales bacterium
CAGCGGTTCGCGGCCGGCGCGGCGGCGCAGACGGTTGATCAGGGGGAGAACCCGTTTTTGGCGGATCAGCCATTGTTCCAGCCGGTATTTGCCGGGGAAGTTCATCAGCAAAAGGCCCAGTATGATGGTCAGCAGTCCCTGGCCGGGGATCATGAGCATGATCAGGCCGGCCACAATAAAAAAACAGCCCAACAGGTTCTTGGCGGCTATGAGGAGTATCTGAAGTACGCGAGAGGGGAAATGACGGCCGGCTGGCCGGTGCCGGGGAGAGGAAAAATAGTCCGCCGGAATGCGGACGATGAGCCAGGGGATCACCACCAGCGTACCGATGAAAGTAAGCAGCGAGGCAACAGACAGCCATCCCAGCAGAACCTGGTGGGTTTCAACATAGTTACAAATGGTGGTGACAAACTCTTTCACAGGCGTCTCCGATCAGGGCCATGGCTGGTGGCGATTGCACACCATTATCTTACACGCCGAGGCTGGTCTTGTCCAACCAGTATTGCGCGTTTTCGATAGAACGGTCTGGAAAAATATACAATGAATTGCTGCAAGTCGGCCGGCGGCGCTGCAGCATTATTCGAAATTCTGTGGACAGCAGAATTCTGCAACCTGATCCGGGGGAAGAAGAGTGAAGGACAGCAATCAATTCGTGACAGCCGGCGGGGCAAGCAGGCCCGCGCCTCAAACCTGGCAACCTTCCCCCCGAGACTTAAATCCTAAATCTTAAAACTAATCCGTAAAACTTCTCCCCCCATCTCATCTTGCACTTTTCCCGAATTTGTCCGACAATCAACCAAAGTACGGCCGCAGCATAAATGTTTACCACGGATTTTCTTATGTCCCTATTTACCATTGCCTCCGATTTTACGCCGGCCGGGGATCAGCCCCGGGCCATTGACGAACTGTGCGGGCATATCCAGGCGGGGAAAAAGCATACCGTTTTCATGGGGGTGACCGGTTCCGGAAAAACCTTTACCATGGCCCATGTCATCGCCCGCCTGGAAAAGCCGGCCCTGGTCATCGCACCCAACAAGACCCTGGCGGCCCAGCTCTACAACGAGTTCCGCACGCTTTTTCCGGAAAACAGCGTGGAATATTTCGTCAGCTATTATGACTATTACCAGCCCGAGGCCTACCTGCCGGTATCGGATACCTATATCCAGAAGGACTCGTCCATCAACGACATGATCGACAAGATGCGCCATTCCGCCACCCGCTCGGTCCTGTCGCGGCGAGACGTCATCGTAGTGGCCAGCGTCTCCTGCATCTTCGGCCTGGGATCGCCGGAGGATTACCTGGAGATGCGGGTGGAGCTGGCGACGGGCATGACCCTGGAACGGGACGCTTTTATCAAGAACCTGGTGACCATCCAGTATGAGCGCAATGACATCGATTTTTCCCGGGGGGTCTTCCGGGTGCGCGGGGACCGGGTGGACATCTTTCCCGCCTACGAGGAAGACCGGGCCATCCGCATCGAATTTTTCGGGGAGGAGATCGAGGCCATCGCGGAAATCGACTCCCTTAAGGGCGAGGTACTCCGTACCCTGGACCGGGTGGTGATTTACCCGGCCAGCCATTACGTGACCAGCAGGCAGAGCCGGCAGGCCATCCAGGACCGCATCCTGACCGAGTTAAAGGACCGCATTGACTATTTCCGCGACGCCAACAAGCTCATCGAGGCCCAGCGCATCGAGGAACGCACCCATTTCGACGTGGAGATGATCCAGGAGATGGGCTACTGCAACGGCATTGAGAATTACGCCCGCCACATTACCGGCCGGCAGCAAGGGGAGCCGCCGCCCACCCTGCTGGACTATTTCGGCGACGATTTTCTGGTTTTTCTGGATGAGTGTCATATCACCGTGCCCCAGCTGGGCGCCATGTACAAGGGCGACCACTCCCGCAAGCAGACCCTGGTGGAGTACGGCTTCCGGCTGCCTTCGGCCCTGGACAACCGTCCCCTGACCTTTGCCGAATTCCAGGAGCGAACCCGGCGGGCGGCCACGGTGTACGTGTCCGCCACCCCGGCCGACTATGAAATGGAAAAGTCCGGCGGCAAGGTGGTGGAGCAGATCGCCCGGCCCACCGGGCTGGTGGACCCGGCCGTGGAGGTGCGCCCGGCCGGCAACCAAGTGGACGACCTTTACGATGAGATCAAGCAGCGGATCGAGCGGCAGGAGCGGGTCCTGGTGACCACCCTGACCAAGCGCATGGCCGAGGACCTGACCGACTACTACGCCGACCTGGGCCTGAAAACCAAGTACCTGCATTCGGAAATCAAGACCATCGAACGCATGGCCGTAATCCAGGACCTGCGACGGGGGATCGTGGACGTGCTCATCGGCATCAACCTGCTGCGCGAGGGGCTGGATATTCCCGAGGTCTCCCTGGTGGCCGTCCTGGACGCGGACAAGGAGGGCTTCCTGCGGTCGGAACGGTCCCTGGTGCAGACCTTCGGCCGGGCCGCCAGGAATCTCAACGGCCGGGTGATCCTTTACGCCGACAGGGTTACGGCCGCCATGAAGCAGGCCATGTCCGAGACCAGCCGGCGCCGGGAGATTCAGCAGGCCTTTAACCGGGAACACGGCATCACCCCGCGGACCATTGTCAAGGCCATGGATACGGGCTTTGAAACGGTGGCTGCCGCCGGCCGGGAAGGGGTGGAGGCGGGCATCGCCGAAACCATCAGCCGGTATGAGAACGAAACCGACCTGGAAAAAATCATCACCGACCTGGAAAAAGAGATGAAGGCCGCGGCCGACGACTACGAATTCGAACGGGCGGCCGAATTACGCGACCAGATCAACGAACTGAAAAAACAGACCCTGTTCGAGTTTGCCGGATGAACAAACCAGCCGACCGTCATCCCCTGGCCGACAGCCTGGCCGATACCCCCGCCGGACCGGGGGTATACCTGTTCCGGGACGCCGCCGGCAACGTGATTTACGTAGGCAAGGCGGCCGCCCTGAAAAAGCGGCTGGCTTCCTATTTCGCCGCGCCCGCCCGGCTGGATGCCAAAACCGGCGTGCTGGTCAGCCGGCTGGCTTCCTTTGAGACTATTGTCACGGCCTCGGAAAAGGAAGCCCTCATCCTGGAATCCAACCTGATCAAGCGCCACCGCCCCCGCTACAACGTCATTCTCAAGGATGACAAGCGCTATCCCTCCCTGCGGCTGGATCCGCGCCAGCCGTATCCGGCCCTGGAGATCGTGCGCAAGATCAGGAATGACGGGGCTCTTTATTTCGGGCCCTATACCTCGGCGGCGGCTGTCAAGCATACCCTCAAGGTGATCGACAAGACCTTCAAGCTGCGAAAATGCCGGGGCAAGCAATTCCGCCGGCGGGAGCGACCCTGTCTCAACTTTCAGATGGGTCTGTGCCTGGCGCCCTGCGCCTTTGATATTCCGGCGGCGGAGTACCAGGCCGTGGTCAAGGAGGTCACCCTTTTTCTGCGGGGACGGACCTCGGAACTGCTGGCCGTTATCAAGCGGGACATGGCCGCGGCCGCCGCGGACCAGCGCTACGAGCAGGCGGCGGCCCTGCGGGACAAGATGTTCGCCGTGGAAAAGACCCTGGAAAAGCAGGTGGCGGCGACCACGGATTTCGCGGACCGGGATGTCATCGCCCTGGCCGAGAACGAACAATTCGTCGTTCTGGCAGTGCTGCATATCCGGGGCGGATTCCTGGTGGGGACCGGGTTTTTCCCTTTTGACCGGGTCTTGGCGCCGGCCGACGAGATCATGGCTTCGTTTATCCGCCAGTTTTACGCGGCCAACAGTTTTATACCCGATGAAATTCTGACCGGCACGACACCGGCGGGCCGGGACCTGGTGGCCGAGGAGCTCCGCGAAGTCCGGGGACGCAAGGTATCCCTGGTGACTCCCCGGCGGGGAGAGAAAATGCGGCTGATCGAGATGGCCGCGGACAACGCCGCCCGGGAGCTGGACAACCGCATCCGCCAGGCCGAAAGCAACCGTCTCATGCTGGAGGGGCTGCGGGACCGGCTGCGCATGGACCGGCTGCCGGAGATCATTGAATGTTTTGACAACTCCCACTTGTCCGGCACCGAGCCGGTGGCCGCCATGGTTGTCTTCAAGGAGGGGAAGCCGTTCAGCGAGGGGTACCGGCGCTATGCCATCCGCCAGGCCGATACCCGCGACGATTACGCCTCCATGCACGAGGTCCTGAGCCGGCGCTACGGAGGCAGCGATAAGGACAGGGAGCCGCCCGACCTGCTGCTGGTGGACGGCGGCAAGGGCCAGCTCAACATTGCCGCGGCGGTGATCCGGGAACTGGGCCTGGCCGGCCGCTTTGCCATCGCGGCCATTTCCAAGAAGAACGAGCAGAAGAACGAGACCGAGGATAAGGTCTACCTGCCGCGCCGGTCCAATCCCGTCAAGTTCGGCCGGGATGAGGCCGCTTTTTTCCTCTTGCAGCGGATCCGGGACGAGGCCCACCGTTTTGCTGTAACCTACCAGAAGCCCCGCCGCAAGGCCGCGGCCCTGGCGTCGGCCCTGGACGCCGTCCCCGGCATCGGGCCGAAGCGCAAAAAACAGCTCCTGGACCATTTCGGCACGGTGGCCGCAATCCGGGAGGCGGAGGAGTCCGAGCTGGTGGAATTGCCGGGGATCAGTCCTGAGATGGCACAGGCAATCAAGCGCGCTTTGGCGGCAGGGGCGGCTTGGTGAAGCCGGACCTTAAACCTTGATCACTTCAAACCAAAACCTTACCCCAGCCGTTTGAGATCTTCGACAAGCTGCTGCACCGCGGCCGCGGATTTGTTCAGGTCGGCCTGTTCTTCATCGGTCAGGTGAATCTGGATAACCTCCTCGATGCCCTCGGCACCCAGCTTGACCGGTACGCCGATAAAAAGATCGTTGATGCCGTATTCCCCCTGCAGCAGGGCGGCGCAGGGCAGAATCTTCTTGCTGTCCTTGAGGATGGCTTCGGCCATTTCCACGGCGGCCGACGCGGGCGCGTAAAAGGCGCTGCCGGTTTTGAGCAGGCCGACGATTTCGGCGCCGCCGTTGCGGGTCCG
>CAYTQK010000161.1:0-7661 GCA_964439745.1 uncultured Desulfobacterales bacterium
TTTCTATCTCCTCCTGCTCTGCCTGACAGCGCTGACGGTGGTGCTCCTGGTGCGGGTGGTGGGCATTATCATGGTGATCGCGCTGTTGACCATACCGGCGGCCATTGCCGGTTATTTCGTCAGGTCGGTCTGGCAGATGATGCTGGTGGCCGTGGGCTTTTGCCTGATTTTTAACTGGACCGGGCTGGCAGCCAGTTATATGCTTGATCTTTCCAGCGGAGCCACCGTCATCCTGGTGGCCGGAGCGGTTTACCTGGCTGTTATTGGCGGTTTTAAGGTATCTTCCCGGATCATGCCGCGTTTAGGGCTGTCTGTTCGGCCTTTCCATAAATCAATCGAGAGGAACCCGGAGAAAAAACAGATCTGAAAGGGATGTTTCCGCAAGGCGCAGCCGGCGCTTTTTAAGAGCAGCCGGTTATCTTTTTTTCCACCTTATTTTTTCGAGATGGCAGCATGAAAAGACAAACGACAATTTCAGTAGTGGCGGTGGCGATACTCCTCCTGGGGTGCGGGGCGGGGTGCATCCCCGGGGATGATACCCTCGACGCCCGCCTGGCCGCGGGCAAGGCGCTTTTTGCCCAGGGAAAATTCCAGGAAGCCATGGACGCTTACCGGCAGGCCGCGGCGCTGGACCGCACGGCTGTCGACGCCTGGGAGGGCGTGGCCAGGACCGCGCTGCAACTGGGTGATGTGAAAACTGCGACTGAGGCCTATCAGCATATCCTGGAGGTCCGCCCCGATTATATCCCGGCCCGTTTGAAGCTGGCGGAATTCGATCTGCTGGCCGGTAATCTTGACCAGGCCCGGAAGAAAGTCCGCGCGGTTCTGGAACGGGACGATGATCATGTCGACGCCCTGTTCCTCCGGGCGGCGGTGGCGGAAAAATCCGGCAGCCTGGAAAAGGCTCTCCGGATATATCAGGAAATCACCGCCCATCCCGGTCTGGAAGCCGGACGGCTGGTTCGGGCACTGACCGCCCGGGCCCGGGTGGCGGCCCGGAGCGGCAACCTGGAAGAGGCGGAAGCCGATCTGCAACGGGCTACCGCTCTGGCGGAGGAGACGCTGGAACCCTGGCTGATGCTGTTTAATCTCTACTTGGCACGTCAATCTTACCAGCAGGCCGAGTCGGTATTAACGGAAGTTGTCGAATCTCATCCGGGCAATGCCCGGCTGCGTCTTCTGCTGGGGAAATTCCATTTCCAGCAGGGCCAGGTGGAGCAGGCCGAGGCGGCTTTTCTGCAGGCGACCCATATCGGTCAGCGGGACCTGGTCCCCTGGCTCATGGCTGGCAAGTTTTACGCGGCCGTGAACAAACCGGAGGAGGCCTTGCAGATGTTCGAAACGGCCCGCCGCCTGGAACCGCGTAACGCCAGCGCGATCGCCGCCCTGGCGGAATTCCAGCTGTCCCGGGGCAATTACGAAGCGGCCCGGGCCGCTATCGATGATTTGCTCAAAGATCATCCGGGATATTTTCCCGGCCGCTTGCTGAAAGTGCGTCAGGCCATCGCGGCCGGGGCGTACGATCAGGCGGTGGCTCTGTGCGATCAATATCTGCAGGGGAATCCCGCTTCGGATGATTTATTTCTGTTGAAAGGAACAGCCTACCTGGAGCAAAAAAACTATTCCAAAGCAGAAGAATCCTTACGGCAGGCAATCCGCATATCGCCGGAAAATATTGAGGCGCATGTGCAGCTGGTCAATGTCTATCTGCAGCAGGAAAAAACAGAGCAGGCCCGGCAGGTCAACCGGCAGCTGCTGGCCGTCATCAACGAGCATTCCGGTATGGCTGGCCTGGTGGGGGATGGTGATTTCCAGCTCCAGGCGGTTACGGAAGTCCCGCAATCCCTGGACGATCTGTCCCGGTTCGTGGCGGCCTATCCCTTCGGCCGCATGAGCCTGGAGTCGCAGGAACGCCTGACGCTGCGGTATGATCGGTTGATAAGCAGCCTGGAGACCCTGCTGGACAAAAATCCCACCCTGATCCAGCTGCTGGAAAGCATGGCCGTGCTGCATGCCGTCAAGGGTGAATATAAGATGGCCCTGGAAAAGTGCGACCGTCAGATTGAACGGCTGCAGGCCTATCCCGATATGGTCGCGGAAATATACTATATCAAGGGCGGGCTGCTGCTGGCTGCGGGCGAAGTGGACAAGTCAATCCAGGTGTATGCGGCCGCCATCGACCTGGCGCCGGAATTTTTGAAACCGTATTACGGTCTGGCCAAGTGCTATATTGTCAAAAAAGATTTACAAAAGGCCGTTGCCCAGTATCAGGCCATCCTTGAGCAAGAGCCGGACCAGGCCGGGCCGCATTTGATGATGGGGGTGCTTTATAAACTACAGGGAGATTTTTCCGCGGCGGAAACCAGCTACCGGCGGGCCTTGGAAATCGATCCGGGTTTCACCCGGGCGGCCAACAACCTGGCCTATCTGCTGGCCGAACGCGGCCGTAAACTTGACGAAGCGCTGGAACTGGCCCTGGACGCCAGGTCCCGCCGGGCGGATGACCCCTATATCCGGGATACCCTGGGCTGGGTATATTACCGGCAGGGGAAATTCGAAGAGGCCATCCGGGAACTGCGCGTCTGCGTGGAGGGTCTGCCGGACAATGCCACTGCCCATTATCATCTCGGCATGGCCTTGTATCGGCACGGCGACAATGAAGAGGCCGGCCATTACCTGGAGCGCGCCCTGGACATGGAACCGGATTTTCCATATGCTGACCAGGCCGCGAAAATTCTGGATAAACTCTCCGGGGAACAAAACCAATAACTTCTTTTTGACGACGAACCCGGTCGGAACGAACGGCAATGAAATATTTTCCCTTGCGAATCGCGGCGCTGCTCATCGTGGTCACGCCGTTATTGCTGTTTTTCACCGTATCCAGCATCGGCTGGATGGTTGAAAACAGGTATACCCGGGGAATTGAAAACCGGTATATCGGGGATACGGAACCGCTGTTTACCGGAGAAGTGCGGCTGCGCGAGGCGGTCAGCAACAATATCGACCAGTACCTGCAAAACCGGCTGCTGCCTTCACTGGGACTCCAGGTTGATGTCACGGTAACAGCCGGGCAGAACATCATTGTTTATCCCGCCTCCCTGGATACCTCCGAAGATGTCATCAAGCCGCCCCTGCCGCAGGAGATTGCCGCGGAAAACTATCGCTTGATGAGCCGGGGGCTGTCCGTATCCGTGGATACGCTCCTGCCCTGGAACTCCTGGCTGGTAATTTCCATATTTCTCGTCTACCTGGCGGCCGCCTCGCTCGTGTTCATGCGGTTTTACCTGGCTGGAGCCGCCCGGGCCCGGGCCGAGGCCCGGGAAAAGGGTAGAGAGATCCAGCGGCTGCGGGAACTGGAACAGGAGCATGCCCGGCGGCTGAGCGATTTGAACAATGAGAAGCGGCGGCTGGCCAAAGAAATGGTGGCGGTTCGCAGGAACCTGCTGGACCACAGGGAAAAGGCCAGCCAGAACGAAGATGCCATGATCGACGAGATCATCGAGCTGGAGGAAAAGATTCAGCAGAACATTCAGCTTCGGGAGGCCCTGCGCGAGGAGAACGAATCCCTGCGCCAGGCAACGCAGCGTTTTGAAGAGGAGAAACGAAAACGCGCCAGCCGGGAAACCGTTTACGGGAATCTTGAAAAACGGTTTAAAACCCTTTATAAGAATGTGGCCCTGCATAAACGGGCGCTGGATAATTTTTATGATCTGACGGAAGATCTGCGCCTGAAGGCCGAAGAGATCATCAAGCTGCTGGATACGGATGTTGCCCTGGTGGATGTGAAACGGAAAGTGGATCTGCGCAAGGGCCGGGAAAAAGTGTTTGAGGTGATTTTTTCCTATAACGGACGGCTCTATTTCCGGAATAAAAGCGACGGCCGCGTCGAAGTGCTGGCCATCGGCACCAAGAACACCCAGACCCGGGACCTGGCCTTTTTGAATAATCTGTAGATAAAAACTGCTGGAACAGGCAAGGAATAGAAAGTGACGGAAAAAAGCATCGCCCACCGGGCCGGGGAGATTACTCCCTTTCTGGTCATGGACGTGCTGGAAAAGGCCGCCGCCATGGAAGCGGCCGGCATTGACGTGATCCACCTGGAGGTGGGGGAGCCGGATTTCGCCATACCCGCCTGCGTGGAGGCCGCCATGATTCGGGCCGCGGCTGATAAGAAATCCACCGGTTACACCCACAGCCTCGGTGATCTGCGTCTACGCCAGGCCATCTGCCGTCATTATCTGGATCAATACGGCGTCTCCCTTGATCCCGGCCAGGTAGCGGTCACCTCGGGTACCTCCCCCGCCCTGATGCTGGCCCTGGGCGCGCTGCTGGATCCGGGAGAGGAAATCATCCTGTCCGATCCCCATTATGCCTGTTACCCCAACTTCATCCGCATGGCTGACGGCCGGCCGGTATTTGTGCCGGTTTCGGAACAGGACGGTTTTCAGTTGTCCGGTCCGGCGGTGCAGGCGGCCATGACGCCGGTCACGCGGGCGGTCCTGATCAATTCGCCGGCCAATCCCACCGGCGCGGTCATGTCCCCCGTCCACCTGGAAGAAATCGCCGGCCTGGGCCCCTGGATTATTTCCGACGAAGTATATCACGGCCTGGAATATGGCCAACGGTCTCATTCCATCCTGGAATACACCGACCGGGCCTTTGTACTGAACGGTTTTTCCAAACGGTACGCCATGACCGGTCTGCGGCTGGGATACCTGATCATGCCGCCGGAATTTTCCCGGGTGGTTCAGATTCTGCATCAGAACCTGATGATCTGCGCCAATGCCGTGGTGCAGCAGGCGGGCGTAGCCGCCCTGGCCGAGGGGGATGAAGAGGTCAGGCGGATGCGGGCCGTGTATGAACGACGGCGTCAATACCTGGTGGACCGTCTGAAAACCATGGGATTCGGTATTCCGGTAATGCCCGGCGGCGCGTTTTACGTTTTTGCCAATGCCGCCCATTTATCCGGGGATTCCTATGGCCTGGCCTTTGATATCCTGGAACAGGCCCATGTCGGCCTGGCGCCGGGTATCGATTTCGGCAGCCGGGGAGAAGGATTCCTGCGTTTCTCTTACGCCAATTCCATGGAAAACATCAGCCGGGGGCTGGACCGGCTGGAGCAATACCTCCAGAACCTCACCTGATGGTCTCTGGCAGGGTGGCGGAGTATTACCGATGATGCAACAAGTACAATCCCCGTCTGTTAAAAAAGGTGCCGAAGTTGAACTGGGCATCGAGGACCTGGCTTTCGGTGGACGGGGGGTGGCCCGGTATAACGGCCTGACCGTTTTCGTGGACAATGCCGTACCCGGTGATACCGTCCGGGCCCGGATCATAAAAAAGAAAAAACGCTTTGCCGAAGCCCGGCTGCTGGAAGTGCTGGCTCCCTCCGCCTTTCGGCGGGAGCCCGTCTGTCCTCTCTGCGGCTACTGCGGGGGGTGCCGGCTGCAGATCCTGGAGTACGCCAAGCAGCTGGAATTCAAAGCCGCCCAGGTCAAAGAAATTCTGGCGCGGATCGGGTCGCTCCCGGAAGTGACGGTTCTACCGGTCATCCCGGCTGGCCAGACCCTGGGGTACCGCAACAAGATGGAGTTCGCCTGTTCCGACCGGCGCTGGCTGCTGCCGGAAGAGCTGGATGATCCGGCGGCGGATACCGGTTTCGCCCTGGGCCTGCATGTGCCCGGCACCTTTTACAAAATTCTCGATGTCAAACGGTGTCATCTCTTCCCGGACGAAGGCAGTGAGATTCTTGACTGTGTCCGGCAATTTATCCGCAGATCCCCGCTGCCCGTGTACAGTCTGCGCAGTCACACCGGATTCTGGCGATTTGTCATGATGCGTCACTCCGTGGTCCATGATCACTGGCTGGTCAACCTGGTTACGGCCGCAGAAAAGCCGGACCACCTGCGGCCCCTGGCGGAACTTTTGATGGAACGGTTTCCCCGGGTGGCTGCCGTGGTCAACAACATTACCGCCAGCAAGGCCGGCGTGGCCGTCGGAGAAAAGGAGATTCCGCTGGCCGGCGTCACCCGGATCGAGGAACGGCTGGGAGAGTGCCGGTTTGATATTTCGGCCAATTCCTTTTTCCAGACCAACACCCGGGGCGCGGAAAGACTCTATCGGGCGGCGGCCGAATATGCCGGCCTGACCGGTCGGGAAACCGTGGTGGATCTGTATTGCGGCACCGGCACCATCGGCATCTGGCTGTCCCGCATGGCCGCCCGGGTGATCGGGCTGGAAATCAGCGGCAGCTGCCTGGCCGACGCCGAGCGAAACCGGCGAAAAAACGGCGCCGAAAACGTCCGCTTTATCCCCGGCGATGTCAAAGAATCGCTGGCCGCGCTCCATGAAGCCGTCGATGTTCTTGTCATCGACCCCCCGCGGGCCGGTATGCACAAGGTTGTCGTGCGGCAGATACTGGCGATGGCACCCGGCCGGATCATCTATGTCTCCTGCAACCCGGCCACCCTGGCCCGGGACGCCGCCCTCCTGGCCGAGGCCTATACCGTGGCCGAGGTGCAGCCGGTGGACATGTTTCCCCATACCCCGCACATCGAATCCGTGGCCCGGCTGGTCCGGAAGGATATGGCCCATGAGTGAATCGCCGGACAATGCCGCCGTGATTCTCGCTTCGGCTTCCCCGCGGCGCAAATACCTGCTGCGACAGGCGGGACTGGCGTTTACCGTCGAGGTCAGCCGGGTGGATGAAAGCGCTATCCCCTGGTCGGCACCGCGACCCTACACCCGGACCCTGGCCGAAGCCAAGGCGGCCGAGGTGGCGGATCGGCATCCGGACGCCTGGATCATCGGTGCCGATACCATCGTGGTGGCCGGCGGCCAGGTTCTGGAAAAACCGGGCTCCCGGGACGAGGCCCGGCAGATGCTGACCCGGCTGAGCGGGGCCGTCCACGAGGTCTATACCGGCTATGCCGTGCTCTGCCGCCGGCGTCACCACCATTACGCGGATACGGTCCGGACCGAAGTCCAATTTAAAGAGCTTACCGCCGAAGAGATCGAGTGGTATATTCATACCCGGGAGCCCTATGACAAGGCCGGCGCCTACGCCATCCAGGGGCTGGGAACCTTCCTGGTCCGGGAAATCCGGGGATCCTATACCAACGTGGTGGGACTGCCCGTGTGCGAAGTGCTGGACTATCTCCGGCAGCACCGGGTCATCCGCCGGCAGGCGCCGGAAACCGATGCCGCAAGACGGGAGACGGACGCATGAAGAACAAACTGGCAGACGTAACTGATCGCATCCGGCGCGCCGCCAAAGCCGCCGGCCGGGACCCGTCGGAAATTACCCTGGTGGCCGTGGGCAAGACCCATTCCCCGGCAGCAGTAGCCGAAGCGATCGCCGCCGGGGCCCGCGACCTGGGGGAAAATTATATCCAGGAAGCCCGGGAAAAGATCGCCGTGCTGGCGGACCAGCCGGTGACCTGGCATTTTATCGGACATCTGCAGTCCAACAAGGCCAAGTACGCGGTTTCATTGTTTGACTGGATTCACAGCCTGGATTCGCTCAAGCTGGCCCGGGCCCTGGACCGGGAAGCAGCCAAGAAGGAGTGCCGGCCCAGGGTGCTCATCCAGGTCAACCTGGCCGGAGAAGCCTCCAAGTCCGGGGTGGCGCCGGAGGAGGCGCCGGCGCTGGCGGCCGCGGG
>CAYTQK010000162.1:0-2266 GCA_964439745.1 uncultured Desulfobacterales bacterium
CCGCGAAGGCGGCCGCACCGTCGGTGCCGGCGTTGTCAGCGAAATTATCGAATAAGACGGGGCGGGCCATGACGGCAGGCCGTTCATGGGTACCCCGGCGGAATAAAGGAGTGGACCAGTGCGGGTGAACGTAACGCTGGCATGCAGCCAGTGCAAAAGAAGAAACTACACTACCACGAAAAACAAGCGGACAACGCCGGACAAACTGGCCTTGAAGAAATATTGCCGTTTCTGCCGGGAACATTGTCTGCATAAAGAGACAAAGTAGTCGTGCCGGTTTCTGTTGGATAAAAAGACAGGGGATGC
Source organism: uncultured Desulfobacterales bacterium (assembly GCA_964439745.1). Classification (GTDB taxonomy): domain Bacteria; phylum Desulfobacterota; class Desulfobacteria; order Desulfobacterales; family Desulfosudaceae; genus CAYTQK01. The sequence goes on from CAYTQK010000162.1 coordinate 307, forward strand.
AGGCCAGTAGCTCTAACGGCAGAGCGTCGGACTCCAAATCCGGGGGTTGGGGGTTCAAATCCCTCCTGGCCTGCCACCATTACTTACAGTAAAAGCACAACGTCTGGACGGATGCCAGCGTCGGTGCTTTTCATAATTTTTTCTGGGAAGATAATGGGGCGTCAACAGAAAAAGAAAGATCCAAGCAAGAAGAAGAAAAAGCGCCAGGCACCAGCCGCCACCGGTAGTGCCGCCGTCAAGGAGAACAAGACCGGCATGACCGTCCGGGCAAAGTCCATGGCGGGCGCTCCGGCCCGGAACAAGAGCAAACCGGCGGCGCCCTCTGCCAGAAACGGGAAACCCGTTGCCGCCACCGGCATTCGCGCGCAGATTGAACAGGCGCTGCAGTTTCTGCGGGAAGTCCGGAGCGAGCTGAAAAAGGTCAACTGGCCGTCCCGCAAACAGGTCATTGGATCGACGGCGGTCGTGCTGGTAATGGTATTGCTGGTCTCTTTTTTTCTGGGGGTGGTGGATTTCGGCCTCTCCAGTATCGTTCAATTTATTATCGGATAGACAAGTCGGCAAGAGGTAGTCACCGTGGCATTTCAGTGGTACGTGGTGCATGTATATTCCGGTTTTGAGGAAAAGGTAAAAAAGTCACTGGAGGAGCGGATTGCCGCCACGGGCTGCCAGGACAAGTTCGGCCAGATCATCGTGCCGACCGAGCAGGTGGTGGAGCTGGTCAAGGGCAAGAAAAAACAGTCCTCCCGCAAGTTCTATCCCGGCTATATCCTGGTTCAGATGGAATTGAACAACGATACCTGGCACGTGGTGGTCAACACCGCCAAGGTGACCGGATTTCTGGGGGGCAAGAAAATGCCCACTCCCATCTCGGAAACCGAGGCAAGCGCCATCCTGGACCGTATCGAGGCCGGCAAGGAAAAGCCGCAGCCGAAATACTCTTTTGAAGTCGGCGATGAAGTGCGGGTGACGGAAGGTCCCTTTGCCACCTTTAGCGGGGTAGTGGAGACCGTCAATCATGAAAAAGGGAAATTACGGGTTCTGGTCAGCATTTTTGGACGGTCCACCCCGGTGGAGCTGGATTTTATCCAGGCGACCAAAATTTAGCAGAGATTGATAATACTGGAGTGAACAATGGCAAAAAAAGTTACCGGACAGATTAAATTGCAGGTGATGGCCGGCAAGGCCAACCCGTCACCGCCGATTGGTCCCGCCCTGGGGCAGCACGGCGTGAATATCATGGATTTCTGCAAGGCCTTTAACGCCCGCACGGCGGAACAGGAAGGGATGATCATCCCGGTGGTCATCACCGTGTACGCGGATAAATCCTTCTCGTTTATTACCAAGACCCCGCCGGCCGCGGTTCTTTTGCGCAAAGCCGCTAAGATCGCCAAGGGGTCCGGGGAGCCGAACAAGGAAAAAGTGGGCAAGGTGACCATGCAGGATGTCGAAGAGATCGCCAAGTTGAAGATGGTAGATCTGAACGCCACTGAACTGGACGCGGCCTGCCGGATAATTCAGGGAACGGCCCGCAGCATGGGAATAGAGATTGTTTAAACAAAGAGGTTGAGGAAGATGTCGAAACGGGGAAAAAATATACGCAATGCCAGGGAAAAAGTGGACGCCGCCCGGCGCTATGCCATGGATGAAGGTCTGGCCCTGGCCCTGGAAACCAGTTTTGTGAAATTTGACGAAAGCGTCGATGTGGCGGTCAATCTCGGGGTCGATCCGCGGCATGCCGACCAGATGGTGCGCGGTTCCGTGGTGCTGCCCAACGGCATCGGCAAGGAGGTCCGGGTACTGGTGTTTGCCAAGGGCGAAAAAGAAAAGGAAGCCCTGGATGCCGGGGCTGATTTTGTCGGCAATGATGATCTGATCAAGGATATCCAGGGCGGCTGGTTTGATTTTGACAAGGCCGTGGCCACCCCCGATATGATGGGGTCGGTGGGCAAGATCGGCA
>CAYTQK010000162.1:2276-7626 GCA_964439745.1 uncultured Desulfobacterales bacterium
GCCCAATGCCAAGACCGGTACGGTCACCTTTGATCTGGAAAGAGCCATCAATGAATTGAAAGCCGGCAAGATCGATTTCCGGGTGGACCGGGGCGGGATCGTGCACGCCACCTTTGGCAAGGTTTCCTTTGGCACGGAAAAGCTGGTGGAAAACCTGGCGGCGTTCCTGCGGACCATCGTGAGCCTGAAACCGGCCTCCAGCAAAGGCACCTACTTAAAGAACATCGCCGTTTCCACCTCCATGGGGCCGGGGGTAAATCTGGATCCTCTCTCGATCAAGAATTTCATTAAATAAACAAGAGGGTAGACGCAGGCCCTTTTTATATATTCATAGCCAGTAATTAATAATTTTCTGTCAAAGACCGCAGGTGCATGATTTTCTGCTTAATTCGGCCTGATGCCGGCCTGCAGAGACAGCCATGATGTTTTTTGTAAAACGTACTGCTGCTGTTCTGCCTCCGGTTTTTGCGAAAAAAAGAAAGGAGGTGTATAGACTGTGCTGAATCTTGACGCCAAAAAAGCGCTGGTCGAAGATCTGCATGCGCGTTTCGAAAAAGCCGCCATTGTCATTCTGACGGATTACAAGGGGCTGAGCGTGGAAGCAATCAATGACCTGCGCCGCAAATTGACGGAAGCCGGGGTCGAGTACAAGGTGGTCCGCAATACCCTGATTCGGCGCGCGTCGGTTGATACGGATGCCGCCCTGGCGGAAGAGTTTTTCGTCGGCCCGACCGCCATCGCCCTGGGGTATGACGATCCCATTGCACCGGCCAAGATTTTGTCCGAATTTGCGAAGAAAAACGATAAGCTGGAGATCAAGGCGGGTGCCATGAACGGGAGCCTGTTGAGTGTTCAACAGCTTGACTCCCTGGCCAAACTCCCCTCCCGTGAGGAGCTGCTGGCCCAATTCCTTTCCGTACTTAACGGTGTGCCGACGGCCTTTGTCCGGGTGCTGAACGCTGTCCCGGTCCAGCTTGTCAATGTCCTGACCGCTATCAAAGATCAGAAGGAAGCGGCCTAGCAATAATCCCGAAACGCAAAAACATATACTTTTTATTCAGGAGAAGAGAACAATGGCTGATATTACCAAAGACGACGTAATTGAATTTATAGCGAATATGTCCGTACTCGAACTTTCCGAGCTGGTTTCCGAGCTGGAAGACAAATTCGGTGTTTCCGCGGCGGCACCCGTGGCCGTGGCCGCTGGTGCCATGCCGGCCGAAGGTGCCGCCGCCGAAGAGGAGAAGACCGAGTTTGACGTGATCCTGACCGCGGCCGGGGATCAGAAGATCAAGGTCATCAAGGAAGTTCGGGCCATCACCGGTCTGGGGCTGAAAGAAGCCAAGACCCTGGTGGAAGAGGCCCCCAAGCCGGTCAAGGAAGGCATGCCCAAAGAGGATGCCGAAAAGATGAAAGAGCAGCTGGAAGCCGTCGGTGCTCAGGTCGATATCAAGTAATCTATAATCCGTTTTTCCGTCCGGTGCCTGTCCGATCCCAGCGTCAGGCTGCTGCAGAAAGAGGGGCAAAGCCCCCGCCAACAAGACGGACAGGCACGGCGGAAGAGTGGTGGGCATAGCCCCTGCCCGGACGGGGCGGGGGCTGTTGTTTTTTTCGAATTTTTCGGTCGCCAACGACGAAAACGGGAAAAACACGAAAACAGAACACCGGTGCACATCCGCCGGGTGTTTTTCGATTATCGTAAAATTATTTCGGAGATGCCATGTCAGGCCAACCAACGATCAACAAGCGCGTCAGAAAAAATTTCGGGAAACTGGAGAAAATCGTCGAAATCCCGGATTTGATCGGAATGCAGAAAGAATCCTACAGCCGTTTCCTGCAGCTGGACAAGGCCCCTGAGGAGCGGGAGAATATCGGTTTGCAGGCGATTTTCAATTCCGTTTTTCCCATCAAGGATTTTACCGAAAGCGCCTCGCTGGAATTTGTCTCCTATTTCTTCGGCGGGGTAAAACATTCGGTGGCCGAGTGCATTCAACGGGGCATGACCTATGAAGTGCCGGTGCGCATTAGGGCCCGCCTGGTGGTCTATGACATCGATTCCGAGGCCGGGTCTACCAGTATCCGCGATATCAAGGAGCAGGAAATTTATTTCGGCGCCATCCCGCTGATGACGGACAAGGGCACCTTTATCATCAACGGCACCGAACGGGCGGTAGTTAGTCAGCTGCACCGTTCCTCGGGTATCTTTTTCAGCCATGATCAGGGCAAGACCTACTCCAGCGGCCGGGTAATCTATAGTGCCCGCATTATTCCCGTGCGGGGATCCTGGATTGACATGGAAGTCGATCCCAAGGACGTGGTCTACATGCGCATTGACCGGCGGCGCAAGTTTCCCGCCACGATTCTGTTCAAGGCCCTCGGCTACAGCAAAAAAGACATCCTGGATTATTTTTACACCCAGGAGCTCATCTCCCTGGACAAGAAAAAGGTTTTCAAGCAGTTCCAGGAAGGCGTACTGCGGGGGCAGCGGGCCACCACCCGCGTCAAGCATCCCGAAACCGGGGAGGTGATTGTCGATAAAGGCAAGATTTTCACCGCCCGGGTGATTCGCGCCATTAAATCCGCCGGCATGAAATGGATCCCCATCCGGCCCGAGGACGTTTATGAAAAGGCCCTGGCCGCCTCGCTGACAGATCCGAAGACCGGCGAGCTTATCGCCGAGGAAGGGCAGTTCATTACCGAGGAAATTTTCGAAGCTATCCGCGAGGCCGGGGTCGACAGCTTTTCCCTGCTGTTCGTGGATGACAATACCTCTTCGGACTGCATTGCCAAAACTCTCCTGCTGGACAAGGTGGAAAGCCGGGAAGAAGCGCTGATTGATATCTATCGCCGGCTGCGGCCCGGGAATCCCGCCACCCCCGAAGTGGCCCAGGATTTCATCGATCATCTTTTTTTCAAGCCTGACTATTACGACCTTTCCACGGTGGGCCGGCTCAAGCTGAATCATCGCCTCGGCGCCGATGTGCCGGTGGAATTGACCACCCTGCGGCGGGAAGATCTGCTGCTGGCGGTCAAAACCCTGATTGATCTGCGGACCACCCAGGGTCAGGTGGACGATATCGACCATCTCGGGAACCGCCGGGTGCGGGCGGTGGGCGAGCTGCTGGAAAACCAGTACCGTATCGGACTGGTCCGCATGGAGCGGGCCATCAAGGAGCGCATGAGCCTGCAGGAAGTTGATGTGCTGATGCCCCATGACCTGGTCAACTCCAAGCCGGTTGCAGCGGTGGTCCGTGAATTTTTCGGTACCAGCCAGCTCTCGCAGTTTCTGGATCAGACCAATCCCCTTTCGGAAACCACCCACAAGCGCCGGCTCAGCGCCCTGGGACCGGGCGGTCTGACCCGCGAGCGGGCCGGATTTGAAGTGCGGGACGTCCATCCCTCCCATTACGGCCGGATCTGTCCCATTGAAACGCCGGAAGGACCGAACATCGGTCTGATCGTTTCCTTGAGCACCTATGCCCGGGTGAACCATTTCGGGTTTATTGAGACGCCTTATCGTGTCGTTAAGGACGCCACCGTCACCAAGGAGATCCGGATGCTCTCGGCCTTTGAAGAGGGGGATCATCCCATCGCCCAGGCCAACGCGCCGTTGGACAGCAAGGGACATTACGTCAATCCCCTGGTCATCTCCCGGGTGGACGGAGAATTTTCCATGGTCCCGGCCGACGATATCGAATTGATGGACGTCTCTCCCAACCAGCTGGTCAGCGTCTCCGCCTCCCTGATCCCCTTTCTGGAAAACGATGACGCCAACCGGGCCCTGATGGGGTCGAACATGCAGCGCCAGTCCGTGCCGGTGGCCAACCCCAGCGCGCCGCTGGTGGGCACGGGCATGGAAAAAATCGTGGCCCGCGATTCCGGCGCGGCGGTGGTGGCCGAGCGGGCCGGGATCGTCAAGGATGTGGACGCCTCCCGCATCGTGCTGCAGCATGGCGGGGAAGGCCAGTTTGACAAAGCCGCGCCGGTGACCATCTACAACCTGTCCAAGTTTGTCCGCTCCAACCAGAACACCTGTTTCAACCAGCGTCCCATCGTCTCCAAGGGGCAGAAAGTCGAGGCCGGCGACGTTATCGCCGACGGCCCGGCCACGGAAAAAGGGGATCTGGCCCTGGGAAAAAACGTTACCGTGGCTTTCATGCCCTGGGGCGGCTACAACTTCGAGGACTCCATCCTGGTGGGAGAAACCCTGGTCCAGGACGGGGTTTTTACCTCCATTCACATTGAGGAGTTCGAGGTAGTGGCCCGGGACATCAAGCTGGGCAAGGAGGAAATTACCTGCGATATTCCCAATGTCGGCGAGGAAAAGCTGGTCAATCTGGATGAAAGCGGTATCATCATGGCCGGGGCGGAAGTTCAGCCCGGTGACATCCTGGTGGGTAAAATTACTCCCAAGGGAGAGACCCAGCTGTCGCCGGAGGAGAAGCTGCTGCGGGCCATCTTCGGGGAAAAGGGCGGCAACGTCAAGGATACCTCCCTGCGGGTGCCGCCGGGCGTCAACGGCACGGTCATTGACGCCAAGGTTTTCACCCGGCGGGGAGTGGAAAAGGATGACCGGACCCGTAATATCGAAGATGAAGAGATCGCCATTTTCAAACGGAACCGGGACGATGAAATCGCCGTTATCGAGGAGACCACCCGGAGTGAATTCGAGAACCTGGTTTCCGGTGAAAAAGCGGCGGCGCCGGTGAAAAAAGGCAAAAAGGTGCTGATCGATAAGGGCCAGAAGATCACGGTTGACCAGCTGGCCGAACTGACTTTCGCCCAGCTGGAGAAGATCGCCCTGGCTTCCGAGAACGTCGCCGAAAAGGCCAATGAGCTGTTTGAATGGTGCCGGGATCAGAAAGAACTTTGCCGGGAACGGTTCGAAGCGGCCATCAGCCGGTACGGCGCCGGCGAAGAACTGCCGCCGGGTGTTTTCAAGATGGTCAAGGTCTACGTGGCCATGAAGCGGGTGCTGTCCACCGGCGACAAGATGGCCGGCCGGCACGGCAACAAGGGCGTTGTCTCCCGGATTCTCCCCATGGAAGACCTGCCCTATTTTGCCGATGGCACGCCGGTCGACATGGTCTTGAATCCCCTGGGCGTCCCCTCCCGGATGAACGTCGGCCAGATCCTGGAGATTCACCTGGGGCGTGCCGCCCGGGCTCTGGGACAGCAGATCGATAAAATGATCAAGGAGCGGCGTCACGCGGAGCTGCGCAAGAAGCTCAAAGCGGTTTTTGCCAAGGAATTTCCCGGAGCGACCCTCAATAACATGGACGAAGAAGACCTTTACGCGCTGGCCGGAGAATATCGGCAGGGCGTACACATGGAAACACCGGTCTTTGAC
>CAYTQK010000163.1:0-7578 GCA_964439745.1 uncultured Desulfobacterales bacterium
GCTGTCGCATGTCCGCTTCCTCTTCCGGCCAGATGACCGGCGGCAGCCACAGCCAGTACCGGCTGGCGGCCCGGCTGCGGTTCAGGTGTTCGCCGATCTCTGCCGACAGCCAGAGCCCCCGCTCGCGGGGACCGCCGCCCTTAACCGGCAGGCGGCGGAAAACATCCATCTGCCGGACTTTTCCCTGGCGCGGCGGACGGCCCCGCATACGCCCTGCCCCGGATGACGGCGGTGTTTCCCGGTCGGCAGCCGGCAGGTTGACCGGGGGAATGGCCTCCAGTTCGGCTTTCCCGGCTGCAATCCTCTGCGCCAGCTCCGGGCTGAGCCGATCCACCAGGAACACCGGGGCGCCCCGCTCCACTTGCCTGGCCGGCGGCAGCCGCAGATGCAGCCGGCCCTGCCGGGGAACATATTTGCCCACCTTGTGGATGTGATGCCCCTTCTGGTCTTCATACCCGATCCGCAGTATATCGCTCTTCAGCAGTGCCAAGCGCGGGCGCAGGACAACCTCCCGGCCGCTCCCCTTGACCCGGCCGGCGAACCGGCCCGACCCGGTCTCTTCGCCGCTGTTGGCCGGCGGATACTGCCGCTGGGGAAGAAACAGGTAATGGGTGGTCCGGCGGCCCAGGGCGTGCTGCAAATATTCCAGGGCCGCTTTTTTGGCGGCCGGATCACGGCCCTCGTCCCGCAGCAGCCGGTAGGCCGAGACCGTATGGTAGACATAATGCGGACCTTTTTTGCGGCCCTCGATTTTCCAGGCGGCGATGGCCGGAATTTCCCGCAGCGGCTTGACCAGCACATCCGCGGAAAAATCCAGGCAGGAAAAAAACCGGGCCTGGGTTTCGCCGACGGTGTATTGCCGGCGGCAGGGCTGGACGCACCGTCCCCGCAGACCGCTTTTGCCGCCCAGGTAGCTGCTCCAGTAGCAGCGCCCGGAGACCCCGTAACAGAGGGCGCCGTGGACAAACAGTTCCAGATCAAGAGAGTCGGGACAGGCGGCGGCCACCTGCCTGATTTCATCGATATTCAGTTCCCGGGGGAGCACCACCCGGCTGACGCCGGGCAGCTTCGCCGCTGTTTGCAGGGCCGCCGCGAAAGTTGCGGCCGAAAGGGTGGAAAGATGAAGCTCGCCGGCGAATTCCTCCTGCCGGGCCAGTTCCACCAGGGCCAGGTCCTGGATAATGAGGGCGTCGGGCCGGATATGCCGGCTGAGCAGGCGCACCAGTTCCCGGACCCGTTCCAGCTCGCCGGGCCGGACCAGGGAATTTACGGCCACGTACACCGCCGTCCCCTGCTGATGCGCCAGGGTCACCAGGCGGGCCAGTTCCGAAGGGGAAAAATTCTCGGCGGCCATGCGCGCGGAAAACTGCTTCAGGCCGCAGTAGACGGCATCGGCCCCGGCGGCCAGGGCCGCCATGAAAGCGGCCTTGCTGCCGGCCGGGGCCAGTATTTCCGGTTTTGACGAAGTCAGCGTCATTGGTTATGGGAGAAGTTTTTTTACAACTTATTGTATTAATGATGACGATGTATCTGACAAAAAGACTGTCTGTTGTTATTTTGAGGGTAACAATGAAAAAATAAAAAATTGTCCGTGTAACTATTGGGAGCCAGGATACTGGCCCTGGCGGTCATTGGCTCAAATTTGTTAATCCAACCACCTGGAATGTCTGTTGATGATCCAGCAGTTCCGCTTTCGTAAATCTGGTGGCATATTATACGCTTGATCCAACAGGCCCGCAAGTGATATAAATTTTTAAAGATTCAAACCGCGTACGAAAACGTCTAATCAGGAGATAACCATCATGAAAATCGCAGTCAGCGGCAAAGGCGGTGTCGGCAAAACCACGGTGGCGGCCCTGCTGATCCGTCACCTGGACGCGGCCGGGAAAAAGATACTGGCCATCGACGCCGACCCGGACGCCAACCTGGCGGCCGCCCTGGGCATTCCCGACGCCGACCGGATCGTTCCCATCGCCGAGATGAAGGACCTTATTTTTGAACGCACCGAAGCCCAGCCCGGCACCATCGGCGGCTTTTTCAAACTCAATCCCAAGGTGGACGACCTGCCCGAGGCCCTGTCCGCCAAGCTCGGCAATATCAAGCTGATGAAGCTGGGCGGGGTCAAGGGCGGCGGCGCCGGCTGCATCTGCCCGGAAAGCGCCCTGCTCAAGGCGCTGATCACCCATATCACCCTGCTCCGGGCCGAGGTGGTCGTCATGGACATGGAAGCGGGCCTGGAACATCTCGGCCGGGCCACCGCCAGCGCGGTCAACCGCCTGATCGTGGTGGTGGAACCGGGCCGCCGCAGCATCGAGACCGCCCGGCAGGTCCAGAAACTGGCCAGGGAGATCAAATTGAACCAGATTTCCGTGGTGGGCAACAAGATCCGCGGGGAAAAGGACGAGACCTTTTTGCGCGAACAGCTGCCCGACCTGCCTTTTGACGGCTTTCTGGCCTATGACGAGGCCCTGATCGAGGCCGACCTGGCCGGCACCTCGCCCTATGACACCGACACCCCGCTGAAGGGAAACATCGACGCCCTGATCAGCCGCCTGACCGAAACGGCCGCAGCATCATGAGCGACCCGGGTAATGACATAGACAGTATACGTTTCTGGAGACAACGCTCCGGGACCGACGGTGACAGGCACCGATTCGTATGAAAACCGCGCACCCGCACATAAAAGAACGTCTCGAAGGACCCCGCCGGCGGAAGACCGGCCGGCCGCCGGGCAAGCATACCGGCGGGCAGGTCCGAAAAAAAAACCGCCCGCTGCGGCTGAAGCCGGGTAAAGACCCCCAGCTGAAATCCGTTTTTTCCACCATCGGCGTGCCCGAGGAAACCGCCTTTACGCCCGACCCTTTCCAGCTCGAGGCGCTGGAGGCCGTTGCCCATGCTGACTGCATCGTCACCGCGCCCACCGGCGCCGGCAAGACCTGGATCGCCGAACAGGTCATCGAGCGGATGCTGGCGGAGGGGAAAAAGACCTGGTATGCCTCGCCCTTAAAGGCTCTCAGCAATTCCATTTATGAAGAATTTTCCGGGCGGTTCGGCCCGGAAAACACCGGCATCCTGACCGGCGACCGCAAGGAAAACCCCGAGGCGCCGATCATCATCGGCACCACGGAAATCCTGCGCAACCAATTGTATGATTCCATGCACAGCGGCGAAGACCTGGATACCGATTTTGTCATCCTCGACGAAGCCCATTTCCTGGGCGACGAGGATCGCGGCGTGGTCTGGGAAGAGACCATGATCTACCTGCCGCGGCGCATTCCCCTGCTGCTGTTGTCGGCCACCATCGGCAATCCCGATGAAATCGCCGCCTGGCTGACCGCCCTGCGGAACAATACCTGCCAGGTGGTCCGGGAAACCCGGCGCATGGTCCAGCTCTACCCGCTATTTCTCCATCCGTCCGGTACCCTCTTTCCCCTGGTGACTCAGAACCCGGAAACCGGCCGGCACCGCCTGTGCAAAAAAACCCTCAATGCCCTGCAGGGCAACCGCCGGCCCCAGCTGGCCCCGCCGCACCGCCTGCCGCCCATGAAAGATATCCTGCGGATCCTGCGGACCTATAATCTGCTGCCGGCCATCTTCTTCATGAAATCGCGGGCGGACTGCGACCGGGCCCTGGAATTGTGTGATGACGAAGCCCTGAAACAGGACCCGGAGCGCAAAGCCCTGCTGGAAGCCCGGGTCGAGGAGATTGTCCGCCAAGAGCCCTACCTGGCCGACCATAAGCAGCTCCGGTTTGTGACCGAGAGGGCCGTGGCCGCCCATCACAGCGGCCAGCTGCCCCTGTGGAAAAAAACCGTGGAACAATTGATGAACGCCGGCCTGCTGGATGCCGTTTTTGCCACTTCCACGGTGGCCGCGGGGGTCAATTTTCCCGCCCGGACCGTGGCCATCTTCAACTCCGACCGGTTCAACGGCAAGGAGTTTCTGCCGCTGTCGGCCATCGAATTTCACCAGATGACCGGCCGGGCCGGCCGGCGGGGCAAGGACAAGATCGGTTTCGCCCTGGTGGTGCCCGGCAAATTCATGGATGTCAAGTACATCGCCAAGCTGGTGGATGCCTCTCCTTCTTCGATCAACAGCCAGATCAAAATCAACTTTTCCATGACCCTCAACCTGCTGCTGGGCCTGGCCCCGGATCAGGTCCGGACGCTGCTGCAGAACTCTTTCGCCCTTTTCCAGTACCAGAAGAAAAAATCCGGTTCCCGCCAGGCCGAGGAAAAGCTGTGGGAGGATTTTCTGCGGCACCTGGATTTCCTCAAAGCCAGCGGTTACGCCGATGAATCGGGCCGGCTGACCCCGGACGGGGAGTGGGCCGCCCAGCTGCGGGTGGATCACCCCCTGATGATCGCCGAAAGCTTCCGGCTGGGGCTGCTGCCCGAATCCGAACCGGCCCAGTTGGCCGCCATCATCGCCTCCTTTGTCAACGAACGCCAGACCGACGAAACCGTCCCGGTTCTGCACGGCACGCCCCAGCAGCTGAAAACCCGGCTCTTCCGCCTGCAAAAAAAACTGGGGCCCTTTACCACCCGCATGAAAAAAAGCGGCTTTACCCCGACCACTCTTTACCTCGCGCCGGCGGTCTCCATCTATAAATGGGCGGCCGGCTATCCCTGGAGTGCGGTGGCGGCGGAAGCGGGTATTGCCGAGGGGGACCTGGCCAACCTGGTCTTTCGCACGGCCGACAACCTGCGCCATATCGCCGCCCTGCGGCCGGTCTTTCCGGAAACAGCCCTGACGGCCATGCAGGCGGTGGACCTGATCATGAAGGAGCCGGTAGTGTAGAGCGAGGATACCACATGACATTTTTGGGTCACCACGGACGGATGCGCCTCATCACCCTTGTGCTAGCTGTGCTGCTGTCGGCCGGCCCGGCTTTTTCTGCCACCGTCAAAATCGCCACCTATAACGTGGAAAACCTGTTCGACGCCCAGAACGACGGCAGCGAATACCCGGATTACGTGCCGGGCGGCCGGGCGGGCTGGAACCGCCGCCTGGCGGTGATCAAAACCGCCCATACCGCCCGGGTGATCGCCGCCCTGGCAGCGGATGTGGTCGCCCTGCAGGAGATCGAATCCCGCCGGGCCCTGGATCGGCTGCGGAAAAAGCTGCGCGCGGACGGCCGGGACTATCCCTACAGCGCCCTGGCCGATACGGCCGAAACCACCGTGGCCTGCGCACTTCTGTCGCGGTTTCCCCTGCAGCAGACCGAGGAAATTTCTCCCGGTCCGGGCCGGCGCAATATTCTCAAGGCTGTGGTCAGCGTCGACGAGCACCCCCTGGTTCTGTTTATCAACCACTGGAAATCCCGGCAGGGTCCGGAAAGCCGGCGACTGGTTTACGCCCGCGCCCTGAAAAAAGAGATCGACCAACTGCCCCCGGACGCGGACGTCGTTGTCCTGGGGGATTTTAACGCCAATTACAACGAATATGAGACCTTCCGGGACAAGGCCCGCCTCAACGACACCGGCGGCATTACCGGCATCAACCATGTCCTGGGCACGGTGCAGGAGGGACGACTGGTCGACGAGTCCATCCTGATCCGCCGCCGGGATCACCGCTATCTGTACAACCTCTGGCTGGAACTGCCCCCCTGGCAGCGCTGGTCCCACGAATACTTCGGCCACCGCAGCAGCCTGGACAGCATCATCGTCTCCGGCGGACTGTTCGACGACCACGGTATCTCCTACCTTGACAACTCCTTTGCCCGGTTCACGGCGGACTTTCTCTTCCGCGACGGCGCCATCTTCCGCTGGCAGCAGGCCGACCACGGCCGGGGTCGTCACCTGGGGGAGGGTTACTCGGATCATCTGCCCCTGGTGGCCTGCTTTGCGTCCGGTCCCTTTTCCGACCAGCCGGAACCAGCGGCGGCCGGGCGTCGGGACAAAAGCGCTTCATCGCCGGTCGCCATCAGCCGGCTTTACGAAATCCCGGCCGGCCGGGTTAATCTGGGCCTGAAAAACTGCGCCGTCATCTATGCGCATGGCAACAACGCCGTCATCAAGCAGAAAAGCGGCCGGGCCATTTATGTTTACCAGGCGGCCGACGACCTGGAGCCGGGCGGGACCTATGACCTGACCGTGCGGCAGCTGTATGATCACTACGGGCTGCGCGAGATCAAGGCCGTCAGCGATCTTACCCGCCGGGACGGTACCGTGGATCCCCGCGACTACTTCCTGGACCCGGCCGGTCTTGACCTGAACGACCGGCGCTGGCAGAACGAGGTCATCTCCTCGCTGGCCGGTGTTTACCGGGACAAAGCCCTTCTTCATGAGGGCGAACGCATCCGGCTCTATTTCAAGGATAAACACCTCCGGCCGGCGGAGAACACCCGGCTGATCATCACCGGGGCAAGGGTGGGCTTTCACCGCACCCCGGAGCTGGTGATAGAAAAACCGGGTCAGGTGCAAGTCTTGAGCGGGGGACAGCCATGACACCCTGCCGGAATATTTTTGGTACTGAGCCGGCTTTCCGGCAGTACCAGGAATTGCTGCCCCCCGGGATCTGCCCCTACCTGTTTTATACCCTGGTTCCCTATATCGTTACCCTGGCCGAGGGCGGCTGGTTCAACTGGGTGGTTCACACCGCCGATTCCTCCCGGCGCAGAAGCATCCGGCCGCTTACGGAAATAACCAAAAACCTCAACCGCGCCTTTCCCAACGAGGTGCTGGTGGGCTGCCCCCATCCCGAAATACCCGTTATCGCCGGGGTCGGTCCCGGGCCAAACCGACAGATCCGCCTGCGCCTGCTCCGCGGCGACGCCCGCTGCCCGGCGCATCCCGAAGCCGGCGCACAGTTCCTTCTGACCAGCAGCGAAAAAAACCGGGCCCTTTGCTTTTACCAGCGCTTTCCGCAGCTCCTGCTGCACAGCCAGGCGGACATGCCCCCGGCCGAGGCGGTGAAACGGTTCGATTCCCGGCCGCCGGGGATTGCCATCGATACCGTGGTTCATCCCTGCCGCTATCATAAAACGCCGGCTTCCGACCTCATCGGCCTGGTACCGGACCACTGCTGTCCCCATGTCTTCTGGCATATCTATCCCCGGGTCCTGGCCCGCATGTACAACGCCCGGCCGGCCGGACCAATCAGGCTTGCTCACCCCGGCACCGGGCAACCGGTGACCGTGCACATTGAAAAACAGGCGACAGAAAAAACCGCCTGGCGGCATCTGGCGGAAACCGCCGGTGATCGATTGCTGCGATTGCTCCGGCGGCCGCAGGACCGGCAGGATTTCACCATGTCAATCCGCAGCGTTGATGGGGAAGATACCGGTTCCCCGCAGGGGGCGGCCAATGGCTGCCGGGTCAACCTGGATAACCAGGCCATTCTCTGCCCGGCCGCCTTTGCCACCCTCTATCCCTACCTGCTGCTGATCGCGGCCGGTGCGGCCCTGCCCTGGATTAACGAAGAAGAGGCCAACCGGGCGGCCTGCCCGGATTGTACGGGAATACGCTTTGCGCTGCGGGCGCCTTCTTAAAAATCATCCAGCTCACGAAAACCGAGCAGAATGGCGATAATGGCCGCCCAGAGGGTCCGCCGATTTTTCGGAACCACCCTGGCCAG
>CAYTQK010000164.1:0-7543 GCA_964439745.1 uncultured Desulfobacterales bacterium
GTGGTCGGGTTGGGGCCGCTGCGGGGGAAAGCCGGTGGGGTGGCCGCGTGTTCAGCGGTCGGACCGTTATGGGGCGGTGAAGGCGGCATGGCGCTCCTCCGTCGCGGCGATCATGGCCACAAAAGTGTCCTCCAGTTCCGGGGCCACTGGTTCGGCCGTTTCCATGATGACGCCATCGCCGCGGGCCCGGTCCATCAGGTCGTCCATGGCCAGGCGGGGATCTTGGCCAAACAGGCTCAGCCGGACCCGGTCACCCAGGATGCGCACCTGTTCGGCGCCGACCTGTTTTTTCAGCCAGTCGGCCAGGGCGGGCAGGTCCCGGCTGACCACGGCAAAGACGGTGCCGGGAAAACCGGCGGTGATGTCGGCGGCCGGGCCCGTGGCCAGGATTTCGCCCTTGTGCATCAGGGCTGCCCGGTCGCACTTTTCCGCCTCGTCCATGTAGGGGGTGGATACCAGGATGGTGGTGCCGCCTTGCTGGAGCCGGCCCAGGATATCCCAGAATTCCCGGCGGGAGACCGGGTCCACCCCGGTGGTGGGTTCGTCCAGGATGAGGACTTCCGGGGTGTGCACCAGGGCGCAGGCCAGGGCCAGTTTCTGCTTCATGCCGCCGGAGAGCCGCCCGGCCCGTCGCTTGACAAACGGGCTCAGCCGGCTGAAGTCCAGCAGTTCGGAGGTGCGCTGCTGCCGTTCCGCCCGCGGCACCTGGAAAAGGTCGGCGAAAAAACGCAGGTTTTCCCCCACGGTCAGGTCGGGGTAAAGGGAAAACCGCTGCGGCATATAGCCGATAATGCGGCGGATGCGGGCGGGATCTTCGGTGACGTCGATCTGCTGAAGCCGGCATTGCCCTCTGTCCGGGTCCATCAGCGAGGTCAGGATGCGGATCAGGGTAGTCTTGCCGGCTCCGTCCGGCCCGATCAGCCCGAACATCTCGCCGGGGGCAATCGCCAGGCTGACACCGGCCAGGGCGGTGGTCTCACCGTAATATTTTTCCAGGTCCTGGATTTCTATGGCAGGTGCGGTCATAGATGGTTATCTCTGAATGCCCGACTACCTCATATACGTCATTGCGAGGCCCGTCAGGGCCAAAGTCATCATTTCACATAAACTTCGGCGGGCATGCCGATCTTAAGCACCTCCGGATTCTCCTCCAGCTCCACCTTGACGGCATAAACCAGCTCGGCCCGGGCGGTCTTGGTCTGCACATTCTTGGGGGTGAACTCGGCTTCCGGCGCTGTCCAGGCCACCCGCCCGGCCAGGGGACGGTCCAGGGCGTCCACCCGCACCGTTACCTTCTGGCCGGTGGCTACCTGTCCCAGGTCGGGTTCAGCCAGGTAGATGTTCAGCCAGAAGCGGTCCAGGTCGACGATCTTGTAGAGCCGGCCGCCGGTGGTGGCTACTTCCCCGGCTTCCACGTATTTTTCCACTATCCGGCCGCCCAGGGGCGCTTTCACCCGGCCGTCGGCGATCTGGCGCTCCAGGACCCGGATCGAGGCCTGGGTCCGGGCGGACTGGGAGTCCAGGACGGACAGCTGGGCCCGGGCCCCGTCCAGCTTGTTTTTTTGTACGTTCAATTGCGTGGTCACATCGTCCAGCTGCTGCCGGGTGGCCGAGCCCCGCTGATGCAGTTCCTTGATCCGCTGGTACTGAGAGCGGGTGTTGGTCAGGGTATCCCGGGCTTCGGCAAGGGACGCTTCAGCCGCCCGGCGCCGGGCCTTGATTTCTTCCAGGCTGGCCTGGTGCTGCGCCCGCTGCAGCCGCAGGGTCTCCACGTCAATTTGTGCCAGAAGAGCGCCGGCCCGGACCATCTGGCCTTCTTCGCGGGTGAGTTTCAGTATTGTGCCGGTTGACAGGGCGCTGATATTCACTTCCCGGGCTTCCAGGGTGCCGGAGCCGAGAAAACCCGGCGATTGCCCGTTTTGACATCCCATGATCGCCAGGATGGTCAGAATCAGCCAAATGAGTACAATCCCGGTCGGCGGGGGGCAACGTCTGTTTTTCATGTAAATTCTCCTGTGGCGGCTATAGGCACCCAGACAGCCGGAGGCGGCCGCCCGGGTCATGGATCGGTCCGCGCAATGCCATGCAGAACCAGGTCCACGATGGCGTTTTTTCGATCTTCAAGGAACTGCTTCTCGTCGGCCGGCTCTCCCCAGACATACACCAGCAAGGGCCGGGCCACGAAATAGAAGATGCACATGCCGATGACGCTGATGGTGGTCTGCATGGGATCCACCGGCCGGATGCGGTTCTGCTGCACCGCTTTTTCGATAAAAGGGCCGATCAGCCGCGGCGGGGTCAGGCCGGTTTCCGCGAAGATCCGGTCGGCTACCCGCATCATGTGGGCGCCGCCTTCCATGATTTCCGAAACCATCAGCCGGGGCAGCTCGGGATTACGGGCCAAAAGGTCCATGTAGGCGTGGATAAAGCGGGTAAAGGCCGCTTCCGGATCGGTCTCCTCCTGAAAATCATGAAACAACTGTGAAAAAATGTTGGCAAAAAACCGGGCCAGCACCTCTTCATAAAGGTTTTCCTTGGAGCGGAAATAGTAGTGGAGCAGGGCCTGGTTGACTCCGGCCTTCCGCGCGATCTGCTGCATGCGGGCCCCCTTGAAGCCTTCCCAGGCAAAGACCGCCGTGGCCGCGTCAAGAATTTTCCGGGGCGTTTCAGCCTGTGTCATGATTTTTTCTTTGTTTTTAATAGGTCTGGTTTAAATAAATTTTCTGCTTTATGATTAAATTAACTGGTTAATTAAATTATACCCCAGGCAAAAGGGATGTCAACGGCTTTTTTTTGATTTTTGTCCACTCCCCATAGAACCGGACATTCCCCCCGCCGGCAGGGCGCCTGACGGACTTTTTACCAAGCCGTCTTTTTATGGTATGATTAAAAATTCGATTCCAATTTCATCACCCCGGAAGAAAGGAAAAGGCTCATGGATTTACAGCGATTAATCGATCAGGTCAAGGTCCACGCCGACATCCGCCAGGCAGGCATGATTCTGACCCATAACGGCATTGTGCGGGAAACCTCCTCGGACGGCACCACCCGGGTTTCCGGCCTGACCGTCAGCGTGGACCACGACAGGCTGGCCGATGCCGTGGCCCGGCACCGGCAGATGCCCGGTATCATCGATATCGTGGTGGAAATCGTCGAGGACCGGCCCCTGGCCGTGGGCGACGACATCATGGGCATGGTGGTGGCCGGCGATGTGCGCGACAACGTCTTTGCCGCCCTGCAGTCCCTGCTGGACGAGGTCAAGTCAATGGTCACCCGCAAAACCGAGACCCCGGCCGATTAAAAAAAAGGAAGACCGGAATCATGCGACTGAATCAGCGCCTGTTGGACCTGTTTGCCGACCAGGCCCGCGCAACCCGGGTCGAAGAGCTCTGCCTGGGTCTGGGTTACACGGCCGCGGCCACTTCCGACGGCGGGGTCGGCATTGCCTACACCTTTTTTCAGCACAAGTCCTCCTGCATGCCCCAGGCCGGGTATGAAAATCCCGAGGGACAATCGGCCATCGGCCTGCTGGAAAATATTACCAGCGCGGATCCCCTCGCGCGCACCATGGCCCTGGCCGTCCTCAACGCCCTCAACGCCCGCCGCCTGGCCGAAATCACCGGCGGCCCGGACGCGGCGGCCGACAACCAGGACCTGCTGGAGCTGCTGGCCATCGGACCGGGCTCCCGGGTGGCCATGGTCGGGGCCATCAAGCCCCTCATCCGCCTGATCAAGGATCGGGGCGGCGAAGTGGCGGTGCGGGACGAGGGCAAGGGCATCGGCGCGCCGGACGATTTGCAGGACAAGCTGGCCGACTGGGCCGAGGTGCTCATCCTGACCTCCACCTCCATCCTCAACAACACCACCGAAAAAATTCTGGCCGCGGCCGACAGCCCGCGGCAGACCGTCCTGCTGGGCCCCAGCACCCCCCTGGTGCCGGAAGCCTTCGCGGACCTGCCGGTTGATTTTCTGGCCGGCACCCTGCCCCTGGACCGGGCCAATACTTTCCGGGCGGTGCGCCACGGCCGGGGAACGCCGGTCATCCAGAAATTCGGCCGGAAAGTCCTGCTGCCTCTGAAAAAATGACTCCGTGGCCGGTACGCAAATTTGGGGGAGCCGTGCCGCCCGTTATCAACCCGGCAGCGATTTTTTTTCATCCCTCTTTTTTCCGGATGACGGCCTCCCTGGAATTGTGCTATACTTTCCGCAATTCCAAATGACCCCCGCCTGCTTTCAGCCCGAAGTGCCGGCGGGTTAGAATCGGGGCGAAGAACGGGGGACGCTCCGCGCAAAGCCGCCCCGGAAGAAGGGATGATGCTGGGTACCAACAGCAAGAAAATCTTTGTCCTGGACACCAACGTCGTTCTCTATGACTACCGGGCGATCTATTCCTTCAAAGACCACAACGTCGTTATTCCCATCACCCTGTTAGAAGAGATCGACCGCTTCAAGCGCGGCAACGAGACCATCAATTACAATGCCCGGGAATTTACCCGGGAACTGGACGCCCTCATCGGCGACAGCCTCCTCCATGAAGGGGTGCGCCTGGACTCGGGCGGCTGCATCATGGTCAAGACCCGCATCACCCGGGACAGCTACAAGGAGTTTTTCTGGGAAGACAAGCCCGACCACCGCATCCTTTCCATCGCCCATGCCCTGGCCCAGAAATACGGGTTTGAACGGGTTGTCCTGGTGTCCAAGGACATCAACCTGCGCATGAAGTCCAAGAGTATCGGCATTCATGCCGAGGATTATGAAACCGGCAAGATCAAGAACATCGACGATCTCTATTCCGGTATGAACCTGATCGAGGGGGTGGATCACGACGTCATCAACCGCATCTTCAAGGAGAGCAGTGTGCCCCTGGCCGAAAGCGGCCTGGACCTGGACCCCCGGCCCAACGAAAATTTCATCCTGCGCAACTCCAGCCAGAGCATCCTGACCACCTGCGTCAAGGAGACCGACAGTCTTCACCTGGTGGAAAAAAAGCGGGCCTACGGCATCACCCCCCGCAACGCCGAGCAGATTTTTTCCCTGAACGCCCTCATGGACCCGCGCATCTGCCTGGTGACGCTGTCCGGCAAGGCCGGCACCGGCAAGACCCTCATGGCCCTGGCCGCTTCGCTCCAGGTGCGGCGCAAGTACAAACAGATCTTCCTGGCCCGGCCGGTCATTCCCCTGTCCAACCGGGACCTCGGCTACCTGCCCGGCGACATCGAGGACAAGCTGGACCCCTACATGCAGCCCCTGTTCGACAATCTTTCGGTCATCCAGAACCAGTACCCCGAGGAGAGCACCGAGTACAAACGCATCAACGAGATGATCACCAAAAAGAAGCTGCTCATCACCGCCCTGGCCTATATCCGCGGCCGGACCCTGCCCAGCGTCTATTTTATCGTGGACGAGGCCCAGAACCTGACCCCCCACGAGGTCAAGACCATTATCACCCGGGCCGGCGAGGGCACCAAGATCGTCTTTACCGGCGATCCCTACCAGATCGACACCCCCTACCTGGACTCCCGCAGCAACGGCCTGACCTTTCTTATCGACAAGATGAAGGGTCAGGACATGTACGCCCATATCACCATGGAAAAGGGCGAGCGCTCCCCGCTGGCCGAGATCGCGTCAAATCTTCTTTAAGCGCGAATGCGCCCCGGAGAACGCCGCCCCTGGGCAGGCACCTCATTATTTACCGGCCATCATGGCCTCGATGTCCTCTTTCACCTCGCCGACGGGCTTGATGTCGAACTTGTCCACCAGCACCCGGGCCACGGCCGGCGAGAGAAATCCTGGCAGGGTCGGTCCCAGCCGCATGCCCTTGACGCCCAGGTGCAGCAGGGTCAGCAGGATGGCCACGGCCTTCTGCTCGTACCAGGCGATGTCAAAGGACAGGGGCAGCTCATTGATGTCGTCCAGCTCGAAGACCTCTTTCAGCTTCAGGGCGATGACGGCCAGGGAGTAGGAGTCGTTGCACTGGCCCGCGTCCAGCACCCGGGGAATGCCGCCGATATCGCCGAGGTCGAGCTTGTTGTAGCGGTACTTGGCGCACCCGGCCGTGAGAATAACCGTGTCAGCGGGCAGGTTTTCGGCCACCTCGGTGAAGTAACTGCGGTTCTTATGGCGGCCGTCGCACCCGGCCATGACGATAAAGCGGCGGATGGCGCCGGACTTGACCGCCTCCACCACCTTGTCGGCCAGGGCCAGGACCTGGTTGTGGGCGAAACCGGCCACGATCTGGCCGGACTCGATCTCTTCCGGCGGCGCGCATTTCTTGGCCATTTCAATCACCGGCGAAAAGTCCTTGGGCCCGCCGGCGGGCCGGTCGGCAATGTGGGCGGCGGCGGGATAGTTGACCACGCCGGTGGTGAACAGGCGTTCCAGGTAGGTATTGTCCTTTTTGATGGGAATAAGGCAGTTGGTGGTCAGGATGACCGGGCCGTTAAAAGACTCGAACTCCTTGTTCTGTTGCCACCAGGAGCCGCCGTAGTTGCCCGCGAAATGCTCGTATTTTTTGAAAGCCGGGTAGCAGTTGGCCGGCAGCATTTCACCGTGGGTGTACACGTCGAGGCCGGTGCCCTCGGTCTGCTGGAGCAGCTCGTCCAGGTCTTTTAAGTCATGGCCGGAAATGAGGATGCCGGGATTGCCCCGGACGCCGAGGTTGACCTCGGTGATTTCCGGGTGGCCGTAGGCGGCGGTGTTGGCCGCGTCCAGCAGGGCCATGGTTTTGACGGCCATTTCCCCGGCCTTCATGACCATGGCGATCATTTCGTCCACGGACAGGTCGCGGGTGGTGGACACCAGGGCTTCCATGATAAAGCCGTAGATCTCGTCCTGTTCGTGCCCCAGGATGGCGGCATGGTCGGCATAGGCGGCAATGCCCTTGCAGCCGATGATCAAAAACTGCCGCAGGGAGCGGACGTCCTCGTTTTCGTCGGCGGTGATGCGCATCTCATCGGCCAGGGCCTTGTCCATGATGTCCTGTTTACCGGCCGGCGTCCAGGTGGCGCAGTCGGGCAGGTCGCCCGCGGCCGCGTCCCCGGCCCTGGCCTTGACCGCCTCCCGCATCTGCAGGGCCTGGTTGATGCGCCCGATAATGACATCGTCGTCCCAGGCCACGTTGGTGATGGTGGTAAACAGGGCCTGGCAGATAAAGTGGCCCGCTTCCCGGTCCACCGTGCCCTGTTCCTTCAGTTTTTCGCCGTACACGGCAATCCCCTTGCAGACGTAGATAAGCACGTCCTGCAAATCGGCGGTTTCTTCCGGTTTGCCGCACACGCCGCGGACGGTGCAGCCCTGGTTTTTCGCCGTTTCCTGGCATTGAAAACAAAACATGACAGCCTCCTTTGGTTGGGTTGATCGTTGTTTATTGTGAAGCTATGGTACAAAAAGGAGGAACGGGTTTCTTTGATGTAAATCAAGAAACCCGGATTTTTTGTCAGGACGGGTAATTTTTTTTATCGTTTCCCCTCGATCAGGGCCATTTTCTTCTCCCGCCGCCAGCCCTTGATCTCCCGCTCCCGCCGCACGGCCGCCTGCTTGCCGG
>CAYTQK010000165.1:0-7523 GCA_964439745.1 uncultured Desulfobacterales bacterium
CTCCCCTGGACAGCACGGCCGGGCTGGAATACCGGATTACCTCCGGCATCCGCAAGCTGAGCGACAAGATCAGTACCTTTCTCAGCCTGGAGCAGCCGGTCAAGGTTCGCTTGTTTCTCTCCTCCTCTCTTTATCCGGTGGCTCCGCACATGAATAGTGAAGATCTGGAAGATCTGCCCCAGACCGTGGGCGGCATCGTCGAGCAAATGAACGGCCGCCTGGCCGGTAAGCTGGAATTTGAGGCGGTGGATCCCTCGGCCGCGCCGGAGCGGCTGGCTGATTTCCGGGACGAGGACGCGCTCGTCCGCCTGCAGTGGCCGGAAATTGCCCGTCGGGACGGTCCGCCAGTGCCCGCCGGCGAAGGCGTGGTGGGACTGGTCCTGACCTGGAAAGACAAACATATTACCCTGCCGCTTTTGGACGTGGAGGAGATTCCCTTCTTTGGTACCCAGTACTCCCTGCCCGCGCCCGAAGAAATGGAAACCATGATCGACGAATCCCTGGAATCCCTGGTGGGCGTCAATGATGATATCGGCTACCTGGCCGACCACGGCACTTTTTCCATGGACCCCGCCGCCATGATGCGGAGCCGCAGCCAGTCCCCGGACGAGTCTCTGGCCAGTTTCCGCAGCCTGGTGGAGGATAACTATACCATAGACGAGGTCAACCTGGCTGATGAGGGTCTGCACGGGCAATTTGATTGCCTGGTGATCGCCCGGCCCACGAAAAAATTCACCGATTATGAATTGTTCCAGATCGATCAGTACCTGATGCGGGGGGGCAACCTGGCCCTGTTCCTGGACCAGTTCCAGGCCAAATATCCCCGCGGACAGTCCACCCCTTATGCCCAGCCCAGTTATGTCCCCATTGAGACGGGACTGAAAAAACTGCTCAGCCACTATGGGGTCAAAATTGAAGACGCCGTGGTCATGGACGAGTCGTGCTACATACAGCGGGCCGAGCGTTTCGGCGGCGGCGGGGAGCAGCCCATTTATTTTGCGCCGGTCATCAAGAACAAAAATATCAACAAGACACCGGCCTTCATGTCCAATATCAAGGGGCTGGTAACCATGAAAGTTTCGCCGCTGCAGATCGATGCCGACCGCCTGGCGGAGAACGGTACCAGGGCTACGACCCTGTTTTCTTCCAGCGACCAGTCCTGGACGCAGCGGGAACGGGTCACCTTTAATCCCATGTTTACCCGTCCCCCGTCGGCCGGTGAAGAGCGGCAGTCTTTTCCCCTGGCCTGTCTACTGGAGGGCGAGTTCCCCAGTTATTTTGCCGGCCGCGACATACCGGTCCGGAAAACTGGGGAAAGCGAACAGAACGCGGCCGGGAACGGCGATGGCAAAACCGCCGTTACTGCCGCTGACCGCCTGATTGAGAAGGGGAAGCCGGCCCGGATTTTTGTCATGGGCTCCTCGCAGATGCTGGCGGATCACATGCTGGACCGGGAGGGACGGTTTCCCAATTCAATTTTTATCATGAACCTGCTGGACAGCCTTAACAACCGGGACCAGATGGCCGTATTGCGGAGCAAGCAGCAGGCCCATAATCCGATTTACGACCTGTCCGGCTCGACCAAGTCATTGATCAAGTGGATTAATATCGCCGGCCTGCCGGTTCTGGTCCTCCTCTGCGGCCTGGTGGTGACGGCCATCCGGTCGGCCCGGAAACGGCGGATACGGATGATGTTTGCCGCCTGAGCCGTTTTTAGCGGATCCGGGCGTAAAAAGATGGTAACCAGTGAAACGAGCAGGCCGCCATAACTGATCGGCCAGAACAATTGTTGAAAATACCAGTGGATAGAGGAGAACAATGCGCCTTTCCAAAGAGTATCTGGTTCTGTTTGCCATTATCATCGCGGCCGGTCTGTACCTCTATTTTCACCAGACAGACCGGTTAAATTACCGCTTGCCGGCACCGGCCGCGCTGGACCGGGCGGAGATGGCCCGGCTGGAAATCGCCCGTCCCGGCGGCAAGTCCGTGATACTGGAAAAAACGTCTGCCGGATGGCAAGTGACGCCCGGGGATTATGCCGCCGATAGCGACACGGTTCACACCATGCTGGACGCCGCCGCCGATCTGGACCTGTCGGCCCTGGTTTCCGAATCCAAAGATTATCTGCGGTATGAATTGACGCCGGACAAAGCCCTGACCGTGTCGGTACTGGCAGCGGACGGCGCTGTGCTGCGTAAAATCCAGGTGGGCAAAACAGCACCCACCCATCAGCATACCTATGTCCGTCTGGGTGAGGATCACCGGGTGTATCAGGCCCGGGGACAGCTGCGTCGTGTCTTTGACAAATCAGCAGACGCTGTGCGTGACAAGACCGTTCTGGCCTTTACCCCCGATGACATCCGGTGTATAAAAACAGAAGGAGATTCCGGCGGTGTTACGCTGGCCAGGCAGGAAACGGACGGCCGGGAAAAAGAAAACGACCAGGCAGCGACAGCTGCAGCTGTCCCGGCGGCCGGAAACATCGCCTGGGTGGATACCGCCAGCGGGGAGCGGGCCGACCAGGAGACGGTGGCCGCATGGCTGGAGGCTCTTTCTTTCCTGGAATGCCGCTCTTTTCTGGGACCGGACCCGGGTGTCGGGCGGGACAATCCGGTTTATACCGTGACCCTGGAAACGGCTGCCTGCGGTCAGCCGGATACGGAAGAGGAAGGCCGGGCTGTTTATACCCTGTCGCTGTTTCCGCCTGCCGAAGAAAGCGGGCCGGATTACCGGGGAACCGCTTCCGGAACGGCGGAGGCTTTTCTTCTGCCGGCGCATCAGGCAGAACGCATTATGAAGACACCCGATCAGCTGATGGGTTCGGCTGCGGAGAAATAATTCGGAGAAGTACCCATGGAGAGTCTGCTGCAGCTTATGAAAATGATCGCCGTGCTGCTGGCCGGTGTGGCGGTCGGCAACTGGTTTTTCCGCAAGGTCAAAGAGAAAAAAGCACGGTCCGCCCCCTGGTATGAAGCCTATCTGACCGTTCCCGGCCTGATCGTCCTGGCGGCCCTGATCGGTCTGCCGCTGGCGTGGTGGTGGCTGGGTTAGCTGTCGCCTGGAAAGCAGACCTCCCTGAACGCAGGAACAAAAAAAAAGTGAAAAAGATATCTCAACTGCTGGCGCTGCTGCTGGCCGGCCTGCTGCTGGCCGGCTGTGCCGGATTCCAGAACAAGTTGTTTGATTGGGGTCTCTCCCTGGAGCGGGGCCGCTCCGACCTGGAAGCGGGTACCATCCAGGTGGACGGACGGACCACCGCCTACGTGGAACGGGCCGGCCAGCCGGGCGGCGGCACCATTGTGCTGCTGCATGGTTTTACCGCGGACAAGGACAACTGGATCCGTTTTGTGCGCCACCTGCCCGAGCGATACCGGGTCCTGGCGGTGGATCTGCCCGGTCACGGCGGCAGCACCCAGGACATGAGCCAGCGGTATGCCGTCTCCGATATCACCGGCCGCCTGGCCGCTTCACTGGAGCGGCTGGTGCCGGAACCGTTTCATCTGGCGGGCAACTCCCTGGGCGGGCTGGTTTCTATCTATTACACCCTGGCGCATCCCGATCAGGTCCGCTCCCTGGGCCTGTTCAACGCCGCCGGCGTGATTTCGCCGCAACCCAGCCGCCACCAGCAGCTGGCCGATCAGGGTCGCAATATGCTCCTCCCGGCAACCCGCGCGGAGTTTTTGGAAATGATGGATTTTGTTTTCTGTGAGCAGCCCTTTATCCCCTGGCCGGGACGAAACGTGCTGGCGCGCAACTACCTGGACAATTACGCCTTTAATAAAAAAATGTGGCAGGACCTCCACGCCCGGGACGCCGAGATGGACGTCAGCCCCCGGCTTTCGGAACTGGATCTGCCGGTGCTGGTGCTCTGGGGCGATCAGGACAAGGTGCTGGACGTGTCGGCGGTCGAGGTGTTCGCACGACATCTGCCGCGTTCTGCCACCGTTATCATGGAGGATTGCGGTCATCTTCCCATGATGGAACGGCCGCAAGAGAGCGCTGCCCATTACCGCCGCTTTCTGGAGACGGCCGCAGCGGCCGGAACGGACGTGTCGGAATAAAACCAAGACATCATCATGAACTGCGGTATGGCAGCAAAGGAGTGAATCATGGTTGTGATTGCCCGGTTAAAGGTTCAGCAGGAAAAGCAGGCGGAAGCAGAAAAAATTTTGACGGATTTTGTCGCCACGGCCAAGGAAGAGCCGGACCCCCTGGCCTACAACCGCCATCGTCACCAGCACGATCCCACGGTTTTTCTGTTCTATGAGAAATATAAGGACGCCGAGGCCTTGATGGTCCACAGTGCCACTGATCATTTCAAAAAGACCTTTGAAAACCCGGAACCGGGGCAGGCGTAACGCCCGGCTGAACTGCCATCTTTTTCAGGAAAGTTTTCTCATGCCCCTAGCCAAGTCAATTCGTTCATTACTGGTAATATCCTTCTGCCTGCTGCTGGGCGCCGTCCTGCTGGCAGGATGCAGCCGGTTTTTGGCATCCCCCGCGCCGGTCTTTCCTCACCAGGTCAGCGACCTGTCACCGGACCCGGCCCTGCGTACCGGGGTCCTGGAGAACGGGTTCCGCTATGTGCTGCTGCCGAATAACCGGCCGCAGAACCGGGTCAACCTCCACCTGGTGATCGCGGCGGGGTCGTTTCATGAAAAAAAGGAGGAGCGGGGCCTGGCGCATTACCTGGAGCACATGCTCTTTAACGGTACCACCCATTTCCCGCCCGGTGAACTGGTCAAGTATTTTCAGTCCATCGGCATGCGGTTTGGAAATGACGCCAACGCCTCTACCGGTTTTCTGCAGACCGTCTACGATCTTGATCTTCCCGCCGGCGACCGCCAGAGTCTGGCCAAGGGCCTGCTGGTCATGAGTGACTACGCCCGCGGGGCGCTGCTGAAGGAGTCCGAGGTGGACAAGGAGCGGAACATCATCCTGGCGGAAAAACGAACCCGGGACTCGGTGGCCTACCGGACCTTTCAGGCCGAACTGGGGTTCGAGCTGGCCGGTTCGCGGATTGTGCGGCGCTATCCCATCGGGACAGAAGAGGTGATCCGGGCCGCGGACAGCGATTTGCTGCGGGGTTATTACGATGCCTGGTACCGGCCGGAAAAGCTGACCCTGGTCATGGTGGGCCAGTTTTCCCCGGCAGTCGCCGAGGAGCTGATCCGGGAACAGTTTTCTTCCATGTCCGCCCGGGCACCGGAGCGGCCGGTGCCGGATTACGGCCAGACCCGGCACACCGGCCTGAACATCCTCTATCATTACGAAAAAGAAGCCGGCGGCACGGAAGTTACCCTGGAGACCCTGGTGCAGGAACCGCCGCCGACGGATACCGCCGCCGAGAGAGAGCAGGAGCTGGTGCGGGACCTGGCCTACCGCATTCTCAATTACCGGCTGGACAAGCTGACGGAATCCCCGGATCCGCCTTTTACCGGGGCATCGGCGCAGGCGGGCCGGGCCTTTCGCCAATACCGGTATGCCTCCCTGTCCGCATCCTGCCTGCCGGGAAAGTGGGCGGATTCGCTGACGGCCCTGGAACAGGTCCTGCGCCGGGCGCTTGCCCACGGCTTTACCAGGGCGGAAGTCGAGCGAGTGCGCAAGGAGGTCCTGGCCGAGCTGGACCGCGCCGTCAAGCAGAAAGATACCCGGGAGAGCGGTGCCCTGGCCCGGCAGATAATGCATGATCTTTTTGTCGACCGGGTGTTTCTGTCGCCGGAGCAGCGGCAACGGCTCCTGGCGCCGGTGGTCGAGGAGCTGACCGCCGAAAAACTCCACCAGGCGCTGCGCCAGACCTGGCAGCCCGAGGGTCGGCTGGTGATGGTGACCGGCAATGCCCGGATCGAACCGCCGGAACAATCTGCCGAAGAAAAAATCCGGTCCGTATTTACCAACAGCCAGGCCCGGCCGGTCAAGCCGCCGCCGGACAAGGAAATCACGTCATTTCCCTATCTTCCGGAACCGCAAAACAGCGGCAGCATCAAAGAGCGCCGGGCGGAGGAAGATATCGGCATCACCCGTATCGATTTTGCCAACGGGGTGCGACTGAATTTCAAAAAAACAGATTTCAAGGCCAACCAGGTCCTGGTCAAGGTCGGTTTTGGCGAGGGCGAGTCGGCGGAGCCGGCGGACCGGCCCGCCCTGTCCGAACTGGGTGCGGATGTCATCAACCAGAGCGGTTTCGGCCGTCTGACCAGGGAAGAGCTGCTCCAGGCCCTGGCCGGCAAAAAAGCGACCATATCTCTGTCGGTGGCGGATGATCGGTTTTATCTGAACGGCTATTGTGCCACGGATGAGGTTTCCCTCCTGTTTCAGCTGCTGCACACCTTTTATCATGATTTCGGCTGCCGGTCAGACGCCCGCCAGCGGGTACTGGCCGGCTACGACCGGCAATATGACGAGCTGACCCATACCATCGGCGGGGCCATGGCCTTATCCCGTGTGCGGTTTTTCGCCGGCGGTGACCGCCGTTTCGGTCTGCCACCGGAACGGGACGCCCTTGAGGGGGTTTCCCTGGCAGAAATTCCGGGCCGGATGCCCCGGGCCCCTCCGGCCGCAGCACCGGAACTCCCCGGCGTGGGCGCTGTGCAACCTGCCGTCATGATCACGGCGGTTGCCGACTATTTCGGGAGCATGTCCCTCTGGGAAAAGGGGCCGCCCGGTGAAAACGGAAAAACAGCGGATCGCCGCGGCCCCGTCTTTCCTTCCGGCCGGACGCTGGAACTGCGGGTGCCCACCAAGATCGACAAGGCCTTCGTCAACGTGGGCTGGCCGACCGATGATTACTGGGACATTCATCAGACCCGGCGGTTGTCCGTGCTGGCGGACATCTTCAGTGACCGCATGCGACGCACGATCCGGGAGGAGTTCGGTCACACCTATTCCCAGTACGCGTATAACCGGCTTTCCAAGGCCTATAACGGATACGGCGCTTTTCATGCGGCCGCAGAGGTGGCCCCGGCCGACAGTCGGGCGGTACTTGACCGCATCCGGGGGATCGCCGCCGATATCATCGATAAGGGGGTCACCGATGAAGAGTTGACCCGGGCCCGGGAACCTATCATTAACCATATCAAGAAGACTGTTAAAACCAACACCTACTGGCTGAACAGTGTCCTGACCGGCTCCCGCCGGCATCCGGAAAAGCTGGCACACAAGGAATACCGCCAGGCCTTCAGCCAGGATGCGGACCGGATACTCAACTCTCTGGCCTTTACCCGCTACATTGACAAAACCCAGGTATTTTCCCTGATCCGAAACGATCATCTCACCCACCGGGTCCTGCATGTGCAGCTGCTGTCCCGGGTGGCCAGAACCATCGGCCGGTACCTGGGGCTCAACCAGGACCTTATCGAAGCGGCCAGTCTGGGCCATGACATCGGTCACCCCCCGTTCGGCCATGACGGGGAGCGGTTTTTATCCGGGTTGACCCATGCCGGCGGGGCCGGATATTTTCACCACAATGTCCAGAGTCTTCAGTTTCTGGATAAAATTGAACGCAAAGGCAGCGGGTGGAACCT
>CAYTQK010000166.1:0-7507 GCA_964439745.1 uncultured Desulfobacterales bacterium
GGGCCGAGGCGGCGTTCGGCCGGGCTTTTGCCCGTTTCTGGGTGCACAACGGGTTTGTCCGCATCAACCAGGAAAAGATGTCCAAGTCTTTGAACAATTATCTCATGGTTGCAGACATCCTGGCGGATTTTCATCCCGAGGCGGTGCGGCTCTTCCTTTTGTCCAACCACTACCGCAGCCCGGTGGATTTTTCCGATACCTCCATGCACGAGGCGGTCTCCGGCCTGGACAAGCTCTACACGGCCCTGGGCCGGGCCGAGGAGCACCAGCCGGCCGGCGAGTCCGCGGCCGCGGCGGGGGACTTTCGCCAGCGCTTCTGCCAGGCCATGGATGATGATTTTAACACTGCCCGGGGGCTGGCGGAAATGTTTGACGCCGCCCGGCACCTGAACCGCCGGCTGGATGAAGCCGGATCGGGGCCGGTACCAGAAGAGGCCGCCATCATCCACGCCGACCTGCTTTTTATGGGCGGCGTCCTGGGATTGTTCAACACCACCGCGGCGGAATATTTTCAGCACCGCAAACAAGCCGCCGCCCGCAGCCAGACCCTGGACCCGGAAAAGATTGATGCCCTGGTGGAGCAACGGCGCCAGGCCCGGCAAGAAAAAAATTTCGCCGAAGCCGACCGTATCCGTGATGAACTCCAGCAGCGCAATATCATTATTGAAGACCTGCCCGACGGCACCTCCACCTGGAAGGCGGGATAGCCCGGTTATTTCATGAAATTTTCCGAGGGCGCCTCGGCGGCGTTGGCCGATATTCGCGGTAGATTATTACGGCCGCCTTGCAGCTGTGACAAATCGACTCGTGAAATATCCGGGATAGCCTGGAAAGACAGGGCCTGCCGCCCGTTCTAAATAATAAAAAATTAGCAATTAAAAATAGTTATCTAATAAATCCTGCCTGGTTGGTTCGACTTTTAATTGGTCATCAGCCATAGCCGTCCGTGTTTGTTCCCGGCCTGGTTTTTTTTCTCAAAAATCCCTTGATTATGCGAAAATATTGAGCCTGCTCCCTTGACTTGGGTGGCAACGGCTTTATTTTTTAAAATAATTGTTTCCCCGGGATTGCTGAGGCGATACCCCGTGATGTTTTCCGCTTGAACCGCTGTCACCGACGCGGCAAAAGCGCTCATAAGCAATTTTTCAACAATATCAACGAATAAAAGAAAGGAGCAAGCCACGTGATGAAAGTGACCCCGTTGCATGACCGCCTCCTGGTCAAACGCGAAAAAGAAGAAGCCAGGACCAAAAGCGGCCTGATCATACCGGACACGGCCCGGGAAAAACCGGCCAAGGGAAAGGTTTCCGTCTGCGGACCCGGCCGGCTCGATGACAAGGGCAAGCGCCATCCCCTGGACGTGAAAAAAGGGGACCGGGTCCTGTTTTCCCAATATGCCGGAACAGAAATAAAAATTGAAGGCGAGGAATATCTGTTCATGAAGGAAAGCGATATTCTGGGCATCATTGAATAACGGAGACAATCACCATGAGCGCGAAGATGATCAGTTATGGTGCCAGGGCCAGAAAGCATCTGGCCGATGGTGTCAATACCCTGGCCGATGCGGTCAAGGTCACCCTGGGGCCCAAAGGCAATAATGTCGTTCTGGAAAAATCCTTTGGTCCGCCGCTGGTAACCAAGGACGGCGTCACCGTGGCCAAGGAGATCGAAATTCAGGGCAGATTTGAAAACATGGGGGCCCAGATGGTGCGGGAGGTGGCCAGTAAAACCAGTGACGTGGCCGGCGACGGCACTACCACTGCCACCGTTCTGGCCCAGTCCATTTTTACCGAGGGGCTTAAGCTGGTTACGGCCGGCATCAATCCCATGCCGCTGAAACGAGGCCTTGACAAGGGGGTTCAGGCGGTGGTCAGGCAGTTGGAACAGCTTTCTCAACCCATTGCCGACAAAAAAGAAATTACCCAGGTCGGAACCATTTCCGCCAACAGCGACGATTCCATCGGCGCCATCATCGCCGCGGCCATGGAAGCCGTGGGCAAGGAAGGCGTCATTACCGTGGAAGAAGCCAAGGGCATGGAAACCACCATGGAGACGGTGGAGGGCATGCAGTTTGACCGGGGCTATCTTTCTCCCTACTTTGTGACCAACACCGACCAGATGAAAGCGGTTTTGAAAGATGCCTATGTCCTGCTGCACGATAAAAAGATTTCCAGTATGAACGATTTTCTGCCCATCCTGGAGCAGGTCGCCCGCTCCGGAAGGCCGCTGCTGGTTATTGCCGAAGAGGTTGAAGGCGAGGCCCTGGCGACGCTCATCGTCAACCGGCTGCGGGGTACCCTCAAGGTGGCGGCGGTCAAGGCCCCGGGATTCGGGGATCGGCGCAAGGCCATGCTCGGAGATATCGCCGTGTTGACCGGCTGCCGGGTGATTTCCGAAGAAACCGGCATCAAGCTGGAAAGCATTTCCCTGGCCGACCTGGGCCAATGTAAAACCATCGAGATTGACAAGGACAATACCACCATTATTGACGGTGCCGGCGCCAAGGAAGAGGTGGAAAAGCGCATCCGGCAGCTGCGCAGCCAGATCGACGAGACCACCTCCGACTATGACCGGGAAAAGCTCCAGGAACGCCTGGCCAAGCTGGTCGGCGGGGTGGCGGTGCTGCACGTGGGCGCGGCCACGGAAACCGAGATGAAAGAGAAGAAGGCCCGCGTGGAAGATGCCCTGCATGCCACCCGGGCGGCCGTGGAAGAAGGCATTGTCCCCGGCGGCGGGGTGGCCCTGGTGCGCTGCCTGGCGGCCCTGGACGAAGTGGAAACCGTCGGGGAAGAGGCCCAGGGTATCCGCATCCTGAAACGGGCCCTGGAAGAGCCCCTGCGCCAGATCGTCAAGAACGCCGGTCAGGACGGCAGCGTTATTATCAGCCGGGTCAAGGAGAAAAAGGGCGATTTCGGGTTTAATGCCGCGACCGGGGAATATGAAAACCTGGTCAAGTCCGGCGTCATCGATCCCACCAAGGTGGTGCGGACCGCCATCCAGAATGCCGCTTCCGTGGCCGGTCTGATGCTGACCACCGAAGCCCTGATCGCGGAAAAACCCGCCCGGAAAAAGGGGGTGGGCGGCGGCAGGGACGAAGAAGAGCTCTATTAAACCGGTCCAGGACTTTTGGTCGGTGGAAGCTTCCCGGCGGTTCCGGCGCAGGCCGGAGCCGCCGGTCTGTTTTGGCAAGATCTGATCGGCAAAGGCCGCGTGTTTCAGTAATCAATAGACCGGTTCCGATTCAATCCGGACCGGGCTCCATCCGGCAGGGCATCATGGCGACCCGACAGCAAGTTACCTTTGCCTTTAAAAAAATCCTGACTGGTTCCGACCTGTCCCGCCGGCGGCTGCCCTTTATGGCGGCCGAAACCGGCCGTGAGGGGCCGTCGGTCTGGTTGACCGCCTGTTCACACGGGGACGAGGTGGCCGGGATCGTCATCATCCAGGAAATATTCAAAGCCATCCGTCAGCAGGACTGGCTGCAGAAAGGGACGCTATATGCCTTTCCCCTGATGAATCCGGTCGGATTCGAGGCGCGGTCCCGCCATATTCCCTACAGTCAGGAAGACCTGAATCGTTCTTTTCCCGGAGATTCGCGGGGAACCGTGGGAGAGCGTCTGGCGGACCTGATTTTTCGCGCCATCGTGGAAACCGACCCGGCGCTGGTCATTGATCTGCATACCGACTGGATCCGGTCCATCCCTTACGCCCTGATGGATCGCAAGAGCGGCTCGGAAGACGCGGCCGTTATCCGGCGAACCGCGGAGCTGGCCCGGCAGAGCGGTCTGCTGAACATCCAGGACACGGAAGCGCTGCCCCGGTCCCTCTCGCAGACCCTGCATCAGGCCGGTGTCTCCTGCCTGACCCTGGAGCTGGGCGAGTCCTTCGTGGTCAACGAGGAGAATATCACCCTGGGGGTTAAATCCATCGGAAATATTCTGGCCTTCCTGGGTATGGCCGCTCCGCCAGCCATGCCGTTCCAATACCCGCTGCCGCCGCCCTGCCGCGGCCGGGTCCTTACCTATCAACAACGACCCTATGCCGCCACCAGCGGGATTATCCGTTTTGCGGCCGCCCCCGGGGAAATCGTCAAACCCGGGCGGCCCCTTGCCCGGATATACAATGCCTTCGGCAAGCGCCAGGAAACCATGAAAGCAAGCGGTCATGGTATTGTCCTGGGACATACCGATTCCTCGCTGGCCTTTCCCGGAAAACCGGTCATGGCCTTTGGAATGCTGTGACGGATCAACAAGGAGCCGCCTCCGCAGCGCGGAAGGGCGGGGGACCTATTGCCGGTAATAGGTCATGGCCTCGGGCAGCAGCTTTTTGGTCTGGTTGATGCGGGTCTGGTCCGAGGGATGGGTGCTCAAAAATTCCGGCGGTTTGCGGCCGGCCCCTTGTTCGGCCATGCGTCCCCAGAAGTCCACGGCTGCCCGGGGATCATAACCGGCCATGGCCATGAAGATCAGTCCCAGGTGGTCGGCCTCTTTTTCATGCAGGCGGCTGTATGGCAATAGCAGGCCGAACTGGGTGCCCACTCCGTAGGCAGCCATCCACAGAGATTGGGTGGCTTCGGGTTTTTCCGCCAGGGCCCGGGACAGGGCCATGCCGCCCAGCTGGGCCACCAGGGCCTGGCTCATTCGTTCACTGCCGTGCCGGGCCACGGCATGGGCGATTTCATGGCCCATGACCACGGCCAGGCCGGTTTCATCCCTGGTCAGGGGCAGGATCCCGGTATAGACGACCACTTTTCCGCCCGGCATGCACCAGGCATTGGCGGCATTGTCCTGGACCAGGTGAAATTCCCAGCGGTAGTTGTCCAGCTGCTGCGCAAGTCCGTTGGCGGCAAAATAGCGTTCCACCGCCTCCTGGATGCGCCGGCCCACTTTTTTTACCAGCCGGGCCTGGGTGCTGTTTTCAATGGTCGGGTGCGAGGATAAAAATTCATCGTATTGCTGAAAACTCATGGCCAGCATGGCGGATTGCGAAATCAGGGTGACCTGGCTGCGGCCGGTGATGGGCACGGTGGAGCAGGCGGCCACTACCAGGAGAACCGCCAGCAGGAGCAGGTTCCGCGCTGCTGATTTTACTTTCATGAATTTTCTCCCGTTATAACAGGGCGTTCAGGCGCTGCACCAGGGCGTTCTTTGACGGTACCCCCACCTGGGTATCCACCACCGCTCCATTCCTGACAAAAAGGAGGGTGGGTATGCTCTGGATCCCGTAGGCGGCGGCGGTGGACGGGTTCTCATCCACGTTGAGCTTGGCGATTTTCAAGCGGCCTTGATAGGTCCGGGCCAGTTCGTCCAGGATGGGCGTGA
Organism: uncultured Desulfobacterales bacterium; assembly: GCA_964439745.1. Classification (GTDB taxonomy): domain Bacteria; phylum Desulfobacterota; class Desulfobacteria; order Desulfobacterales; family Desulfosudaceae; genus CAYTQK01. The sequence continues at coordinate 5,322 of CAYTQK010000166.1, forward strand.
TCATTTTACAGGGCCCGCACCAGGGCGCCCAGCAGTCCACCAGCACCGGCAGCGGCGATGCCAGCACTTCCCGGGTGAAATCGGTGTCGCTGACGGTGACCGTTTCCCCGGAGGAAAGGGGCAGGTGGATGCCGCATTTCCCGCACCTGGGGCCCTGGTCGATTTTATCCAACGCCACCCGGTTCCTGGCGCCGCAATGGGGGCAGGCGATGACTGTCTGCTGCGCGTTCATGGGGCGATCTCCTTTCCCAGCGCATAAGGCGAACAGAGGGGTTGTGTAGTGTTGTTCAAGGTAGACGCTTGTTCTTTATTGTTCTGATTCTGCCATAAAATTACTTTCAAAGCGAAGAGAAAATGCCCCCGGGTTGACAGAGCGGAATGATTGTCGTATTTTTTTAATAAAGTTCAGGTGCGTGACGCGCTTAATAGGGAACTCCGTGTGAATCGGAGAGGGGCCCGCCGCTGTGATCGGGGACGAAGGCCGCACTGATGCCACTGGTTGAAGATGCTGGGAAGGCGCGGCCGGCAGGATGATCCGTAAGTCAGAAGACCTGCCTGAACGCGTGAATTGCGGCTGCCGTGGCAAGCGGCCGGAGGAGAAATCTGAGGATAAAAAAGGGACATCCCCGGATCGATAGAATCGGTCCGGGTTTTTTTATGTGAGATGCTCTCACTGGTTACCATAGAGAAAAAGAGGTCCTTTCATGCTGAAAATTTTCGTCAATGGCGGGCCGGTCATGTATCCCCTGCTGGTCTGTTCCATCATCGCCCTGACCGTGATCATTGAACGGAGTTTTTTCTGGATCCTGGTGGGCATGCGCAAGAACAAGGCCCTGGTGGACGAGGTCCTGGAATACTGCCGGCGGGGGGACTGGGAGGCCGTCCGGCAAAAAGCCTCCGGTTCCAAGAACTACGTTATCCGGGTGCTGATCAGCGGCATCCTCCACCGCAACTATTCCCTGGAAAAAGCCATGGAGTCGGCCGCGGCCGAAGAGATCAACCGCATGCAGCGGTTCATGGGGGTGCTGGATACCATGATCACGGTGGCCCCCCTGCTGGGGATTTTCGGTACCGTCCTGGGGATAATTGAATCTTTTGACATGATCGGATCCGTCGGCATTCAGCATCCCCAGGCCGTCACCGGCGGAGTGGCCCAGGCCCTGATCACCACCGCCTCGGGCCTGGGGATCGCCATTGTCTGCGTGTTTCCCTACAACTATTTCAACTCCCGCATTGGAAAGGCGGCCAAGGTCATGGAGAAATACGCCACCAGTTTTGAAATCGTCTATGAAAAGATTGTTCTCAAGGATCAGCAGAGTCAAGCCGCCGCCGGGAGCCGTAATCCATGAAAGTAAAAGCCCCCCTGCCAAGAAAAGCCCGCATCGAGATGCTGCCGCTGATTGACGTGGTCTTCCTGCTCCTGGTGGTATTTATCTATACCATGCTGTCCATGGCGATACACAAGGGCCTGCCGGTCTGCCTGCCCCAGTCTTCCGCGGCGGAAATTGAACAGCAGATCATCCTCTCGGTGACCATCAGGGCGGACGGCGGCGTTTTCGTGGACAAGCAGCCGGTTCCCCTGGACGGGCTGGCCGCCTACCTGGAGCAGGAGACCGCCGGCCAGGCCGATCCCGGGGTGCTGCTTTTTGCCGACAGCAGCATCTCCTACCAGCGGTTGTTCCAGGTGCTGGATCAGATCAAGGCGGCCGGTTTAAGCAAGATCTCCCTCCAGGCCGAAGAAGAAGCGGCGCGGCCGGCTGAATAAATTTATGGATATCTGAATAGTTCAGCATTCACTGGACGGAGGCATTACAAGTAGAGTGAACCATATGCGGATAATACTGGCAGCGCTGGTGGCGATTCTGCTCCATGCCGGCCTTCTGGCCGTTCATCCCGGCTGGATTTTCGAGCAGACGGTGCACCCGCCCCGGGCCCGTTCGGTATCCGTGACCATGTCCTACCGGCCGCCGCCCGCGCCGCCGGCGCCGGAAAAGGAAGTCGAACCGCCGCTGCCGAAAAAACCCCGGCCGCCGGAACCCATGGCTAAGCCGGAAAAACCGTCACCCCGGCCGGAACCGCAGAAGCCGCAGCCGGCGCCGGTCGCGGAGGAAAAATCCGCCCCGGTACCCGAGCCATCTGCGGCCGCCAGGGTGGAAGAAGAATCCGCCCGGGACGAAGAGGATGTT
>CAYTQK010000167.1:0-7447 GCA_964439745.1 uncultured Desulfobacterales bacterium
CCGTCAATCTCGTCCAACACCTCGGTCATAAACGATATGAACAGGCGGGGCGGGATCTTGTCGGCCAGCTGCTGGCCCAGTTCAGACACCAGGTTGAGGTAGAAGTTAATGACCGGCGGCAGGGCCCCCAGCACGGCGAAACCCGTTTCCATGTCTTCCCAGAGCAGGGCCCGGGCCGCCTTCGTGCCTTTTTCCGGATCCACCGCGGTCAGCATCTCCCGCAGAAGATCTTTGACAAAAGCTGTCCGCAGAATTTCAGCCAGCACCCCGGCCGGGGCGTCGGCGCTCCCGGCCTCTTCCGGGTCCGGCGGCGCTGCCGGCTCCCCCGATACCGTCGAATCAGCCGTCTCCACTTGACCGGGGGCAACGACAGCGGCGCTCCTGCCGGCACCAGCAGCGCCGCCCGGATCCAGGAACGTTTTTTCGAACACCGGGGAAAGGGAGGTGATCATGGCTGCGGCCTTTTGCCGCGCCTGGTCCAGGGCCTCCCGGTCGATCTCCGCAAGCACGGTTTCCAGGTAATCTCCCAGCATTTCCGGCGGATATTTGTCGTTGATCTGGTCTGTCAGCTCATCCACCAGGTAAATCAGGGCATTCCCCAGGGCCGGCGCGGCCGCCATCAGGGAGAGGCCGAATTCGGCGTCCTGCCAGAGAATGGTGCGGACCAGGCGCCGGGCAGAGGCCGCGTCCAGATTGTTCAAGGTAATTCGGATACCATTTTTGACAGCCACGCTTTGCAGCAGCTGCGACAACACCCGGTCGACCGCGTCAATCAACCCCTTGTCCGTCGGATCGGTCATATCAATGGCTCCGGGCTAAATGGTTTGACAGTTGAAAAAATACCGTACCGCCTCGGCCTGGCACAGCTGCTTGCCGCCCAGCCAGAGCTGAATCATCTTGACGTCCCGCCAGTGTTTTTCCACGTCGCGGACGCGGTCGCTGCCGTATACGCCCAGGATATCCATGGCCGTTCCGATATTGGTGACCATCTGATCGCAGACAAAGGCCTTGATGTTCCGCGACCGGGCGATGGTCTCCTCGGAATGGATGGGCCGGCCGCCGGGCTTGTTCCGGCTGTCGATGAGACGCACGATCTCGTAGGAAAGGATGCGGCAGATGTCGATATCCCCGGCAATCTTGCCGATAACACCGGCCACGGCGTCGTTTTCCTTGAGCGGCCGGTTGCCGATGGTGGTTGCGGAGACAAAATCGTAAAGGATCTCGTAAACATTGATCATGGCACCCATGGCAAAGCCGACACTGCCCAGCAGCCCCATGGGAATGATGCGCTTGAAGGCCTCGGCGTCCTTGCTCGGCCCCTGGACGCGGTAAAAATCCGGCACCCGTACGTTATCAAACCAGATATCTCCGTTCTTGTCGGCCGCCATGCCGGCCTTCTGATAAGGCCCGCTCTGCTTGACCCCCTTCAGATGGGCCGGTACCATGATATAGGCGAAATCACGGGGATCGTCGGAACCCGGGCGGGTGGTGCAGGGCACCCCGAAAAGGTTGGCCGCACCACCGGAATTGGTCGGCCACAGCTTGTGGCCGTTGATGACCCATTCGCTGCCGTCCCGTTCGGCGGTGGTCTGAATGGTCCTGCCGTGCAGCAGGTCCATGTTTTCAATATCCGAACCGCCCTGGGGCTCGGTCATGGCCTGGCAGCAGATGCAGAGTTTGTCCGTGCGGCAGAACATGGGTGCCAGTTCCCGGGCCAGCCGCATGTTGATGTCGGGCTTGATGAGAAAAGTGCTGAGGGACCACTGGGAACAGAGATTGGCCAGGGCCAGGGCGCTGTCCGCCCGGGCCATCTCTTCGCACAGGGCAAATACCATGGCGGCCATGGAATCCGATGATCCCAGCCCCCAGCCGCCCAGTTCCTCGGGGAAAAGCGACTTCTGGATGCCCAGGTCCACGCACAGTTTCTTCATGGCCGGCTCGATCAGGGAATGATCCCGCCAGTCTTCGTCATACCGGCGGCGATAAGGCATGACCTCTTCCTCGGCCCATTTGCGAATCACCTGCCGCAGGGGCTTTTCCATGGGAGAAATCCGGTCGACCGGCCTTGAAAATTCGTCAAATGATTTCATGGATCGTCCTCCCCTCCTGATATCCGGGCGCTGCGCGCGGTCTTTTTCTACATGGCGCTGCTGTCAAAGACATACCGGGCGACATCCAGCCGGACCGGGGCTTCTCCGCCAATGCCGCACAGGCTCGACTGAATCGTTTTGATGTCCCGCCAGGATTTTTCCACCCGGCCCTCCCGGGCGTATCCCTCCGAGGCCATCAGTTCCATCATTTTATTGACAGCCAGCAGGGCGTTGGCCTGGACCCGCCGGCCCGTCATCTGGGAAACGGCAAACATCGTGGGGCTGCCGGCCGCGCCCCATTCGTCCGGGTTGGCCAGAGAATAAGCCAGGTGATGGATCAGGGTCCAGGCCAGGGAGACCTCTTCATAGGCCTCGGCCAGTACCGCCGCGCACAGGGGGTTGTTCTTGATCAGGCCCCCGGCCTTGATGACGCGCTCGTCGGCCCACTCGCCGGCCACCTCCAGGCAGCCCATGGCCGCGCCCGTACTGACAGCCCCCAGCAGCAGGTTAAGCCAGGCGTAAAAGGCCCGCACCGGACTTTCACCGGCCAAAAGATGACCATCCGGCACGATGGCCTGGTCCAGATCGATATCAGCGTTGCGGCACCCCTCCAGACCGGTTTTCAGGTAGGGTTCTGCCCGGCGGACACCCGCGGCATCGGCCGGAATGACGGCCAGCGCCGGAGTACCCGCTTCATCGGCGCAGACAACGGCCAGCACGGCCGCCTCGGCACCGAGGTCCAGGGGGCGCAGGGCTTCCCCGGAAACCGTCCGGTCCTCCCCTGACCCAGCCAGGGCGGCCCGGATCGGACGTCCGGCGAAGAGCGGGTAGACTTGCCCCACCCGTCCCCCGGCCGGCAGAATCGGCGCAATGGTGGTAAGGGTATCCTGGCAGAACATGGGCGCCAGCTTCCCGGCCAGGGAGCCGCCGCCCTCCTCGGCCGCCAGCACCCCGCCCAGGGCGTATTCCACGGCATGGATAAACCCGATGGCGGCATCGGCCCGGCCGATCTCCTTGAGCACCATGACCAGGGTGACAGCCGCGTCGACCCGGTTCAAACCCAGACCGCCGTCATCCGCTGAAAACATCAGACCCTGGCAGCCGATATCCAGGGCCAGGCGGGACCGGACCTGCGGAAAAAGATTGCCATAATCATCCTGGTAGTCCAGGCGGCGGGAAACGATCTCCTTGGTGGCCCACTGGCGGACCGACTTGGCGATCTCTTCGGTTTCCCGGGTAACCCAGGTTTTGGGATAAACAAACAGCTGGTTAATATCTTTTTTCATATTCCCTCCCGGAAATATAAGCGTCAGGCGCCGCGGCGCTCTTTTTTGGGTTTATCACCGGTTGCAGTGGATGTCAAATCACAGAAAAAACAAATCGCTACAGGCGCGCCAGCAGGTTTTCATGAATATTGTCAAAACCGCCGTTGGACATGACCAGGACCAGGTCGCCGGAGCGGGCCTCTGTCGCCAGAAAATCGACGATGGCGGCCGCGTCGGCAAAGCGATAGGCCGGCCGGTCCGGGCGGCTCAGATCCGCGGCCAGGCGCTCGGTAGAAAAACGATGGCCGGCCGGCACCTTGTCCGGAAAAGGCGGATCGCTGATACAGACCAGGTCGGCCCCGTCAAAGGCACCGGCATAGGCGGTCTGAAAAACGTCCCGCATGCTGGTGTTGGTCCGGGGCTCAAACACCGCGATCAGCCGGCCCTCCGGGTAAAAGGGACGGACTCCGGCAATGGTGGCGGCCACGGCCGTGGGATGATGAGCGAAATCATCCATGACGGTGATGCCGTTTTTGACGCCCCGAATCTCCTGGCGCCGTTTGACGCCGGGAAAATCCGCCAGGGCCCGGCCGACCGCTGCGGCTGAAACCCCGGCGCTGTCGGCCGCGGCCATGGCACCCACGGCGTTAAGCAGGTTATAGCGCCCTTGCAGCGGGGTGACAAACTCGCCATAGACCCGGCCGTTGCGGATGACGGTAAATTCACTCAGCGGCGCCTTGACGTTGGCCGCGGCCAGGCGCCAGGACGCGGCCGGACTTTCCCCATACCGTTCAGCGGCCGGACCGGCCTGCTTGACCAGTTCTGCCAGGTTGGCATCATCGTCAAATACCAGCAGCCGGCTGTTCGGCGATAATCCCGCCAGCAGCGACCGGAAGCTGGCCATGACCGCCGCCAGATCGGCAAAAATATCGGCATGGTCGAACTCCACCCCGGTCACCACCGTCACCGCCGGCCGGTAATGCAGAAACTTGGAGGTCTTGTCAAAAAAGGCGGTATCATATTCATCGCCCTCGATGACCATGTGCGGCCCGGTGCCCAGGCGATAGTTGCTCTCAAACCCCCGGACCATCCCGCCGATTATAAAGGAAGGATCCAGGCCGGCGGTATGCAGCATCCAGGCCAGCAGGGCGGTGGTGGTGGTCTTGCCGTGGGTGCCGCAGACCATGAGGATGGATTTGTCGCGGGCGGCAAAATGGTTGATGGCCTGGGGCATGGAACAGTACGGCAGCCGCATTTCCCGCACGGCCGCGGCCTCGGGATTGTCCCGGGTGACGGCGTTGCCGATGACCACCAGGTCCGGGTGATGGGCCAGGTTGTCGGCTGAAAAGCCGGCGGCCACGGGGATCCCCCGGTCGGCCAGCAGGTCGCTCATGGGCGGATAAACATTGTGATCAGAGCCGGTCACGGCATAGCCCAGGTCGCGGAGCATACCGGCCAGGGCCGCCATGCCGGTGCCGCCGGCCGCCACCAGGTGAATGGTGTTTACATTTGACGGTATGATATTGAGCGCTTGATCCGGCATGCCATATCTCATATTATAAATCAGGTGTACAAACCAGCATTTTTTTCTTTTTAAATCTCGTTCCCGCAGACGCATGATACCTGTTACCGACCAGATCGCCCTGGATGAAAAAGAACTGGCGCTGACTTTTGTCCGGGCCTCCGGCCCCGGCGGCCAGAACGTCAACAAGGTCTCCTCGGCCGTCCAGCTCCGTTTTGACGTGGCCGGTTCTCCCTCCCTGCCGGAGGATGTGCGCCAGCGGCTGATGAAACTGGCCGGCCGCCGCCTCAGCAACGAGGGCGTCCTGGTCATTGAGGCCCGGCGCTTCCGGAGCCAGGAAAAAAACCGGCAGGACGCTCAGGACCGGCTGGTGGCCCTCATCCGGAAGGCCGCCGCAAAGCCCCGGGCCCGTAAAAAGACCCGCCCTTCGGCCGCCGCCAAAAAGCGGACCAAGGCCGCCAAGATCCACCGCAGCCGGCTGAAAAAAACCCGGGGCAGCGTCCGGGGTGATGAGGAATAAGTTCTGCTTCGGGGGAAAAGACTTCACTGGTATGCCTGAAAGCAAATAAATTCAAATTTTGCTTGCTTTTGCAAAATAACCTGTTATAATATCACTCCAAAGTGTCAACAACATCCTGGCGGGGGTTGCCGGGATGGTTTTTCTGAAGGAACGATTCATCGCATTATCGCAGAACGGCATCCTCCAGTAAAAACGTTGAACAAACAAAAAAAAGCAAGATGAAGGAGGATGTAGCATGAGTCAAGGTATCGTGAAATGGTTTAACGATCAGAAGGGCTTTGGTTTTATCGAACAGGAAGATGGGCCGGATGTATTTGTGCACTATTCAGCCATCAACGAAGCCGGTTTTAAATCCCTGAACGAAGGAGACCGGGTGACGTTTGACATTGAGCAGGGCCAGAAAGGGCCGGCCGCTCAGAACGTGAGCAAGCTCTAATATCTGTTCATTATACAATTCACAAGGGGCATCCATCCTGTTGATGGATGCCCCTTTTTTCTTTACTGTCCGCTCGGTGTCAACCGAAAGGAATCTCCATGAATATTTATGTTGGAAACCTGACAGCCGGATTTACCCGGGAAGGGCTGAAAGCCCTGTTCGCCGAATTCGGCGAAGTGGAAAGCGCCAATATCATTCTGGACAGATACACCGGCCAGTCCAAGGGCTATGGTTTTGTGGAAATGCCCAGCAATTCGGAAGCCGACAAGGCCATCAAGGCCCTTAACCGCAAATTTGTCGAGGGCAATACCCTCAAGGTCAACCCGGCCGATCCGGGCGGCAAGAAGAAGAAAAAGCGCAAGGGCAAAAGGCGGGGACGTCCCTGACCTGTTCGCCGAGCGCATACACACAAATCCCCCCAGAGACTGGTCAGCCCCCCGGCAACGACCAGTCTCAGGCCGGTTCCGGGGCGCGCAGAACCGCCCACAGGATCAGACCGCCGGCCACGGCCACCGCGGCGCTGCCGATAAACAGCGGCGCCGAGCCCACCAGGTCAAAAAAATACCCACTGACAAAAACCCCGGTCATCATGCCCAGGCCGAAGCTGACGGCATTATTGACGCCCTGCCCCAGCGTCTTGCCGCCTTCCGGGCTGACCCGGTCAATATACAGAATACTGGCCATGTGAAAGGCACCGTAGGGCACCGCGTGCAGCAGCTGAGAGATCAGCACCGCCGCCGCCGACACGGCGAAATAAATCATGACCCAGCGGACGGCCGCCACGAAAAAGGAAAAGACCAGCACCCGTTCCAGGGAAAACCGGGAAAAAAGCCGGTTGGACCCGATCATGACGGTGATCTCGGCGATGGAGGCCAGGGCCCAGGCAAAGCCGATAAAGGTATTCCCGAAGCCCATCTCTTCCAGGTGAATGGAAAAAAAGCCGTAATAGGTGCCATGGCTGAAGAGCATCAGAAAGGCGCAGAAGAGAAATCCCAAAATTTTTTTTCTGCCCAGCAATCCGGCCGCATCCTTCGTTCTCCGGGGTTCGTCCTTGACCGCCGGCAGGGCGAAGGCACTGACCGAGTGCATCAATACCCCGGCCAGGATGAGGGGAATAATGATGCTCACCGGGGCCACCTCGGTGACCCGGCCCAGGACCGTCACCACCGTGACGAAACTGACCGTTCCCCAGGCCCGGATCTTGCCGTAGCTCTTTTTCTGGTCGCCCAGGATGTCCATGGAATAAGCTTCCATGAAGGAAATGACCGGGGCGCGAAAAATCCCGTAGCAAAAGACGATGACCAGCATGAGATAAAAATCGGTGGTGAACAGCAGAAAACTCCAGGCCCCGGCGCAGACAAAATTACACAGCACGTACAAGGGCTTGCGGACACTGTAGCGGTCGGCCAGGGCGCCCCACAGCAGAGGAAAAACAACAGTGGTGCCGGTCCGGGCGGCGAACAGTCCCCCAATCTGGAGACCGGAAAAGCCCAGGTGGTAGCAATAGAGGTTGAAAAACGGCAGGAAAATACCCAGCACCCCGAAGAACAGGAAATACTGCAGGGACAGGACAAACCGATAATACCGGGTGTTGAGCGGGGACACATCGCCTCC
>CAYTQK010000168.1:0-7399 GCA_964439745.1 uncultured Desulfobacterales bacterium
GATCTGGGCGGTGTAGCCGGGACGGCCGGCATTTCCATCTATGCCCAGGATCTGGATGCCACCCTGTTGCAGATGGATGATTTTCTCATCGATCTCAGCCCAGAATCGGGCACGGACTGGCAGTTTCTGATCGTGGATGATGACAAAAGCCAGACTTTTTATGAGGAAGATGAATATGACGACAACTCCATTGCCGCCGCCTTTTGCGGCAGTGCCACCGACGAATCCGTGCCCATTGACGTGGATGTGCTGGGATTTGATATCAACGCCGGCACCGGCGATCTTAGCAGTGACGGTCGCATGACGGATGATGCCGTAACCTTTTCCATGACCGGCTACGGCAGCACCAATTTTCACTATGTTTGGGAACTGGTCCAGTTTGCCAATTACAATACGTCGCCGCCGGTGGTACATGATGTGTTCGGTTTTCACATCGGCGAAATTTTCTGGGTGGATGAGTATAGCGATCCGGCCGATCAGAGGCATTTTGCGCAGGTGCTGCTGTCACCGCCGAAATTTTATGAAAATGATGCCTTTTTTGACTCTTATATGGCGGGATGGGGCACTACCAACTCTATTGGCGCCGCGGATATCCGCAGCGACCAGGGCATTGCCGGGGAACTGCGGCTGAAACTGGGTGGCGGGGAAGTCAATTTCCGGGGCTATGGCGGCATTGAAGCCAAGGGTGCCAGCATCATGTTTGCCGGGGATATTGTTGACAAGCCCTACGGAGGGGTGGCCAACTCTCCCTCATTTCCCAATTATACCGAATTAACCACCGACGGTTTGTATTATTCCAGCTCTGTATCCAACTGGTGTGCCATCGGTGATTTTGCCGCCGGCGTTCATCATGAACGCCAGCACAATACGTCAAACTACACGTATTATGATGAAGAAACCGAAATTACCTACAATATTTCCGATTATGCCGCAAAACAGATCGGCCAGTCCAGCCCGACCATGCCCATCCGGTTTGAAGTGGCCACGGCCGATGCCCCGGTGTATGACGGCAGTGGCAACCTGACTTCCGGATATGACGCGGACGGTGACGGCAGGCCTGATACCTACCTGGTCACCTATGTTCACGGACATTATTCCCGCACCGTCTATTATCCGGATTCCCAGGAATCCGGCATGGGGGAATCCACCACCGGCGCGGTGAAGACTCCGGTAGATGGTCGCTATAAAGACTACATCCTCGGCGAGGTGCGGGTCGGGGCGAGCGGGGAATGGGATTCAGCGACCAATGATTGGGCTACAGACGACAGCGGCAACTCCACATACCGGGGCTCCTGGGTGTTAAACGACCTGCAGATGGTCTATACCAAGGCGGTGATTCCAGCCAACCGGTCCCTGCTCCAGGAAATTTCCGCCGACAGTGAGCCGTTTCTGATTCCCAATGTTGATTATCATGATAATCCATTATCCATCAGTATCAACCCCACTTCTACCGACCGCGACATGGTGATCGCAGGTTGTTTCTGGGGACGTAAAGGCAGCTCGGATAATACCGATCCCTGGAATGACAATCGTCCGGATATAGTGGTTCCTTCTTCAGGCTGGGAATAAACGGAATCCATCGGCTTGCTCTTTTTTTGTTTTTTTTCAGCAAATGTCGGCGATTGTACTTCTTGTCATTCTGAAATTCCCGGATGAATACCAGAGTACCGATTATCGTTCTTTTGTCCCTGGCGGTCGCTGCTGTTTACCACCAGGCATGGTCGTTTTCCTTTGTTTCCTTTGATGATCTGCAGTTAATCCAGAAAAATCTGCTGGTGCGGGCGGGGCTGACCTGGCGCGGACTGAACTGGGCCTTTGTTTCCGCCTGGCAGGAAAACATTTTCTTTTATCCGCTATCACTGGTTTCCCACATGCTGGACTGCCAGGTGTATGGGCTTAACCCGGCCGGCCATCATCTTTCCAGTGTGCTCTTTCATGCCGCTGCCGTTGTGTTTTTCTTTTTGTTTCTGGAACGCCTGACCGGTGCCTTCTGGCGGTCGGCCCTGGCGGCTGGTTTTTTCGCTATTCATCCGCTGGGCGCAGAATCGGTGGCCTGGGTGGCCGAGCGGTCCAATGTGCTCTGTGCCGCCCTGATGGCATTATCACTGTACGCGTATTCGGGCTATGCGCAGAACCGGCGGAAAAATTGGTTTGGAATTTCCCTGGTCGCCTTTGTGCTGGCCTTGCTGGCCAAACCGACCGCGGTCATGATGCCGGTGATATTGGTCCTGCTGGACTGGCTGGTGTTGTCCGGTTCAGTCGGTCAAACCGGAAAACGTTCTATGGCTCTGGCCATAGTCGACAAAATCCCCTTTTTTGTTTTTTCCGGGCTGCGGCTCTGGGCGGTTTTGCTGGCCGGGCGCGGCACCAGCCCGGTCCTGGAATCAGACTCCATCTCTTTCGGCTTGCTGCTGGCCAACGGGGTGGTTTCGCTGGTAAAATATCTGTGGCAAATTGTCTATCCCGCCAATTTGTCCGTTTATTACCCCTTTCCGGACAGTATCCCCTGGTGGCAGCCGGCCGGCGCCCTGCTGCTCATTCTTTTGATAACCGCCTGGGCAGCCCGTCATCGGCGGGATGCTCCCATGCTCTTGCTGGGCTGGTTGTGGTACCTGGTTTTCCTGGTACCCTCTTTCGGGGTGGTGCGCTCCGGTCCCTGGCCGGCCATGGCCGATCATTACGTGTATATCCCGCTGCTGGGCATTTTCATGTCGGCTATCTGGGCCGTTCCCGGCCGCCTGCTCCGGACCAGGCCGGGCCGGATTCTCATACCAGCAGCCGGGGTGGTGTTGCTGCTGATCTGGGGAACAGCGGCGTTTTTGCATACCCTGCATTTTAAAAACAGCCGAGCCTTGTTTACCCAGGCGGTGAGTGTTACTTTTGATAATTTTTTCGCCCATGTCGGTCTGGGCAATGCCTGTCTGGAAGAAGGAGAGTACGATAAGGCGGAAAAACAGTTTCGGCGGGCTCTGGCCATCAAGCCGGATTCCGCGGGCGCCCAGGCCAATCTGGCCCTGGTGCTGGACCGGCTTGGCCGCACAGAAGCGGCCCGGTCGCACTTCTTGGCTGCCTTGCAACTATCGCCGGAATCGATTCCGGCGCATCTGGGCCTGGCCAATTTGTATCAGAAGACCGGCCAGGTAAATCAGGCCAAGTATCACTATCGAACCGTGCTGGCCTTGGATCCGGAGAATATCGCCGCCAATTATAACCTGGGTCGCTTGCTGCTCCAGGAGGGGGAACCGGCAGCAGCGGCCGAATGTTTTTCCCGGGCACTGGCCGGCCGCCCTGATGATCAGCAGATTGCCAGGGCATTGCAGGCAGCTTTGGCGCTGACGAAAAGTCAGTAAAGGGATTCTGTCGCCGGTGTTGTGAGTCTATTTCCAGAGCACTTCTGCGGCAAAGATGGCCCATTTTTTGATGCGCATCAGTTTCAAGGGAATTTTGTAAAAGGTTTTCAGCATCCGGGGGGAGCCGTAAAAGCGGAGATAGGCCAGTTTCTGCACCCGATTGAGATCATAGCCGGTGGCCTGCTGGTAAAAGGGTTTGTCCGGCCAGTAGTGGTAGAGGGCTTCATCCTGCCAGTCGGGATAGGTCTCTTTGGCCAGCTGCCGCAGGGCGGTACCGGGAAAAGGGGTGACCGTGAAAAAGTGGGCCAGGTCCAGCTTCGAGCGGACGGCAAACTGAATGGTCTGGTGAATTTCTTCCGGGGTCTCGGAAGGAAACCCCAGCATAAAAAATCCCTTGACGATCAGGCCGATGGCACTGGCGTGGTTGATGTTTTCGGCCACCTTTTCAATATTCAGGTTTTTCCGGATCAGTTTTTGAATCCGCGGTGAGGCGGTTTCAATGGCAAAGGTGACCATGTAAGCGCCGGCTTTTTTCAACAGGTCCAGATCTTCGGTCTCCAGCATGTCCGCCCGCAGGGCATTGGGAAAGGCCAGCTTGATATCCAGTTTTCTTTCAATGATCAGATGAAGAATGGCGTGCATGCGCGGCCGGTCAAAATTAAAGACATCATCCACGATATGAAATTCTTTGATGCCATAAGTCTCGTGCAGCCATTGGATCTCACCGACAAAGTTTTCCGGACTTCTTTTCCGCAGTTTTTTACCGAAAATATTATGGCAGTAAATGCAGTTAAACGGACAGGCCCGGGAGCTGATGATATGGGTATATTTTTTGTGGGCCAGCACGCCATTCATCTGGGAATGGAGCTTTTCGCCCCAGTACTCCTCAAACCGGATTAAATTATAATCCGGGTAGGGCAGCTGGTTGATATCCGGTATAAAATCCTGTCGTTCATTAACGATGATCTGATCGTTCCGGCAGGCAATCCCTTTGATGTTTTTGATATCATTGCCGGTTATTAATTTTTCCACCAAGTTGACCATGGTGGTTTCTCCTTCTCCCAGGACCGCCACGTCAATTTCCGGATGTTTTTCCAGAATCTCTTGATAACTGTAGGTAGCGGCCGGGCCGCCGATGACGATGGTGGCGTCAGGCGCCAGTTTTTTGATAAAGGAGGCGTACCGTTTGATAAACAGATGGTTGAACGCCAGGATGCTGATGCCGATCAGGTCCGGAGAATAATTCTGAATTTTTTCTTCCAGAGGTGTGCGGACCGTTTTTTCCAGTCGCAGGTCAATGATATCCGTGGTTACTTGTTCTGCAAAGTGCTGTTTCAGGAAGGCGGATAGATACAATATCCCCAGGGGAACATCAAGGGAAAGAACATTCACGTCACTGTCCGGCGGTTTTACAAAAAGTACTCGGAAAGGATTCATTTTTGATTATCTGGTTTGGATGTTAAAAAAAGTATCCTACTGTTTGGAATAACGGTGGTCAACCGGCGAATCCATGCGCTGGTTGACGTTCATTTCAGCAATACACACGATAATCTCTTTATGCCCCGCTATCCAATTTTTATTTCTATCAGATGATGTTTATTTATAAATGATCAATTTAATGCCGGTGGCCGATTTTGTGATTATGTCTCTAAAACCGCTGGTATTGGACAGGTGACGCCGCATCCGCCGCCAGTTAAAATAGTATTGGCGGTAAAATTTCTTTATCAGGTCGCATATTTTTTCCTCGCTGACATGGTTTGTCCAGAGGGGGATACGTGCGTCAGGCGCCGGCGACTGAAAGAATTTCTTGAACCAATCCTTGTCGTATTCCGGATCGGTGGCGGCTTCATTGTATATACGGGTTCCGGGAAAAGGAATCAGGGGATTGCAGAAGACATAGTCCGCATCCAGTGCAAACATGAAATCAAAAGTATGCTGTATGTCGGTTTCCGTTTCCCAGGGAAACCCGATAATAAAGTTGCCGACGGTAATAATATCCTGTTTTTTGCACAAGGCCACAGCCCGGGAAATTTGATCCGGAAGGATTTTTTTATTGATCCGTTCCAGGGTGCCGGGGTTGGCGGATTCGATCCCGAATTGCAGCCGTTCGCATCCTGCTTGACGCATGGCTGCAATCAGTTCCGGATCGACACAGTCCACGCGGGTCTGGCAGGACCAGGGCAAAACGATATCCAACGACGCCATCTGCTGGCAAATTTCCAGGGTGTGTCGCCGTGAATGGGTGAACACATCATCGCAGAACTGGATGGAACGATATCCCAGCCGGGCGCATTCCCGCATTTCCGCAGCGATCCGTCCCGGATCCCGGGGGATAAAGAACCGTTCCCGGTTGTTGCAGAAACTGCAGTTATACGGACATCCCCGGCTGGCGACCATGAGCGCGCAGGGGTTGTGGCGGTTGACGGAAAACCGGTGTTGACCGATATCCAGGAGAGAACGGTCGGGGAAGGGGAGGTCGTCCAGCGCAGCCTTATCAAGAGGAGCAGGCGGTGTCCGGATGAAGCGGTCGTTCCGGCGGCAGATCGTACCGGGAATCCCATAAAGGTCTTCAGATCGGGTCAGTCGCCTGGCTATCTCGTGGAATGGTTTCTCACCCTGCCCCTGCACAATGACATCGAAATGCCCCCGGCTCATGGTTTCTTCGGGATAGGTCCACATATGCGGTCCGCCGCCGACAATCACCGTGTCGGGTGACTTCTTTTTAATGAGATCCGTTATCAAGCAGGTGCCGTACCAGAAAGGAGAAAGGACGGTAATCCCGGCCAGATTTGGTTTGAATTGCTGCAAATGGTCAGCAAACTGTTTCAGGCTCGGGCGAAGCGGGGTCTGGAAATTGAACCAATTTACCCGGGCGCGGGTATGGGTTTCCAGGTAGCTCTTGATATACAGCAATCCCAGGGGCGGGGCATAGTCATGCATGCGGAAGGCGATGCGGTCGTTAATGCCGGGGAAGATGATGCGCCCGGTATGCGGCGGATTGACCAGCAGTATGCGAAGATTTTTCATTATAGTCATGTCCGCCGGGCGCTGGCTTGGGAAATCCCGCGGTAGCGGGCGGACAGCATCCGACGGCTCAGCTTTACGGCCAGCCAGACATAGCGCAGATTGATGCGAAAACTGTTTTGGCTGCTGCCCTCTTGCCGGCTTATCCAGACGGTCGGCACCTGTCCGGCCGAAGCGCCCGCCAGCAGCGGTTTAAGCGTTGTTTCAATAAAGATTTCGTGGTGCGTGGATTCCCAGCAGATGGTATCAGCCATTTCTGCTTTTATGATTTTCAACCCATAAGTCAGATCCCCAAGATCGGTTTGATAAACCCGTTTAAAGAGATGTTGAAAAAGCCAGTTCAACCATAGTTTTAATCTCTTGTAGTTGCGGAAGCCACCGCCGGGCAGCCAGCGGCTGGCAATTACCAGATCGTAGTCAAAGGCTGTCACTGCCCGTATCACCCGGTCCACGGCTTCGGGTTCGGTTTCCAGGTCTGCCGAAAGGATGGCGATATGGGTCCCGGTGGCGTATGCCAATCCTTCCCGGATGGCCCGGCCCACGCCAGGATTGTTTTGCTGGAGGTACAGATGAACGCTTGAATGGGTTTCTGTCAATTGGCGGCAGACCGTCAGGCAGGCAGCCGAAGAACGGGGGGAAACCACCAGAAGAATTTCATGAATATAGCCCCGGTTCGCGGCCAGGAGACGGTCAATGGTTTCCATCAACGACGTGGTTTCTGAAAAAACGGTAATAATGATGGATAACCGGATATTCGCTATGTCGGACATGGAATTTTTGTTAAATATAGTCATTGTCTGTCAAAACAAATTATTATATACCTGATCTGACTGCGTTGGCAACTGCTCTTTTTGCGATATTATTTGTTTTGCTGATATTATGACCAAACCTTTTCATATTGTTCTGACGACGATTCATCTGCCCCGGGTTTTGTCCGCCTATTATGATCATTTCCAGCGGTTTGGCCACCTGGAAACGGTCAAGGTCTGGGTGGTGGGGGATTGCAAGACGCCGCCGGCAGCGGC
>CAYTQK010000169.1:0-7350 GCA_964439745.1 uncultured Desulfobacterales bacterium
GGCCCGTGCCGCCCGCTATGTTACGATGCATGAAATGCAGGAGCAGAAAGTCTTTTGACTACTGTTTCCTCAACAAACCGCACCGGCCGGCAGCTGGCCCCCCTTTCGTCCGGCATTGATCTACCTCCAGGGTATTCACCGGTCCTGGGCGCATGACCGGGTTTGACCGGCGACCGGGCACCGGCGAAATATCCCAGATATGCCATTGGATAAACCGATTTTTCGGTCCGGCTGCGGATGAGCGGCAGCCGGGGCCGGGGGGCCAGATCCGGCAAGACAGGGAAAGAGGAGGCCGAAATGGGACAAAAAGATACGGATTTCAGTGAATTTCTGCAGAAAAAAGAAGTCCGGGAAGTGGTCGACAAGTTCAGTGCCGAGGCCCGGGCCCGGTTGGACTTCCAGCCGCTCCTGTGCGACGCTTTTACCGGTGAATTTACCGCCATGCATAATGTTCCCGGCTTCAGCTTCACCACCCACCGGGCGGCGGAAGTAGCCCTGCCGGACATCATTGACAACATGGTGCAGCAGGTCTACCGGGAGGACGCGCCGGCCGAGGATTTCAAGGAGAAGTACCGCGCCCGGCGCAATATCGGTATCGTCTTTTCCGGCGGCCCCGCCCCGGGCGGGCACAATGTCATCGCCGGTCTGTTTGACGCCGCCAGAAAAGCCAACCCCGACACCACCATTTACGGGTTTATCCTGGGACCGGACGGGGTCATTGAAGGCGAGGCCATCGAGATCACCCCCGAGCTGGTGGACCGCTACCGCAACCTGGGCGGTTTTTCCATGATCAAGACCGGACGGACCAAGATCGATAGCCGCGAAAAGATGCAGTTGTCCCGGGAAACCTGCCGCAAGCTGGCCCTGGACGCGCTGGTCATCGTGGGCGGGGACGATTCCAACACCAACGCCGCGTTTCTGGCCCAGGAACTGATGGAGGACGGGGTACAGGTGATCGGTGTGCCCAAGACCATTGACGGCGATATCCAGGTGCGGGACAACGAGGGCCGGGTCTTGTGCGCCATGTCCTTTGGATTCCATACGGCGGCCCGCTCCTTTGCCCGGCAGGTGGGCAATCTCTGTACGGACAGCAGTTCCGATGTCAAGTACTGGCATGTCTGCAAGGTCATGGGGCGGGTGGCCAGCCACCTGGCCCTGGAAGTGGCCCTGCAGACCCACGCCAACCTGACTTTTATCGGCGAGGACCTGGCCGATTACGTGGACGAGGAGCGCATCCGGGAAGCTGAAAAAGAGGGGCAGGTGGATTACAACGCCTACGGCATGACCCTGCGCCATCTTTCCCGGGTGATCTGCGACGGTATCGTGCGGCGGGCGGCGGTGGGCAAGAATTACGGCGTTATCGTCATTCCCGAGGGCCTGCTGGAGTTCATCAACGAAATCCAGGTTTTTATCATCAAGCTGAATACCATCATCGCCGAATACAATGCCACCCATGATACGGATTTCCACAGCGATTTCATGCTGCTGGAGGATAAGCTCGATTATTTGCGGCGGCTGGCCCGGCGCTCCCGGGAAGGCCAGTCCAGGTTTTCCGTATGGAATACCCGGGATGATGATCTGTTCAACGATATTCCGCCTTTCTTTCAGGAGGGGCTGCTGATGGAGCGGGACAGCCACGGCAATTTCCCCTTTTCCCAGGTGAATACCGAACGGGTCATCATGGGGCTGGTCAGTGATTACCTGGACCGGCTCCAGGAAACCGGCGAGTACCGCATCGGCCTTAAATATGACCAGTACCGGGATACCCTGTCCAAGGCCGGCCTGGACCCCGATTATTACGGACCGGTCCTGTTTAAAAACTGGGGCGAAGAATTTCTGCTGGTCAAAAATACGATCATTTCCGTAAAGACCCTGAAAAGTGAACTGACCCGCCAGGGCGTGATCCTGGAGAACGAGGAGATCCCGCCGGCGGTGGAAAAGATTTTCAAAAAATCAGTGCCCAAGTTCAAGACCCAGATGCATTTTTACGGCTATGACGGCCGGGGAAACGATCCCACCCAGTTTGACGCCACCTATACCTACAACCTGGGCATGACGGTGTTCTCCCTGGTGGCCAACGGCGCCACCGGTCAGATGGCGGCCATCAAGAACCTGGAAAAGGGGTTCGACAAGTGGGTGCCGGTGGCCCTGCCCATCGCGCCCATGATGCACCTGGAGGAGCGCAAGGGGCGGCTGGAGCTGGTCCTGGAAAAAAGCCTGGTGGACATCGACTCGGCCGCTTTTCAGACGGTCAAGGCCTTGCGGGAGGAGTGGCTGGCGGCCACGCCCGGCGAAGACGCCTTCCGGGTGCCGGCCCCGATTTCCCTGAACGCGGACAACGAAGAGGACCGGCCGCTGACCCTGCTGCTGAATGCGCTGGGGGAAGGGGAAAAAGGCCAAGCCTAATTCAGGATCAAATACCAAGGAGATGGCATGAGCGAAGCGGTGTATCATCAACTGGCGGATCTGCTGGATACCCTGCCCAACGGGTTTCCCAAAACAGAAAGCGGCCTGGAAATCAAGCTGCTGCAAAAAATGTTTGAACCGGACGAGGCCGAACTGTTCTGCCAGCTGAAGCTGCACTTCGAAAACGTCGATCAGATCGCCGCCCGCACGGGCCGTTCCGCCGGGGAATTGGCGGAGAAACTCGAATCCATGTGGCGGCGGGGACTGATTTTCGGTGTCAACCTGGGCGGAACGAAGATATTCAAGCTGCTGCCCTGGGTGTTCGGCCTGTATGAATTCCAGATCGACCGCATGGACCGGGAATTCGTGGAGCTGGCCGAAGCCTACATGCCCTATTTCGGGGCCCAGTTCTTCCAGCATGAGCCGGCCCTGATGCGGACCGTTCCCATTGAGCAGGAACTGGACGGCGCCCAGGCGGCCCAGCCCTACGACCGCGTTTCCGCCATTATTGAAAAGGGGCAGGATTTCGCGGTCAATGATTGTATCTGCAAAAAAGAGCGCCGCCTGCTGGGGCAGGGCTGCGACAAGCCGCTGGAAGTGTGCCTGGCCGTGGCCCCGGTACCGGGCGTGTTTGATGATCACCCCTGGGGACGCCAGATCAGCAAGGAAGAGGCCTACGGGGTGCTGCAAAAGGCCGAGGAGGCCGGGCTGGTGCATCTCTCCCGCAATGTGGTCCAGGGCCAGGATTTTATCTGCAACTGCTGCGGCTGCTGCTGCGGCATCCTGCGGTCCATCAACGAGTGGCAGCTCGATCCCGGGCCGTTGGTCAAATCCAATTACTACGCTGTCATCGATGCCGGGCAATGCAGCGGCTGCGGGATCTGCGCCGATGAGCGCTGCCAGGTGGGAGCCATCGCCGAAACCGATGAAGGCGTCTACCAGGTCAGCCCGACCCGGTGCATCGGCTGCGGCCTGTGCCTGACCACCTGCCCGGAAGAAGCCGTGGCCCTGGTTGCCCGGCCGGCCGACCAGGTGGAAATCCCGCCGGCCAATGAGGATGAATGGTTTGACCGGCGGGGCCAATCGCGGGGCGTGGACTTCAGCCGGTACAAGGCCTGATGGCGGCGTAAGCATATCCAGTGACGCAGGCCGGGCGGATGCGTTGCGGTCTTGCCGCCGCCGGAATTTTTCCGGCGGCGGCCGCCCCTGCTATTTTCGGGAAACGCTTACCGCCCGAAGATGAGCCGGAATCCGAACTGGACGATATTGTCGTCAACATCGTCGTCGCCCCGGCCGTCGATATCCAGTTCCGTCTCCATGCGGGTGTACTGGGCAAAGATGGCCCCGTTTTCGATCAGGTTGAACTCCACCCCGGCGGTCCATTCCAGGTATTCCTCGCAATCGTCAAAGCACAGGGGATAAGGTGCCAGCGTGAGATTACTGTACAGGGTCAGGGGCATGGCCGCCTGGGTGCGGGCCAGGTCGCATTCGCCCAGGGCGGTAAAGCCGATGGCGGCGACACCAAAATCATCATGGTGGCGGGTTTCGTATTCCCCGGCCACCCCCTTGAAGCCCAGCCCGAAAGTCAGGGCCGGCGCGAAGATGCTTTGCTTTAGACCGGTTTTGAGGTTGAACAGGGCGTAGTCGTCTTTGTCATAAATGACTCCGCCGCCGGCAAACAGGGTGGCCCGGTCCATGGGGGTCTCCACCTGGAGGTCGGCCAGGACGGTGTGAGCGCCTACGCCCAGGTCGATCTCGATGCGCTGGGCCCATACCGGCGTTGACAAAAGAACGATGGCGGTAATTGCAGCAAAAATGATGCGGATGTGGCCTGTCATGGGTGGTTGCTCCTTCTTTGCTTGTTGGTGAGCCGGTTATTCCGCCGAGGCCAGGCGGGCTAGTCGGCCAGGTTCAGGTCGCGGGTGGCTTTACGGGCGCGATCATCGATGTCGCCGGCGCTGTCTTCGGCCTGCCGGGCCGCATCCTTGGCCTTCTGGACGGTTTCCATTTTTCCGGCCCCCTCGGTTTCCGTGGTCATGTTCTTGACCACCAGGAAACCGACGATCAGCAGGGCGATCAGCATGACAACCAAAAACGCGCCGCGCATTGCCCGTCCCCCTTTATTTTGATTTTGGTTTGTTCGTTTATGGTGTTATAGTCGGTTCGTCCCGGGCTGGCTGGCTGGTTTATCCAGACCGGCCATGGATAAAAAACAATTATACAATTTTTAATTCTGGCTGAAAAGTCTTTTCTTGGGACCGGCACCGCCTGCGGCGCCGGTTTTCATGCCCGTCAAGATGAGTCAACAAGGCGATATTCGAGAATATATCCAGTCGCTGGTGAAATCTCCCCGCATGGCCGCCGAAGTGGTGCATCACCAGACCCTGCGCCGCCGGCCGGCGCGGTCCTGCCCGGCCTCTTTTGCCGGCGGGGAGATGCTGGAGGCGATACTGTCCGGCCTGGGGGTGGAGGCGCTCTATACCCATCAGGCCGAAGGCGTCGAACATGTCCGCGCCGGCCGCCACGTGGTGGTGGCCACGCCCACGGCCAGCGGTAAAACCTTTATCTATAATCTGCCCGTTCTGGAAAAGATCAGGAAAAACCCCGCCGCCCGGGCGCTTTACCTGTTCCCCTTGAAAGCGCTGGCCCAGGACCAGCGCAAGGCGTTTGAAAAAATGGCCGCCACGGCCGGGATGGAAAACACGGCCGCCGCCATTTATGACGGCGACACTTCCGACGGCGAGCGGAAGAAGATCCGGCAATCGCCGCCGGCCGTGCTCATGACCAACCCCGACATGGTGCATCTTTCCCTGCTGCCCTACCACGAGTCCTGGCAGACTTTTTTTGAAAACCTGGAGATCGTCGTCATTGATGAGATCCATACTTACCGGGGGGTAATGGGATCGCATATGGCCCAGGTCTTTCGGCGGCTGCGCCGCATCTGCGCGCATTACGGCAGCCGGCCGGTGTTCGTGGCCAGTTCCGCCACCATCGGCAATCCCGGTCAGCTGGCCGGGCAACTGACCGGGCTGAGGGTGCGGACCATCGAAAAAAGCGGGGCTCCCCGGGGTCGGCGGCACGTGGTCCTGCTCAATCCCGGCACCGGCCCGGTCGCCACCGCCATTAAGCTCCTCAAATCGGCGCTGCACCGGGAGCTGCGCACCATTGTCTACACCCAGTCCCGCAAGCTGACGGAATTGATCTCCCTGTGGGTGGAAAAATCGGAACGGTTTGCCGACCGGGTCAGTTCCTACCGGGCCGGGCTGCTGCCGGCCGAACGCCGGGAAGTCGAGGCCCGGTTGTCGTCCGGTGATCTGCTGGCGGTCATCTCCACCAGCGCCCTGGAGCTGGGCATTGATATCGGAGACCTGGACCTGTGCATCCTGGTGGGGTATCCCGGCTCCATCATGGCCACCTGGCAGCGGGGCGGCCGGGTGGGCCGGGCCGGCCAGGATTCGGCCCTTCTCCTGGTGGCCGGGGAAGACGCCCTGGACCAGTACTTCATGCGGCCTCCGCAGGCATTTCTGGCCCGGCCACCGGAGGCCGCCCTGATCCACCCCGCAAACCGCGCCATCCTTGCAAAGCACCCGCCCTGTGCCCCGCCGGGACCCGCCCTGTCCCAACAGGAGACTTTTCTCCCGCCCCCGGCCGTGCGGGCGGCGGCGGCGCAGCTGGAAGCCGCCGGCCGATTGCTGCGCAGCGGCGACGGTAGGCGGCTTTTCGCCGCGGAAAAGGCCCCGCATCGCCGGGTCGACCTGCGGGGAGTGGGCTCGCCCTACACGGTCGTCTGCGCCGAAACCGGCGATTACATCGGCACATTGGACGGGATCCGGGCCTTTCACGACGGTCATCCCGGCGCGATTTACATCCACCTGGGGCGGACTTACGTGGTGGAAAAACTGGACAGCGAAACCCGGACCATCACGGCCGCGCCCAGCCGCCCCAGATATTATACCAAGGTCCGTTCCGACAAGAACACCGAGATTCTGGAGGTCTTTCAGCGTCGGCAGGAGGCCGGTCTGGCCATCTGTACCGGCCGGCTGCGGGTGACCGAACAGATCACCGGGTATGAAAAAAAACGGCTCTACGGCCGTGGTGCCCGCTCCATCGTTCCGCTGGACATGCCGCCCCTGTCGTTTGAGACCGAAGGGGTCTGGTTTGTCATCCCCGAGGCGGTCCGCGAAGAGGCGGAAATCCAGTACCGTCATTTCATGGGCGGCATCCACGCCGCCGAGCACGCGCTGATCGGTGCTTTGCCGTTTTTCGTATTGTGCGACCGCAACGACCTGGGCGGGATTTCCATCCCCTTTCATCCCCAGGCGGGCGGCGCGGCCATTTTTATTTATGACGCCCTGGCCGGCGGGATCGGTCTCAGCCGCCAGGCCTACGAACGTCCCCTGGAGCTGCTGTTCTTCACGGAAGACCTGATCCGGCGCTGCCCCTGCCGGCAGGGGTGTCCCTCCTGCGTGCATTCGCCCAAGTGCGGTTCCGGCAACCGGCCCATCGACAAGTCCGCCGCCCTGTTCGTGCTCAACCGGCTGCTGCGCCCCCGGCAGGCGGCGGCTTGCTCCCGGCCGCCGGAACCGGCCGTTATCGTAAAAGATGAGGCGGCGGCCGCGGCGGAGATGCAGACGGATACGGAGCCGCCCCCATTGGTTCATTACGGGGTGTTCGACGTGGAGACCCAGCGCTCGGCCCGGGAAGTGGGCGGCTGGAACCGGGCCGAGCGCATGGGCATCAGCTGCGTGGTGCTGTACGATTCCGCCGAGGACCGGTACTACGATTATCTGGAGGCGGAAATCCCGGCTTTTATCGCGCACCTGCGGCGGCTGGAGCTGGTGGTGGGCGTTAACAACAAGCGGTTTGATAACCGCGTCCTGAGCGGATACAGTGATTTTGATGTTTCCTCCCTTCCCATCCCGCATCTGCTCGAGTATGTCCAGA
>CAYTQK010000170.1:0-2259 GCA_964439745.1 uncultured Desulfobacterales bacterium
AGGTGACCAGCTCGGTAATGGAGAAGCAGTCGTGCACCTCCATCATGCTGATCTCTTTTCTGGGATCCTTGATGCCGGCCTCTTCATAGGCCTTGGTACTGCACTTGGAAGTGGTCATGAAATGGTCCACGTCCCATTCGTTGTAGCCCACTTCTTCACCGCTGCTGAGGGCAATCTGCAGGGCCTTGACGCTGATGATCTCGGCATCCTTACGGCCCATCTTTTTGGCGATCTCCGGCGTGGTCACGATGGCGCAGGCCGACCCGTCGCTGACCCCGCAGCAGTCGAACAATCCCAGGGGATGGGCGATGATGGGAGAGCCCATGACCTGTTCCTCGGTGACTTCCTTCTGCAGATGAGCCTTGGGGTTGAGGGCGCCGTTGGCGTGGCTCTTGACTGAAACATGGGCGATGGCCCGTTTCAGATCCTGGTCGGACACCTTGTACTTGGCCGCGTAAGCGCTGGCCAGCTGGGCGAAACACCCCGGCGCCGAAATGTTCGGCCACCACTGCCAGGTCAGGGTACCGGCCCCGGAACCGGGATTGGGCAGGCCGCCGTAGCCGGTATCCTTGAGCTTTTCCAGGCCCTGTGCCAGGCAGATGTCGTAGGCCCCGGAGGCCACCGCATAGCAGGCCCCGCGAAAGGCCTCGGTGCCGGTGGCGCAGTAATTCTCCACGCGGGTGACCGGTATCATGGGCAGTCGCAGGGTGGTCGACAGGGGCATGCCCGTCTTGCCGACGTTGATTTCCTCCAGGCAGGTTCCGAACCAGGCCGCCTGGATGTCCTTTTTTTCCAGGCCCGCATCCGCCAGGCACTCCTCGAAGGCCTCCACCAGCAGATCTTCCCCGTTGGCATCCCAGCGTTCTCCGAACTTGGTGCAGCCCATGCCGATGATTGCTACTTTATCCTTAATGCCTGTAGCCATGTTCACCCTCCTTTACTTTAAGGTAAACAGCTTTTCAAGAAGCTGAGATTTCATTACGTCGCCTTCGATGACCAGGTCACCCGAAGAAAAGGCCTGCATGGGATTGAGCTGACCGGTCACCATCTTGATGAACTTGTCATCGGCCATCTTGATGGTGCAGGTGGGCTTGTCCGCCTTGCCCGCGGCCACCTGGCAGGCCTGGTCCTTGACAGTGACGTGCCAGTCGCCGCCGGTGGGTCCGGAGATGGTGTACTGTAAGACCTCTTACACCCCGGCCGCCGCTTCGGCGTGTAACACCTCAGGCATCGTGTCGAAGACCGCCTGGGGCGTCCCGTCTCCGCCGGCGTCACCGGCTTCCTCGCCGCCACCGGATTCCTGGGGACCGGTCAACAGATCCATCATGGCGCTGTTGAGGTCGGTCAATTCCTTGGCTCCTTCCAGGCTGTTGATGGCGTCCCAGTTTTTATGGACATCCTCCGGGGTGGGCAGATTTTCCCGGTCGCCGATCTGGATGGTGTTCCCGGTCATGATGGCGGCCCGGTTGTAATAGCCCATGCCGGCGTTGAAAATACAACCGGTGGTGTCGCACTCCTCGCTGGCCAGGTAGGTCACCATGGGCACGATGTATTCCGGCTTCATCTTTTCAAAGATGTCCGGCGGCATGATGTCCTCGGTCAGGCGGGAGGCGGCCAGGGGGGCCACGGTATTGACCTTGATGTCGTACTTGGCCCCTTCCAGCTTGAGGGTGTTCATCAGCCCGACCAGCCCCATCTTGGCCGAGGAGTAGTTGGTCTGGCCGAAGTTGCCGTACAGTCCGGCGCCGGAGGTGGTCATGATGATGCGGCCGAACCCCTTTTCCTTCATGATCTTGTAAGCCGGCCGGGTGACGTTGTAGGCGCCGTTGAGATGCACGGCCACCACCGCGTCCCAGTTCTCCGGTTCCATCTTGACAAAGCTCTTGTCCCGGAGGATGCCGGCGTTGTTGACGACAATATCGACGGTGCCAAAGGCCTTGACCGCGGCCTGGATGATATTTTCCCCGCCCTCGGCGGTGGCCACGTTGTCGTAATTGGCCACGGCTTCGCCGCCCAGGTCCTGGATCTCCTTGACGACCTTTTCGGCCGGGGTCTTGGATCCCTTGCCGGAGCCGTCCCGGGCGCCGCCCAGGTCGTTGACCACCCCCCTGGCCCCGCGGCGGGCGCACTCCCGGGCGGATTCCCCCCCCAGGCCGCCGCCGGCGCCGGGGATAACAGCCCCCCGGCCCTCCCGGCTGATCCTGTCCCGGTCGGCCCCCCCCCCGGGCCGCCTGTCCAGCCCCCCCCCGGGGGCCCGGG
>CAYTQK010000170.1:2269-7332 GCA_964439745.1 uncultured Desulfobacterales bacterium
CGCGGCGGCGGGCGAACGCCAGGCCGGATGCCCGCCCAGGGCCGCGGCCGGCGCGGGTGATAACAGCCCCCCGGCCGTCCAGGCTGATCTTGTCCAGTTCGGCCGCAGCCCCGGGGATGGGTCGCGCCTTCCAGAAGTAGGAAGAGAACTTGCGTTCCGGGTCGACCACCCGCCGGCGGAAGACCATCTCCACGGGCAGCCCGACCTTGACTTCATCCAGGACGCAGTCGGTGAAGTCGGCCATGAAGCGACCGCCGTTTTCAAATTCCACCATGCCGTAGATATTGGGCGGATCCACGCTGACCGAGAGCATGTCGCCGGTAAAAGACTTGACCCGGGCCGGCTGATCGGCGAACTCGTAATCCTCCTGGCTGTGCATGGCCCCGCAATGGGGGTTGACGCAGACCTTGCTCTTGGGGAACTGGGGCGTACCGCATTCTTGGCACTTGCCGCCCACCAGCCCCAGCAGCATGTTGCGGTTGCGGTAAAGAGAGGTCATGGCCGTCTGCAGGGGCGCTTCGGCCCTGATGCCCATGTCCGGCTCGATCAACTGCCGGAAGACCAGGAACTTGGCGTAATTGTCGATGCTCAGCTTGTTTTCCAGGGCGCCCTTGCCGCCGTCACGGGGGGCCAGTTTCTTGATATTTTTGGTCACCCGGAAGCAGAGCGCGTCGCAGCCCTGGCCGAACCCGGCCACCACGATAATGTCGTTGGGTTTGGCCTCGTCCAGGGCCAGGGCCAGCATCAGCAGGGGATGGGCCGAACCGGTGTCGCCACAGACGTCATGCAGGGAATCGGTCACCTTGTCCGGATCAATACCGCTCAGCTTGGCGATCTTCTTGCGGTCTTTCTTGAAAAAACAGGGAAAGACGAAAGTATCCACCTCGTCGCCGGAAAGACCGGTCTTTTCCAGCAGTCCCGAGACGGCCTCGGGAATGATCCGGGAATATCCCTCGTCGCGGACCCAGCGCTCCTCCCAGAAATAGTCGAACCGCCGGCCCTTGCCCTTGTAATGGTCGACGAAATCCCGGCTGAGGCTATAGGACCCCTTGTACTCGGCGATGACGTCCGTGCTGCCCACCGTCACCGAGGCGGCGCCGTCGCCGTACCACATCTCGTAGAAATAGGCCGGCTTGGTTTCGCGGGCGTCGGTGGCAGCCACCATGACATTGTTCTTTTCCTTGCTCTTGACCGACTCGATGGCACTGATCAGGGCGGAAGTGCCGGACCGCTGGGAAGAGGTAAAGTCGGCGGTGGCGATGTGCTCGCTCAGGTTCAGGGCCGTGGAAACGATGCCCGCGTTCAGGCGATCAAGAAAGGGCAGGCTGGTCGAGGCCAGGTAAAGCCCGTCGATATCCTGCTTATCGTATCCTTTCAAGCAGTCCCGTCCCGCGGCCACGGCCATGGTCAGGCTGTCCTCGTCCCAGTTGCACATGGAGCGCTCGCCCTGGGCGACCATCATGATCGCCGGCGCGAACCAGCCCATGGTCTGGAAGATGGACATGCGGTTCAGCCGGTAACGCGGAACAAATGCGCCATAAGAAGTGATGCCTATCATTGTATATGTCTCCTTATCAAATTTCCGGTTCGTATTGATCGGGTCATACGGCTTATTTGCGGCAGTCCGTTATTGTTTGAAGACCTTTTCGATCAGCTGGGATTTCATGACATCCCCTTCGATAACGAGTTTGCCCGAGGTGTAGGCCTGCATGGGCGGCAGTTTGCCGGACATCATGTTGAGAAAATCCGCATCAGCCATTTTGATGGTGCAGGTAGCCTGGTCCGCGGCTCCCTCGTTGACCGTGCAGGTCTGATCCTTGATGATGCAGTGCCATTCGCCGCCGCCGCTTCCGGAAATGATGAAGTTGAAGACCACGTCCACTCCGGCGGCCGCTTCTTTGACGAAATGATCCGGCATGGAGGCGAAGTAATCGGCCACCGATCCCACCGCGGCCGAATCTTCCGCGGGCGCCTCCGCCCCGCCGGACTCCGCCTGGGGCGGGTTCATGAGGGCGGTCAGCACGTCGCCGACCTGGTCGTTGAGCTGCCAGTACTCCTTGCCGTTCTTCAGGGAGCTGATCCGGGTGAAATTATCCCGGATGTCTTCGGCCGAGGGGAACGCCTTGTCCCCGCCGTCCAGCACCGCACCCGGTCCGGTGACCAGCCCGGCCCGGTTGAAAAAGCCCATGCCGGCGTTGTAAATGCTGCCGCTGACCGGGCAGCGCTCGCTGCACAGGTAGAGGGTCATGGCACTGACGAACTCGGGATCCATTTTCTCAAAAATATCCGGGGGCATGATGTCTTCGGTCAGCCGCGAGGCCGCGATGGGCGCGATGGTGTTGACCTTGACATCGTACTTGGCCCCTTCGATCTTGAGGGTATTCATGAAACCGACCAGGGCCATCTTGGCTGCGGAATAGTTGGTCTGGCCGAAATTGCCGTACAGGCCGGCGGCCGAGGTGGTCATGACGATGCGACCGTAACCCTTTTCTTTCATGACGGCAAAGGCCGGCCGGGTAACGTTGTAGGCCCCTTTCAAATGAACGGCCAGCACGGCGTCCCAGTTCTCCGGTTCCATCTTGACAAAGCTCTTGTCCCGCAGGATACCGGCGTTATTGATGAGGATGTCCACCGTGCCGAAAGCATCCAGGGCAGCCTGGACGATGCTCTCGCCGCCCTCGGGAGTGGCCACGTTGTCATAGTTGGCCACCGCCTCGCCGCCGGCGTCCTTGATCTCTTTCACCACCTGGTCGGCCGCCGACGAAGACCCCTTGCCGGAGCCGTCCCGGGCACCGCCCAGGTCATTGACCACCACCTTGGCACCGCGGGCGGCCAGCTCCAGGGCGTAGGTCCGGCCCAGGCCGCCGCCGGCGCCGGTAATGACGGCTACCCGATCGTCAAAACGAACTTCATCTTTGGGAATCTCGCCGTATTCAAAAGCGCCCAGATCGATGACGGTCTCGCCCGTCTTGGGATTGACCACCCGCCACAGGGCCCGGCCGTCGCTTTCTTTCCAGATCTGCAGCCGAATGGGATCGCCGGGCATGAGCGGCCGGGAAAACCGGCAGACCATGCGCCGGGCTTTCTCCGGTTCCCCCGGAACGAGATTGTCGATCAGCAGGCGGCAGGCAAAACCGTGGGTGCACAGGCCGTGCAAGATCGGTTTTTCAAAACCGGCCATCTTGGCGAAATCCTTGTCCACGTGCAGCGGATTGACGTCGCCGGACAAACGGTACAGCAGGGGCTGATCTTCCGCGGTCTGGTCTTCGACTTCGATATCCGGTTTGCGGTCGGGGATGACGACCGGATTTTTGGGAGCGTTCTGTCCGCCGAAACCGCCGTCAAACCGGGCGAACAGCGTAACGATGGCGGTAAAAAGCTTGTTTCCGTTGGAATGCCAGGTTTCGCATTTGCCGACGATAATGGCACCCTTGTCCCCCTTGTCATAAATATCGGTCACCTGGCCTTCGGTGGTGAGCGTCCCCTCGGTGGGAATGGGATTGTGAAAAATGAGCTCCTGCTCGGCATGCAGCAATCCCGCCAGATTCAACTCGGTTTCCAGCGCGATCTGCGTCAAAAACTCGAAAATGGCCGCGATGGAAAAACTCGGGATGACCTTCAAATTCTTTTCATAGCAATACTCCAGATTCGAAAATCCGGCCCCTACACCCAGGGCATAGAGCACCACGTCTTTCCAGGTATAATCCCGGCTGACCGGTCCCAGCTTTTTTCCAACGGCATTCAGGTTTAATGCCATGACCTACCTCCTTACCGATTAATGGATTGACAAATGCGCCTGGCGCGGGAATGACAACATCGCGTTCTGCGTAGATATTTTGAAAACTTTCACCCCCTTTTCCCCGGACATGATACCGGGGCCGTTTTTGATACGATCGACACTTCGCCGGCTCCGCCGGTGACACCCGCTTTCTGCATGAGCAAGGATATTGCGCGAAATATCCGGGTTAGCCGTTCCTGATGGGACGCCTGCTGCCGGTGGCCGTTAGTTGCTTTCTTCCGGTTGCCGGGTAAAGGCGGGAATCAGGATAAATTTGAGCGTTTCCTTGACGACTTCCACATATTCTTCTGCCTCCACGGCCAGGATCGGCCGCAGAAAATTTTCCCCGGACGTAAAGCTGAACAGGGACAGGACCATGGCCATGACCCTGGCCTTGGCCGTGGCGGTAATGGCCCGTTTGTCCATGGCCAGCCCCATGGCCACAGCTATATTGGAAATATAATCCGAGATGGCCACCCCCAGGTCCTCGGTCTCCCGGGACCGCATGAAAGAAGAAAAAAGGATCAGGCGGGTCACCTCGATATTGTCAAAAAGATAGTCGCACATATCATCAATGGCCACTTCCAGGCGATGGGTCAGGGATTGTCCATGCACGGCCTGCTCAATAGACTTGAGCTTGGCGTCGATCTCGTTGTTGAAATTTTCCAGGACGGCCTGGTAGAGTTCCCGCTTCTCCCCCCAGTGATAGTAGAGGGTGGAGATATCGATGCCCACTTCCTTGGCAATCATCCGAGTGGTGGTGCCTTCGTAGCCATAAGCGGCAAAGAGTTTCTGGGCGGAGGAGAAAATCCGCGCCTTCATGGAGTCGGGTTTGGAAAGGGCTTTTTCTAAGGTGGTCGGCACCGGCCTGTCCTTATCGCAGAGAGTGAAGAGGTTACAAACTTCGCGTACACAAAATTCTATCAAATGCTTCCAAACAAACTATCCAACTTATCGCTTCCATCATTTGATGGAGAACAGGATACGCCCCCCTCTTTCCCCCTGTCAAGAATTTTTTGAAACTTTGCCCGGCCGATCAAATAATTGTCAAATTCTTCATTTTTGCCTATACTATCGCAGAAAGGCCGGGAATGATTCCCATGGCCCGAGGTTGGGTCGATGCTTGGATTTTGCGTTAAACCATGACAAAATATTCATCCAGGCATTATTTTTTTAAGAATCACACAGGGGGGAGGATATGGCGGAATCCTGGCAGGAGATTGAAGCAACAGCCGATGAAAACGGGTTCATACCCGATGCCGTGTACACCCGGCACGCCCATCGC
>CAYTQK010000171.1:0-7252 GCA_964439745.1 uncultured Desulfobacterales bacterium
TAGGGACAATCGTTTTCTTCAATAACCAGGAAAAATGCTTCCACCGTACTCATGGGCAACCTCTTTTTCTGCGGGTTACATGTTCGCCAAGCGGCCTGTTTCGGTAATGTCCCGCCGGTTCAGGAGAGGGCCGGCCGCTCGCCGCTGTCCGCCCGGACCCGGGTGGTAATGCCGCCCCGGGCGGTAAATTCTCCGGTGACTTCCATCCAGCGCGGGGAAATGGTCCCCAGCAGGTCGTCCAGTATTTTGTTGACCACGTGTTCATAAAAAATGCCTGTGTTTCTGTATTGCAGCAGATAGTATTTGAGCGATTTTAATTCGATGATCGATTTATCCGGCTGGTACCGGATGGTGATGGTACCGAAATCCGGCAGGCCGGTCATGGGGCAGACCGAAGTGAATTCAGGTTGACGGATTTCCACCTCAATGCCGCGCCGGCCCTGGTACTGGTAAGGCATGGCCGACAGCATCTCCGTATCGACCGTGGCGATGTCCCGGACGGTGTAGGGCAGTTGATTTTTATTATCCGTCATGCGTACCTTTCCTGTTGCCCGTCCGGTATCGACCGTGGCCGGAGCGGGTTATGGATTGTTCTTTGCAGTGCCGGTCCGTTTCCGGCCCGGGCACTGGAATCGTGAAGGTCTCACCCCAGAATCTGGTTATATATGATAACAACGGAGATTTCAAAATAAAATTATGCGCCGGGTTTCCGGTTGAAAAAAAATATTCAAATCAGATATAATAAAATAAGATGAAAAAGTAATCCGAATTTTATACAATGCCTCGCTGCGGGCCGGAAATTGCGATGCGGTCTCGACGGCGTTTGTGGAGTTTTTTTATGAAAAAGAAGAAGAGCCGGACACAGGACAGCCTCAACATTCTCTGCCCCTGCGGCAGCGGATTGAAGTTCAAGGCCTGCTGCCTGGCCAGGAATGACGGCGGGGCCTACCTGGAGCAATTATACCGGGAAAAATATAATATCCGGGTAAAGCACGAGGCGGATATCGACGGTATCCGGAAGGCCGGCCGCCTGGCCCTGGCCACCCTGGACCTGGTGGAGGCGGCCCTGCGGCCCGGTATGAAAACGGAAGAAATCAACACCATTGTGCATGAATATACGGTCAAGAACGGGGCGGTGCCGGCCCCGCTGAATTACCGGGGGTTTCCCAAAAGCGTCTGCGTTTCGGTCAACGAAGTGATCTGTCACGGCATTCCGGGAAACCGGGTCATTGAGGACGGGGATATCGTCAACGTGGATGTGACCCCCATCCTGGACGGCTATTACGCGGATGTGAACAAGACTTTTTTTGTGGGCACTCCCGGCCGGGACGCCCGGAAGATCGTCAATGTTACCTGGGGGGCCTTGAAATGCGGCCTGGCCGCGGTCCGGCCCGGCAATACCATCGGCGATATCGGCCGGGCCATTCAGAGTCATGTCGAGCAGCGGGGATGCTCCGTGGTGCGGGAATTCGTCGGCCACGGGGTGGGGTTTGATTTTCATGAACCGCCCCAGGTCCCCCATTACGGCCGCAAAGGTCAGGGGGTGGTCCTGATCCCGGGAATGGTCTTTACCATTGAGCCCATGATTAATCTCGGTGACAAAGAGGTCCGCATACTGGACGATGACTGGACGGCGGTAACCCGGGACGGTTCCCTGTCCGCCCAGTTTGAACAGACGCTGCTGGTGACCCGGGACGGCTGCGAAAGCCTGACTCCTTTTACCGTATAGCCCGGGTATCTGGCTGTCCTGCCTGGGTGTCGATCAGTTGGGGCCGCCGCTTCATGCGGGACGATCCTACCGCCCATTCGCGGTCTGTCCCGGATATCTCACGAGTCGATCTGGGGCCGGGCCCCTGGTTCCGACTGCAAGGCGCCGGACGTGAAGCTGTGGTCAATGCTAGCCCATGTAGTTGTCTTTGAAGGCGGGCTTGTTCTTGCTGGTTTTAAGAACACCGCGGGCGTTGCACTTGGGACAGCGGACTTCCGAGGGCATGTCCTCCATGTCGATTTCAATGGGGGCGTTGCACTTGGAGCAGTTGATTGTTGTTTTTTTGCCTTTACCCGGCGTTTTTCCCCCGGTTTCTGCGGCTTCCGGCTCCTGGTCCACGAACTCCACTTCCGGTTGCGGGTCGGTGCTGTCGTAATTTTCAATAAAGGCCAGCACCGCCTGGCGAACGCATTTGTTGTCATTGCCACCACCGATCAGGGTCAGCTTTTCATATTGATCCTTGGTGAGAATAATCTTGGTTTCCAGTAAATGGGAGGATTCCAGGGCGGTATTCAGTTCCTCCAGTTTTTCAGCCAGCTTGGAGAACTTCATGTTGCCGGACTTGATTCGTTCCTGGATTTCATCCGCCAGTTCCTGGGCGGTATACCAGGTCCCTTCATGAAGAATTTTTTCGCTTTCCAGGTCAATATGATCCATCTGATCCATTATCCCCTCCTTATATATCCGTCTCTATTCCTGAATTTAGATAACCTGCCCGCATTATGGAACATGTTAACAATTTACTATAAACAGAAATTTATCCGGGTGTCAAAGGAAAGATGTTCAGGGCAATGATCCATGGCGTCTCCGCCATCCAGTTTCCGCGAGAATTATTCCAGCAGCAGGTAAGGGTTGCCTGATGGCGGCCCGGTTTGCTATATAATAGCCGCAGGCTTGAAAGTGTTTTCAGCCAGTCCGGCGGTCGATTTCTGCCACCGGGCTGCTGTTGCTCAGTTGATTGTTTTTGGTATAGAGGCGGCCCGGCCGGGACGGTGGTGCCGCCTGGAAAGCAGATTTCATGACCTATCGCATAGCCATCAACGGCTACGGCCGGATCGGGCGCTGCGTCCTCCGGGCGCTGTACGAAAGTGACCGGCATGACGATTTTGCCGTTGTCGGTCTGAACGAATTGTCGCATATCGAAGCCATCGCACATCTGACCCGCTTTGATTCCACCCACGGCCGTTTTCGTGGGCGGGTTTCCCATGACGGCCAGACCCTGTTTGTCGATGATCAGGCCATTTCCGTTTTTACCGAACCGGAACCGGACCGTCTTCCCTGGGCGGAACTGGGGGTGGATGTGGTCATGGAGTGCTCGGGCCGGGGAGAATACCGGCGCATCGCCGAGGGCCACCTGAAAAGCGGCGCCGGAAAGGTGGTTTTTTCCTGCCCGGCCGGTACGGCGGCGGATGCTACGGTGGTGTATGGCATTAACCACCATGTGCTCACGGCCGCGCATCGGATCATTTCCAATGCCTCCTGCACCTCCAACTGCATTACCCCGGTGATTGCCGTGCTGGATCGACACCTTGAAATTCAGCACGGTATGATTACCACCATTCATTCCATCATGAACGATCAGCCGGTGATCGACGCCTATCACAACCGGGATCTGCGCAAGTCCCGCAGCTCCAGCCAGTCTGTCATCCCCGTGGATACGGCCTTGCCCAGCGGCATTGATCGCCTGCTGCCGCACCTGGCCGGGTGCTTCCAGGCCGTGGCCCTGCGGGTACCCATTACCAATGTTTCGGCCATGCAGCTGACCGCCCAGGTGAAACTTCCCACCGATGCCCGACAGGTCAACGAGATTCTGCAGGCGGCTGCCGCCGAGAAACTGGCCGGGATCCTGGGATACTCGGAACTGCCCCTGGTCTCCTGTGATTTCATTCATGATTCCCGGTCGGCCGTGGTGGATGCTTCCCAGACACGGGTCTGCGGGCGTACCGGTGTCAGCGTCCTGGCCTGGTTTGACAATGAATGGGGGTATGCCAACCGCATGCTGGACACGGCCCGGGCCCTGTTGACAGCGGTTTGACCCGGCCGGCAAACCGGCAAAAAGATTGACACCCGGCAGCGGGGGGTATAAATTGTTTTAACAAATGCAGTTGGTTACTTATCATTCGCCGGACGGCAGAAAATGAGCGCCGCAGGAGGCATGCACCGTCGTGGAATTGTCACTGGTCATCCCCATATACAATGAAGAACCCCTGATTGAACCCCTGCTGCAGCGGGTTTTTTCCAGCCTCCCGGCAATTACCGAGGATTTTGAGGTGATCTGCGTCGATGATGGCAGCCGGGACGGCAGCCTGGCGCGGCTGATCGAATGCCGCCGGCGCGACCGGCGCTTGAAGATCATCGTTCTTTCCCGGAATTTCGGGCACCAGGCCGCGTATACGGCCGGCCTGGAACATGCCCGGGGAAAATACGTGGTCATGATGGACGGTGATTTACAGGATCCGCCGGAATTGATCCCGGACATGGTTGCCAAGGCCGAGGCCGGGTCGTTTGATATTATTCATGCCCGGCGGCGTACCCGGCAGGAAGGGTTTTTCCGAAAGATCCTGATGCTGGGGTTTCATGCCGTCTTCCGGCGATTGTCCGGCCTGGAGGACGTCCAGAACATCGGCAATTTTTCCCTCATGAATCAGCCGGCCGTCCAGGCCCTGCTCTCCTTCCGGGAAAAAAGCCGTTACCTGCCGGGGCTGCGGTTTTTCATCGGTTTTGAGCAGGGGTTTGTGGAGTATGAACGGGATTCCCGTTTTTCCGGCCAACCCAAGATGGGGCTGGGCCTGCTTTACAAGCTGGCGCTGGACGCAATTTTTTCTTTTTCCGAGATTCCCATCCGGATCTGTTTTTTCATCGGCATGGCCGGCATCGTCATCTGTTTTTTCGCTTTTTTATATGTCATTATCAGCAAAATCACCGGCATCGCTCCTTTCGGCTGGTCGTCCACCACATTGAGTATCTATTTCATGGGTTTTGTGCAGCTTTTATTCCTGGGCATCCTGGGAGAATATCTCTTCCGGACCTATCATGAAACCCGGAATCGGCCGGTGTATCTGATCCGTAAAATCATCGAATAGCGTATAGAGCGATTTCCAATTTTTTCCGCCTCTACGGCGTCACCCGCATAGTCCACTATGGCGGGGCATCATCTTCCTTGTATCTGCGGCAGACTTGAAAATCGCCGGATTCAGCCATCATTCAGGCGGATTCTTCGGTCCGGTTCAGGGTGATTTTGAGGATCTCGTTGGGCCGCCACAGGCGCATGCGCGGTCCCCAGGTGCCGGTGCCGGTGGAGACGATGACCGTTGTCCGGCCGACGCGGTGCAGCCCTTTGACCAGCGGATAACGCTGTTTGACCAGGTAGCCGAAGGGCCAGATCTGTCCGCCGTGCGTATGACCGCACAGCATCAGGTCCACCCCGGCCCGGGAAATGCGCCCAAGGGCGTCCGGGGTATGGGAGAGCAGGATGGTTACGCCGCCGCCGGCACAAGGTTGCAGCGTCCGCTGCAGCAGACGCTTGCGGGCAGCTGCCTGCCAGTGCACGGTCAGGTCGTCCACGCCGGCCACCATCAGGCCGGGGCTGGGCTCCACGCAGGTATTGCGCAGCCATTGGAAACCGGCGGCTTCCTGCCAGACCTGTTTTTTATGCAGACCGCCGTAAAATTCGTGGTTGCCGAAAACGGCCCACACGCCCAGCGGGGCGGACAACCGGTTCAGTTCCGCCATGATGGTCCGGCCGGATTCTCCCCGGTCTTCGCCGTGCCCCTCGAGTATGTCGCCCAGCAGGACGATCATATCCGGCTGCATGGCGTTGGCGCGGTCAACAATATCGGCCAGCCAGGGCCGTCGCCGGGGTGAATCGATATGCAGGTCGGACAAAACGGCAATAACCAGACCGTCGCTGGTCGGCGGCAGTTCCGGGATGGCCACCCGGTATTCCCGGATCACGGGTGGCCGCGAGGCCTGCCAGAATCCGACCAGCGACAGGATCACCCCCGCGGCCAGCGCCAGGCCGCGCAGCCGCACGGCCGGGCCGGGAAAAATCAGGCCGAAGCCGGTCAGCAGGTCGACCGCCAGCAGGCAGACCGTCAGCAGAAACAGGATGCCCATCCAGTTCATGCCGGCCAGTTCCAGCAGGCGGGCCAGGGTGTCGGCGCGGCCGTGCCCGTAGAAGAGTCCCAGAAAAAAGACGAGCCAGATTCCCGCCCCCAGGCCGAGGAAAAACGGTCTTGGCAGATGGCGGCCGATGATCGGCAGCGAGGCGGCCCGCCAGAAGACATAGACATGCATGACCGTGACCAGCAGGGTCAGAATGAGTCCGAACATAACCATTAGCATTACTCCGGAAGGCGGTTGTCTCACGACTTTGCCGTATCCCTCACCGGCCAGAGGTGAAATTCCGGCCGCGGTTTATGGCCGACGCCTACGGCGCCGTCCCGGAAATACAGCACCCAGGCATAGGTGATGTCATACCGGCTGGTGGTGGCCGACCAGTAAAATTCCTGTACATTCAGAAATGGATGGTCCGTGGGCAGGGCCGGTGAATGCCGGCTCATATCGGTCAGGCTTTCCAGCTCCCGTATGGCCGGCAGTCGCCAGTCGTCAAAGCCCTCGATTTTATCCCGGTTGATCTCATCAATAATATCGCGGGCGGCGTCCCAGTCCAGCGTCCGGCCATGCCAAGCCGCCTCTTGCAGCCAGGTCAGGTCGGTCAGGTGGTCGCAGACCGTACCGGCTTGTGTCCGGAAGCGGACAGCGGACAGCGGCCGGCCGCTCTGGAATTCGGCATCCTGGCCTGTCCCGGTGCAATCGATCAGCCGGCCGGTCGCGTCGTGACATTGCCGCTGGCCGGTAGGCCATACCAAAGGCGGCCCATTCCCCGCTGTCCGGACCGGCCAGACCATGTAGGAGCCGTATTTCATGCCCTTGAACACCCGGGCCCCGCCCAGATGCACGTACCAGGCCTGGTCCGGCAGGCGGGCGCAGGTGGTCGAGGTCCAGTAGTAGCCGGTAAAGACGTTGTCAAAGGGGTGATCCGCCGGCAGACTGGGATTTTTGGCGTTCTGACTGACCAGGCTGAACATTTCCCGGCGATTGGGCAGCCGCCAGTCATCATGCGGCAGTTCGCCGGAACGGTTCAGTTCGTCGATAAAGGACAACGCCTCCGCCCAGGTCAGGGGGAATTCAGACAGGGCGGCGTCTTTCGCCCAGACCAGACCGGTTTGCCGGTCCAGAACAGTGTGTGGATTGGAAATAGTCCAACGCGTCATAAGCAGTTGACCGGTTGAGTCGCCGAAGGAACCGCCGCCGGTAGCAGAGCGCGGCAAGCGGCCGGCAAAATTAATGAATCAGGGTCAGCAGCCGCTGGTACATCAGCCAGGCGCCGATGACCGCGGCGATAAAACAAAGATGAATCAGACTTGATGGCTTCGTAAAATGTATAAAAAATGTTATGCGTGTCAAGTAATAAAATATAAC
>CAYTQK010000172.1:0-7235 GCA_964439745.1 uncultured Desulfobacterales bacterium
GGGCGGCAGGATTTGAACCTGCGACTCCTTGCACCCCATGCAAGTGCGCTTCCAGACTGCGCCACGCCCCGGGTCAAAAAATGTAAAAAAGCGATACCACTTTCTTCTTACCCGTGTCAAGACAATAATTAACGGCACGGACGACCCTTCTTTTACCAGCTTTGCCTTTTTCCCCCGAGCCGGGGCTTTATTCACAAATCAGGCGGCAAACGACGCAGGGGTTTATCGCGGCCGGCCCGTGTTGCCGCTTTTTTCGGTGGGGTATGGTATGATTCTATTTTAATAATAAAAATTATATATTATATCATGTGCGGGGGAGGGGTCACCCGCAAGAGAGGTTTTTGCTTGACACATAAATCCGGCTTGGCTATACAGAACGTTTAAACTCGGGATCAAATAAAAACTGCGGACAGGTTGATTATGAAGCTGCCAGCCGGCATTGAAAAACACAAAAAAGCCATTTGCAAAAATTGGACAGAGCAGGTGCTTCGTACCTATCCTGCCCAGACTGCTGAAATTTTTATAAAAGAAAAAGACCGGTTCGCCAACCCGGTGGCCGGCTCGCTTTCAGAGAGCCTGGAAAAAGTGATGGATGGTCTCATCCACAACGCCTCCGGGCAGGAACTGGCCGCTGCCATTGATCCCGCCATCCGGGTCCGTGCTGTTCAGAATTTTTCCTCTTCCGAAGCCGTCCGCTTCATCTTTTTCCTCAAAGAAATTATTCCAGAGGTCATCGGTTCCAAAAATCTTCTTGCCGAGGACTGGACCTGGCTGGACCAGAAGGTCCAGGAATTGGCCCTGATCGGGTTTGACAAGTATGTCGAGTGCCGGGAAAAAATTTTTGAACTGCGCGCCTTTGAAGTCCGTAACAGAACTTTTCGTGCCTTTGAACGGGCCGGCCTGGTGAAGGATTCACCGCATCCGGCGCCGGAGTCATGACTTCGGAAATAAGATTGTGACGGTATAATATATTTAAGAGAGGTCAAGATGAATGTAAGTTATCTGTTTTCGTTTGCGGCAGTGATCGTTCTTATTCTGCTGGCCTGGATCGGCGTGGATGCCTGGGGATGGAGCGGCTTTTTCGGGGTTTTTATTCCCTATGCAGCCGTGCTCATCTTTGCCGTCGGGGTAATACGAAAGGTCATGGACTGGGCCAATTCCTACGTGCCCTTCCGCATCCCCACTACCTGCGGACAGCAGAAAAGCCTCCCCTGGATCAAGCAGAACAAGGTGGACAATCCCGACACCACCATCGGGGTTATTATCCGCATGTTTTTTGAGATTGTCCTTTTTCGCTCGCTGTTCCGGAACACCAAAACCAAGTTCAAGGACAATTACCGGTTGTCCCACCGCTGGGAAATCGTGCTCTGGGTGACCGCCCTGGCTTTTCACTACGCCTTTGCCGTGGTGGTGCTGCGGCACATGCGCTTCTTCTTTGAACCGGTACCGGCCGTGATCCAGCTGCTGGAAACCCTGGACGGATTCTTCCGGATCGAATTTCTGTCGCCCTTTTTCACCATCGGGCTGCCCGGGGTCTACATCTCCGGGCTGGTGCTGCTGGCGGCCCTGCTGGTGCTGCTGGCGCGGCGGATCTTCCTGGGGCAGATCAAGTATATCTCCCTGGCCTCGGACTATTTTCCGCTTTTCCTGATTATCGGGATCACCGCCTCGGGTATTCTCATGCGGTATTTTACCAAGGTCGACGTGGTGGAAATCAAGGCCTTTGCCATGGGCCTGATTACCTTTCAGCCGGCGCTGCCCGAAGGGGTGGGGGCGCTGTTCTACGTGCACCTGTTTCTGGTCAGTTCGCTGCTGGCCTATTTCCCCTTCAGCAAACTCATGCATGCCGGCGGGATCTTTCTGTCGCCCACCCGCAACCTGGCCAATACCACCCGCGCCAAACGGCATATCAACCCCTGGAACTATTCGGTAGAAACCCATACGTATGAAGAGTATGAAGAGGAATTCAGAGAGAAGATGAAAGAAGCTGGCATTCCAGTGGAAAAGGAGTAATAGATGGGTAACGATATAAAACCGGAAGAGTTGTTGGAGAGGACGGATCTCCAGCCGCCGAAGACGGACTGGATGGATACCCCCATTGAGATTCGGGAGGGAATTTATTGTTATGCCTCCAAACCGGGCAACGTGGAATATGTGGGGCTTCCCAATCCCCGGGAATGGGACCCGCTGGCCGACGACTGGAAGCTGCCGGACAACTGGCAGCAGATCCTGCACGAAGGCTTCAAGGTCCGGCTGGAACGGTTCCGGACCTTCAAGGTCTTCATGGATATCTGTGTCCGGTGCGGGGCCTGTGCCGACAAATGTCACTTTTTCCTGGGCACCGGTGATCCCAAGAACATGCCGGTGCTGCGGGCGGAACTGCTGCGCTCGGTCTATCGCAATGATTTTACCGCCGCCGGCAAGCTTATCAAGAAGGTCTTCGGCCGCAAGATATCCGGGGCGCGCGACCTGACCCTGGATGTCTTAAAAGAGTGGTGGTACTACTTTTTTCAATGCACCGAATGCCGCCGCTGCTCGGTCTTCTGCCCCTACGGCATTGATACCGCCGAGATCACCATCATGGGCCGGGAGCTCCTCAACCTGATAGGCCTGAATATCGACTGGATCGCGGCGCCGGTGGCCAACTGCTACCGTACCGGCAACCATCTCGGCATCCAGCCCCACGCCTTCAAGGATATGCTGGAGTTTTTCGCGGATGATATTGAGGATTTCACCGGTATTCAGATCGAGCCGCCCCAGCTGAACAAAAAGGGGGCGGACATCCTGTTTATCACCCCTTCCGGCGATGTCTTCGCCGACCCCGGCACCTATACCTGCATGGGCTACATGCTGCTTTTTGATTACCTGCGGCGGGAATATGGCCTGGATATCACCTGGAGCACCTACGCCTCTGAGGGCGGCAACTTCGGTTTTTTCACCTCCCACGAGACCATGAAGCGGCTCAACGCCAAGATGTACGCCGAAGCCAAGCGGCTGGGCGTCAAGTGGATCCTGGGCGGCGAGTGCGGCCACATGTGGCGGGTCATTCACCAGTACATGGATACCATGAACGGGCCGGCCGATTTCCTGGAGGAACCGGTTTCACCGATTACCGGGACCCGGTTTGAGAACGCCAAGTCCACCAAGATGGTTCATATCGCCGAATTCACGGCCGATCTTATCAAGCACGGGAAACTTAACCTGGATCCTGCCCGTAACGATCACATCAAGCTTACCTATCACGACTCCTGCAACCCTGCCCGGGGTATGGGGCTGCTGGATGAACCCCGGTATGTCATCAACAATGTCTGCAACCATTTTTACGAGATGCCGGTCAATACCATCCGGGAACAGACCTTCTGCTGCGGCAGCGGTGCCGGGCTCAACGCCGGCGAGGACATGGAGCTGCGGATGTCCGGCGGACTGCCCCGGGCCAACGCGGTCAAGTATACCCATGAAAAATTCGGCGTCAACATGCTGGGCTGCATCTGTGCCATCGACCGGGCCGTGTTCCCGGCCCTGATGGAATACTGGGTGCCGGAAGTGGGCGTCACCGGTCTTCACGAACTGGTGGCCAATGCCCTGGTATTCCCGGGAGAGGGCAAGCGAGAAATGGACCTGCGCGGAGAACCTCTAGGAACGGAGGAGGAAGAAGCCGATGAAGAATAAAGGCGTCATTATTATAGGATTGATCATTTTCTTTGTGATCGTGACGGTGCCCCTGTGGTGGAATTTCGGCGCCGATGCCGAGGCCCCCGAACCGGAGCTGACCGAGAAAGCCAAACAGGCGGAAAAATGCGTGGAAGCCACCGAGTACATGACCACCGAGCACATGCAGCTGCTGGACGATTGGCGCGAGCGGGTGGTCCGGCATGCGGAGCGGACCTATATCAACAGCCAAGGCAAAAAGTTTGACATGAGCCTGACGGATACCTGCCTGGATTGCCATTCCAACAAGGACAAGTTCTGCGACAAGTGCCATGATTACGCCTCGGTAAGGCCGTACTGTTGGGACTGCCATAACACGAAGGAGACAGAGTAATGGAAAACAGCCGGAGACAGTTTCTCAAGGTGGCCGCAGTCACGGGCGCCGGCCTGGCAGCCGCCCCCGCGTTGACTTCCCTGGCCACCGCCGCGGAAACCAAACCCAGAACGGTAGCAAACCCCCAGGCCCTGACCGCCGAACATTGGGCCATGGTCATTGATACCCGCAAATTCAAGTATGCCTCGGACCTGGATCCCATTATCCAGGCCTGTGATAAGGTTCACAACATTCCTTCCTTTGAAAACGAACGGCACGAGATCAAGTGGATCTGGAAAGAGGGGTTCATGCACGTGTTCCCCTCCAAAGAGAACCACTACCTGGCCGAACGGCTGGAAAACCTCTCCTTTCTGGTGCTGTGCAATCAGTGCGGTAATCCGCCCTGCGTGCGGGCCTGTCCCACCAAGGCCACTTTCCAGCGGGAAGACGGCATCGTCATGATGGACTATCATCGCTGCATCGGCTGCCGCTTCTGCATGGCCGCCTGTCCCTATGGATCCCGGAGTTTCAACTTCCGTGACCCCCGGCCGGGGCTGGAGGAAATCAACATCGATTTTCCTATCCGCATGAAAGGGGTGGTGGAAAAATGCAACTTCTGCGCGGAACGACTGGCCGAAGGGAAAATGCCGGCCTGCGTGGAAGCCTCGGACGGCGCCATCCTGTTCGGTGACCTGGCGGATCCCCGGTCAAGTGTCCGGCAGGCCCTGCGGGAGAATTTCGCCATCCGGCGGAAACCGGAACTGGGTACCGAGCCCTCGGTTTATTACATCATATAAGACAAGATAAGAGGTCGTCATGCTTGATACAGCCATAAGAGGAAGCAAAAAATACTGGGCGCTGGTCATTGTTCTGCTGGCCATTACCGGGGTCGGGTTTTTGGTCTACCTGAAGCAGTTCTTCTTCGGGTTGGGCATCACCGGCATGAGCCGGGATGTCAGCTGGGGCTTTTATATCGCCCAGTTCACCTTTCTGGTCGGGGTGGCCGCCGGTGGCGTCATGCTGGTCCTCCCCTATTACCTGCACAATTACAAGGTCTTTGCCAAGATCACCATTCTCGGGGAGTTCCTGGCCATTGCCGCCGTGTCCATGTGCCTGATGTTCATCATCGTGGACCTGGGGCAGCCCCAGCGGGCTTTTAACGTGCTGCTGCATCCCACCCCCTACTCCATGCTCTTCTGGGACATGATTGTTTTAAACGGGTACCTGGTCCTTAATGTCGTGGTGGGCTGGGCGGTGCTGGAGGCGCACC
Source organism: uncultured Desulfobacterales bacterium (assembly GCA_964439745.1). Classification (GTDB taxonomy): domain Bacteria; phylum Desulfobacterota; class Desulfobacteria; order Desulfobacterales; family Desulfosudaceae; genus CAYTQK01. The sequence continues at coordinate 5,292 of CAYTQK010000172.1, forward strand.
GCAACGCGGTGGCCCCGCCCAAGTGGATCAAGCCCCTGATTTACATTTCCATCCCCTGGGCTTTCGGCATTCATACGGTAACCGCCTACCTGTACTGCGGTCTGCCCGGCCGTCATTTCTGGCTGACAGCAGTGCTGGCGCCCCGGTTCCTGGCCTCGGCCTTTGCGGCCGGCCCCGCCCTGATCATCATCCTGGCCCTGATCATGCGGCGGTTTACCTCCTTTGACGCCGGCAAAGAGGCCATCCAGGGCATTGCCCGCATCGTCACCTATGCCCTGATCGCCAATGTCTTTTTCTTTGCCTGCGAGGTTTTCGTGGCCATGTACAGCCAGATTCCCGGCCACATGCACTCCCTTCAGTATCTCTTTTTGGGGCTGCACGGGCATAACGCCCTGGTACCTTGGATGTGGGCCTCACGTTTCCTGATGCTGCTGGCCATCGCACTGCTGCTGACCCCGTCGCTGCGCAAAAACGAGACTTTTCTCGGCTTTGCCTGCGTTATTCTGTTTGTCGGCATCTGGATCGACAAGGGACTGGGCATGATTTCCGGCGGGTTCATTCCGACCCCGCTGCATCATGTCATCGACTATATCCCCACCCTGCCGGAAGTGGTTATTTCCATCGGCGTGTACGGCGCCGGTTTTTTGATCCTGACCGTGCTCTACAAGATTGCCATTACCGTCAAGAGCGAGGTGTACGAGTAGTTATCCCGCCCCGCAGCACAACAACCAGTACCGGCGCCGCTTTTGCCTTTGCGAAAGCGGCGCTTTTTTTTGACGGAAGCATGCTGGCTGCCGGACCCGTTTGCAAGCGCGGAAAACCCGGGGGAACGGTGTCAATGGCGGCAAACCTGCCGCAGAAGCAGAGGGGAGAGGGCAATCATCATCGACTTTTTTGTGTAAGACAAGGAAAGGCTATTCGCCTTTTTTCGGCAACAAAAGATAGCGGAGCCAGTGGCGCAGGGTGTTGCCCCGCAGCAGGTGGCGTTCAATGGTTTTCATGCCGGCCGCGAGTTTCTCCGGGTCGGCGAACCAGTCGGCCCGGGTGTAGAACGCCTGGTCCGGGTCCAGTTCGCGGATAATCCGGGCCGGGTTGCCGCCCACGATGACGTTTTCCGGAATGTCGTGGAGTACCACCGAGCGGGCGCCGATAATGCTGTTGTCGCCGATGGTCACGCCTTTGCCGACAAGGGCGTTGTCGCCGATCCAGACGTTTTTTCCCAGGGTCACCGGCGCGGCCGAGCCGGTCTGCACCCGGTCATACAGGTCGTGCCAGTCCGAGTCGGTAAGATAGACGCCGCTGGCCAGCATGGTGCTGTCGCCGATGACAATCTTCTTGGCGGCGCTGATGCGCACCCCCGGACTGATCAGGCAGGCATCACCGACAAAAATACCCTCCACGTCGGGGTGATCCGACCAGACCGAAAAGCGGACCTTGTTGTCCGAAGCCGCCATGATATTGACATGGTTGCCCAGGTGAACCAATGGCCCGAATACCTCGATGTTCCAGGGCTGCATGAAATTGAAGCTGGCGCCCATGGTTTCGAACTGCGGCCGGAGAAAATGATTCACGTAAAGCCGCTGCAGACCAATAAAGAACTGCTTCAGGTAAAATGGACGATGATCCCGGCGCAATTGAAAATCCTGGTGATAGAAAATAAACGGGCAGTTAAGCGCTAACCGGCAAGTCAGCCGGCAAAGATATGGGCAAATTCATTGGCCCAGAACTGGTGATTGAACATGCTTCCTGCCGGCTCCAGGTTATACAGGGCGTCGGCTGCCATGAGAACTACGCCGTTGGTCCAGGTGATCTTTTCTTCCGGCCAGACAATGACTGCCGGAAAGGTACATCCGCCCCACTAGGAGCCGACTTCGAAATCCTGTTCCCGGACCACTCTGAATATGCGCTGTGCGCCTCCATCAGTTCCCATGGCAGACACTGCTC
>CAYTQK010000173.1:0-7223 GCA_964439745.1 uncultured Desulfobacterales bacterium
TCGGCGCGCGGGGACGCGGGTTCTCGCGGCGCACCACCAGCTTGAACAGCAGCACCGAGCCGCCGCCGATGATGGCGAACAGCGGCGCTCCCAGCAGGATGGCGGCCACGAAAAGCGTGATCAGAATGATGGCCAGCAGCAGATTCATAAGCGGTCGATTGCCGGGTTAAGAAGTTTCCGGAGGGGCGGACGGCGCCTGCCAGGCCCGGACCACGATCTTGCCGCAGCGAATGGTCATGGCGGCAAAAGAGTAGGGAATGATCAGGCGCAGCAGCCATTCCGGGAGGCCGAAAAATACCGAGGCCGTGGAATAGGGCTGCATCAGGCTGACATACTTGACGGCGGCCGCGAACAGCAGAATACTGACCGCGGCCGTAAACACCCCGTTCAGGATGGCGATGATCCGCTGCGCGGGCCGATGCCAAAGGACCCGGGAAACAATGTCGATGCGGATATGACGGTTGTGTTCGGTGGCCAGGGCCGCGCCGATAAAGGCGATCCAGATGACTTCCGTGCGCAGCACCTCGTTGGCCCAGCTAAAACCGCAGGAAAACAGGTTGCGCATGATGACCTGGGAAAAGGAGAGCAGGATCATGGAAAACAGCAGCAGGCAGAGCGCGCCTTTTTCCAGGCGAATCAGGCGGTCATGGGCCCGGGCCAGGCCGGCCCCGATCTGGCGGACCCGGCGGCTCATCGGGCCTGCTCCCGGAAGTCGGCCAGGTGGTCGCGGATCTCCTCCAGCAGCTCGGGCGGATAAAGCTTACCGGCCTGGTCTTCCCAGACCTTTTCGGCCTCTGCCTTGATCTGGGCGACGTTTTCCGGCGGCAGTTCCACCTTTTCAATGCCATACTCCACCAGGGCGTTGACGGCTTTGCGATTATCCCGCCGGGTGGCGGCGGTAAACTGTTCCACCACCTCCGGCACGATCTCGGTGATGCCCTGCCGGCTTTCTTCGGGAAGGGCCTGCCAGGTCTCCAGGGTGGAGATGACCACCGCCGGCGAATAGCGGATCCTCAGAGGCACCATGTATTCGACCGAGGGATAGAGCTGGGTGGCCACCATCCACAGGGCCGGCGCGATCAGGGAATCGGCCACGCCCTGCCGCAGCGAGGGAACCAGTTCGGGAATATCCACGGGAATGGGACTGCTGCCCAGGCGCTTGAGCAGATCCTCCTCCAGCTGGCCGTACCAGGTCATGAAACGGGCTTTTTCAAAATCGGCCATGTCCCGGAAACTGTATTTCCGGGAATAGATCTGGTCGAAATCCTGGTCCAGCCAGACCAGCAGCTTGAATCCCCGTTTCTGCATCAGCCGGTCAAAGGTGTCCCACATCTTTTTGCGGACGTAATCCACCTCGTCATATCCCCGGAACAGGAACGGCAGTTCCACCAGGGCGAACTCCGGGCAGGCCATGACGGCGCCCTGGCCGGTAATGCCGGCCGCCTGCAGCTGGCCGGCACGCATCTTGGCGAGGATGTCCTCGTCATCCCCCATGATGCCGCCCCAGTACACCTGGACATCCAGGGTGTTGTTGGTGGCTTCGTGAATGGCCGGGAGCATGATCTTTTCAAACTGCTGGGCCCAGCCCACCCCCTTGGGCGTCAGGGTGCCGACTTTCCAGAGCTGTTTCTCCTGCTGGGCACCCGCGCCGGCGACCGTCCCGACCAGGACGATCAGCAGGCAGCAAACAATAATTCCGGGATTGATTCGACGCATTCCCCCTCCTTTGCCTTGTGTTGATATCCGCCGCGACAGGATCGGTCCGGTCGTAAAAAACCTTTTCGTCCGGTCGTCGGCGACCCTCTTCCGGATCAGTACCGCGAATCGGCGTATTCCACCCAGCCGCCGGCCTCGATCAGGTCCCGGTCAAAATCGGACAGATCAAAGGCGGTTTCCCGGCGCATATCCCCGGCGGTAAAAATCAGCAGCGACCGGTTCCAGTCCACTGCCACTGTGGTCTTCTGCCCGGCGAACTGCGCCAACAGGTCCGCTATCCCCCCCGGCGCCCGCTGTACCGCCAGCATGCCGCAGTTGAACATGTTCTGACGGAAAATCCGGGAAAAGCTTTCGGCCACCAACAGGTTGATATCATTCACTTCCAGGGCCCAGGCGGCATGCTCCCGGGAGGAGCCGCAGCCGAAATTGGCCCGGGTGACAAGCGCCCCCTTGCCGGCGATATCCGCGGCCGGGTCAAACCCGTCCAGGGCCAGGTCTTCCAGCAGGTGCGGGGCCAGGGCCGTCTTGGAAACTTCCGTCAGGTAGCGGGCCGGAATGATCTCATCGGTATTGATATCCGCCCGGTCCAGAAACAGGACCGGACCGCCGAAGTTCTTCATGATGCCTGTCCTTTTTTATAAATATCCGAATCTTCGATATGACCGGCCAGGGCGCAGGCCGCGGCCGTGGCCGGGCTGGCCAGGTGAACCAGGCCGCCCTTGCCCATGCGGCCGTAAAAATTCCGGTTGGTGGTGGAGACGCACACCTCCCCTTCGGCCAGGACGCCGTTGCTCCTGCCCAGGCAGGCGCCGCAGGTGGGATTGGTGACGAAGCACCCGGCCTCCATGACGACCTGGATAAGCCCCTCGGCCAGGGCCTGCCGATAGACCGCGGGCGTGGCCGGGGAGACGATGCCGCGGACAGTCTCGCTGATGGTCTTTCCCTCCAGGACCCGGGCGGCTTCGCGCAGGTCTTCCAGGCGGCCGTTGGTGCAGGAGCCGATATAGACCTGGTCGACGGGCCGGCCGGCCATCTCGCTGACCGGCCGGACGCAGTCGGGCTTGTAATCGTAGGTGATCCGGGGCGAAAGAGTGCTGACGTCCATCTGCCGGACGGCCTCGTAGCCGGCGTCGGCGTCGGAAATCAGCGCCCGGTATTGTTCCAGGGCCGCCTCCGGCGAATCCATCTCCTCCTTGATAAAAGGCCAGAGAAAGTCCACTGTGGTCCTGTCCGGATAACAGATGCCGCAGGTGGCCCCGGCTTCGATGGCCATGTTGCAGAGGGTCATGCGGGCGGCCATGGACATGTTGTCCACGGTCTGGCCGGTAAACTCGATGACCCGGTTGGTGGCGCCGTTGACGCCCAGCTCGGCCACCACCGCCAGGATGACGTCCTTGGCGTAGACGCCCGGGGACAGCTGCCCGGTCAGTTCATAGCGGATGGTGCGGGGATACTCCAGGGCGCAGACACCCTTGAGGATGCCCACTTCCAGGTCGGTGGTGCCCACCCCGGCGGCAAAGGCCCCGAAGGCGCCGTGGGTGCAGGTGTGGGAATCGCCCATGATGATGGTCTCGCCCGGGCGCACAAACCCCTGCTCCGGAAAAAGGGCGTGGCAGACGCCGTTGCGGCCGATGTCGAAGAAATCCCGGATCTGGTGGCGCCGGGCCCAGTCCCGGAGGATCTTGCCCTGTTCGGCGGTCTTGGAATCCTTGGCCGGGGTAACGTGATCAATGACGGCCTTGATGCGGACGGCGTCAAAGACCCGGTCTTTGCCCCGGTCCATGAGATCACAGATGGCCACCGGGGTGGTGATTTCATGACAAAAGACCTTGTCCAGGCTGATCACCCGCACCTCGCCGGCCGGGCTGTCCACCAGGTGGGCGTCGAATATTTTCTGCGCGATGGTTTTTCCCATGTCTTTTTTTACGCTCCTGCCTGTTCCGAAAAACTGTCAAACAACGATTGGCAGATCCGGCCCTCGGCGATTTTGACCACCGGCCCGGTCAGCCGCACGGAATAATCGTCGGCCACGACAATATCCAGCCGGCCGCCCGGCATTATCACCGCCACCGCGGCATCGCATTTGTCCAGCCGCCGGGCGCAGGCCGCGGCGACACTGGCGGCGCTGCCGCAGGCCAGGGTATAACCGGCGCCCCGTTCCCAGATCTCCAGGGCCACGGTGGCCCGATCGATAACTTTCAGAAACTGCACGTTGGCCCGGCGGGGAAAGGCCGGATCATTTTCCAGGACCGGTCCCAGCCGCTCGGCCAGCTCCCGGGAAATCTCGTCACACAATACGATGCAGTGGGGATTGCCCACCGTGGCGGCGCACCAGGTAATGGTTTGACCGTCCACCTGTTTTTCCCGGTTCAGAACCGGCCCGGTCTGGCCGGTCACCGGAATCCGGTCGGCCGCAAAATCCACCCGGCCCATTTCCACGGTAACCCGCGCCCCGGCATCAAGCACCCGGGCCTCGACCCGGCCGCCCAGGGTAGCCATCACAAAAGGCACCTCGGCCACCCGGCCGCTGTCCCACAGGTAGCGGGCGAAAATACGCAGGCCGTTGCCGCTTTTTTCAGCTTCGCTGCCGTCGGGATTGAAGATCCGGACACCAAAGCCCGCGGCGGTCTCCTGCGGTCCTATCAGGATGCCGTCCGACCCCAGCCCGTAGTGGCGGTGACAAATGGCCCGGATCTGCTCCCCGGCCAGCTCTTCCTTGATTTCCGCCGGTTCGATGACCAGGTAGTCATTGCCCAGCCCGTGATACTTGGCAAACCGCACGCGCACCTCAGCCGCTCCCGGCAGCCGCCGGGCAGCCTTTTGCCGGCCGGCCCCGAAAGACCGGCGGACAATGTAAAATGATTCCGGATCCAAAACGGCAATCGCCTTGCCGGCCGGCCAGTACGGCAGCCGGCGGCCCGAATCGGCGATTACCATCAGTATAACCACAGCCGCCGCCAAATGACAATCATAAATTCATCCGGGCCGCGCACCATTCGGGAACCGGGCTTTAAACTGTCGATGATTCGTAAAAACGACGGATTCACCCGGGTTAAGCGCCTTTTGCGCCTTTCGGGAAGACCGGCGATGGCAGCCGGCAAAACGGCAGGCCGGAAAGCACGGATTTTTAATTTGCATTGCCCCCCGTCCTTCTATTATAGTAAAGATCTTGTATGACGATTCGGAATCATAACCTATCAGAGGGAAACGTCGTATGATCATCGGACTGGATGTCGGCGGTACCCATACCGATATCGTTCTGCTGGATCAAAGCGGACTGCTGAAAGAGACCAAGGTACCCACCAATGAAGCCGATCTTTTTCATACCGTTCTGGCCGGCATCGAGGAGATCTCCCGGGGCATCAAACCGGAATCCATTGAACGAATCGTCCTGAGCACCACCCTGACCACCAATTTCATTGTTCAGGGAGGCGCCCCTGACTTCGGCATGATCGTGCTGAGCGGCCCGGGCCTTGATCCGGAGCTGTTTCGAACGCACGAGCATTATTACACCCTGGGCGGCGCCCTGGATCATCGCGGCCGGGAAGTCGAACCGGTCGATTATGCCGGCCTGAAAAAAATCATCAAAACACTCAAAAAGGCCGGCATCCGCCACGTGGGCGTGGTGGGCAAATTTTCCGCGCGCAACCCGGTCCACGAGCAGGCCGTTCGCGAAGTCCTCAAAAAAAAGGGTTTCCGCAAGGTCTTTCTGGGCCACTGGCTTTCGGGCAGCCTCAATTTTCCCCGTCGCATCGCCACCACCTATCTGAACGCCTCGGTCTATCCCATCCATAAAAAATTTTTTGAAGCCATCCAGAAAATGCTGGAAAAACACGGACTGCACGTACCGATCCACATTCTCAAGGCCGACGGCGGCACCATGAGCTTTCCGGCCTCCATCCGCTATCCCGGCCAGACCATCCTCTCCGGTCCGGCCGCCAGCGTCATGGGTGCCATCCCCTTTACCCGGGATAACGAGGAAGCCCTGGCCCTGGATATCGGCGGCACCACCACGGACATGGCCGTCATCCTCAACCGGGTACCGGTGCTGGAACCGCTCGGCATTGAAATCGCCGGGTACAAGACCCTGATCCGGGCGCTGAAAACCCGGTCCGTGGGCTTGGGCGGCGACAGCGCCATCACCGTGGAAAACAGGCAGCTCCGGCTCGGTCCGGAACGGCAGGGCAGCGCCAGGGCCTTTGGCGGCCCGGTCCCCACCCCCACCGACGCCCTGTGCGTACTGGGCATGATGACGGAAGGCGACCGGGACAAGGCCACGGCCGGCATCCAGCCCCTGGCCGACGCCATGCACCGCTCCGTACCCGAAACCGCGCAGCTCATTTACGACCAATTCTGCCGGGCGGTGGTGGATCATGCCCGGAACCTGGTGGGCGACATCAACAGCAAACCCGTCTATACCGTTCATGAATACTGGCAGGGCGAATCCGTTACGCCCACCCGGATTCTGGTCCTGGGGGGTCCGGCGGGTTATTTTGCCGACGGCATCGCCAAAGCCTCCGGCCTGCCGACAGACACCGTTCCCCGCTGGAGCGTGGCCAACGCCCTGGGCGCCGCCTTTGCCCGGACTACCTGCGAGGTCACCCTGTTCGCCGACACCCAGCAGGGCATCATGGCCGCGCCGGAAGAAGAGTATTCCAAGCGCATCGGCAGTTCTTTCACCCGGGAAGACGCCCAGGCCAAGGCATTGGAACTGCTCAGGAAAAAAGCCCGGAAACGGGGCGCTTCCACCGGGGACCTGGCCCTGGAGGTCCTGGAAAACCAGCAGTTCAACATGGTCCGGGGATTTTCCGCGGCGGGACGGTATATCCGCATCAAGGCCCAGGTCAAGCCCGGCCTGATCCACGGCTATGAAGTCATCTGCGACAAGCTCAGCGATGAAGCATCCTGTTACCCGGAGGCGGCCAAATGATCCTGCAGGCAAAACACAAGACCGGCCTGATTTTCTTTCCTGCTTTTGACTGGGCCATTGATCCCACTCACCCGGAACGGGAAGAACGCCTGCTCTATACCCAGGATCAGGCCCTGGAAGAAGGGCTGTTCGACATTGACGGCCTGATTGAGTTCAAGTCCGAGCTGGTGGCGGAAAGCGATGTCCAGCGGACCCATTTCTGCGTTCCGGACGTGGCCTCGGTCATGACCGAATCCCATTTCATCAGCGCCGGCAGCGCCAAGCGGATCGGCCAGGCCGTGCTGGAAAAAGAGGTCAAAAACGGTTTTGCCCTGGTCCGCCCGCCCGGACATCATGCCAAGCGCGTCGTGCACGGGGCGCGCGGCTTCTGCAACGTCAACATTGAAGCCATCATGATCGAGTTTCTGCGCAAGACCTACAACGTCCGCCGGGTGGCCATCGTCGACACCGACTGTCACCACGGCGACGGCACCCAGGACATCTACTGGCACGACCCGGAGACCCTGTTCATCTCCCTGCACCAGGACGGGCGCACCCTCTATCCCGGCTCGGGTTTTCCCGAGGAGATGGGCGGTCC
>CAYTQK010000174.1:0-7206 GCA_964439745.1 uncultured Desulfobacterales bacterium
CCACAAAATGACGGTCTTCGACATCAAAATAGAACACCGACTCGCCCCTGACCCGGCAGGCATAGGTGCCTTCCATCTCCTCGGGCACATCCAATTGAGAGATATCTATGTTTGTGATCAACCGGGCGCAGGTCCGGCCGTCGAGGTCCACGTAGCCGCCCAGGGTAATATCCGACGATCCGGTCACGTGCAGGACCGACCCCATGACGTTAAAGGGCATGCGGCCGGGAACGGAGACCGACTCGCCCGGCTGCAGCGGTTCCGGCGGCAGGAGAAAGAGCATTTTGATCAGCAGCCGCTGGGAGCTGTTGCCCACGGCCATGTCACCGTCTTCACCAATGCCCTGAATCACCATGGGCGGAGCGGCGTTTTCCATCACTTCCGGATCTTTCTGGTTGGGCAGGTCCATCTCTACCCGCATTGTCAGGTCTTCTAAAACCAGCCGGGCTGTATGGTCGCCTTCACTCTTCAAAGAAAGATTGCCCCGGCCGGTCATCTTCTGAGTGCTGCCGCCGCCTTCTTCGCGGGCAAACATCCCGCCCAGGCGGGACTGCATGACCACCTGCTGGGCAAAATCATAGGGATAAACCCGGTCGGCGGCAAAGTCCCAGCGCAGCAGCGGCGCCTCGGCCGGGGCCGCCGCCGGCGGGTACTGCTCCGGTTCGATCTGCTCCAGGTAGGCCGACCCCTCCGGCAGGGCCGGCAGATCTTTTTCCCCCGACGGGCAGGCCATGCCCAGCACCATCACCAATATCACCGCGCCCGCCAAACACACCAGGTGACTTATTTTCATCCCGCCCCCCTCTGCCTTGACCTGATTGGATTGATTGTCTGCAAGCTGTCGTTGCCGATGCCCAAACAGGTGATTCACTTTTTCCGTAAAATTCACACAAAAAAATACGGGTGTCAATTATGTGCGGACATGCAGGCACCCGGGTGTCTTTGCTTTCCATGTCGCCCGGCTTTTTTCGTCTGGAAATTTTCACCGCCACAACTTGGCAGGCAACGCTCGTCAACCCTGTCAAAATGCATTTCCGATACGGGATTGGCTGAAAAAACATTGACACCCGCGCCGACCTGCATACATAATGGCCCAAAAACAAGATCTTCGCCTTTTCCTTGATGAAATCATTTCGCGCAAATAGATTTCTGTATGTTCTGCACATTGCTGCCGCCGGTATTCTTTTGGCGGTCTTCCCGTCCACGGCCGGCGAAATCATCCCCGTCAATGAAAACAATTCAAAAATTTCCCTGGGAAAGCACGTATCCCTATACGAAGACAAGGGGCAGGCCCTGACCATCGATGACATCGCTGCCGGGGCCGCCCGGGAAGAGTTCCGCTCCAGTGACAGGTCCATACCGACCTTCGGCTTTACCCGTTCGACCTTCTGGCTCCGGTTTGCCATGCGAAACACCACCGGCGCGCCGCTTGCCCGCACCATTGAAAGCAACTGGCCCCATCATGACATCATCGATTTTTACCTGTACCGCGACGGTGAACGCGTCCTGGAGAAGCACGAAGGAGATCTGCAGCCCCACCAGGGCTGGGGACAATACATAAATCCCGTCTTTCCTGTTCAACTGGCCCCGGGGAGCACCTACACCGCCTACCTGAAAGTCAAATCCAAGGCCTCCATGATCCTGGATTTCATCCTCTGGGAACCGGCGGCCTTTTCCCGTCATGCCATGTCCGAGTACCTGGTCTTCGGACTGTACTACGGCGCCATTATGATCATCATCTTATACAACCTGTTTGTCTTTTTCGGCATTCAGGAAAAGATGTACTACCTTTACTATGTCTTGTTCATCAGCAGTATTCTGTTGATCCAGATGACCCTGGACGGGTTTGCCGCGGCCTATTTATGGCCGTCGTATCCGGGCTGGGCCAATAAATGCGTCAACATTTTCGTGTTTGCCGGCGTCTTCTGGGGAACCCTCTTCTGCCAGAAATTTCTGAATACCCACCGCCACATCCCCCGCTTCAACTGGCTGTTGCGCGTCCTGGCAATCTTCTCCTTTGCCGGCATGGGGGCCTTGTTTTTTACTGACATCCTCATTGCCGGTATCCTGGCTTCCGTTACCGGGATTATTTTTGCGCTGGCATCGTTTCTGGCCGGCCTGGTCTGCCTGATCAAGGGAGTGCGGGAAGCCCGCTTTTTCTTTTCTGCTTCCATTTTCCTGCTGGCCGGCATGATCATGGTGGCCCTGGGATATACCGGCACCATCGAAAAAAACTTCCTGTCCACCTTTGCCATGCATATCGGCACCACCATCCAGGCGGTTCTGCTTTCCTTCGGCCTGGTGGACCGCATCAACGAACTCAAGAGAGCCCATTCTGCGGCCCAGGAAGCCAACCTGAAAATGGAAAAAAAGTTCGCGGCGGAACTGCAAAAAGAAATTAAGAACAAAACCCTGGACCTGAATCAGCAAAAGCAACAGCTGGAACACGCCAACCGGGAGCTGACCAAGATCAACTCCATGAAGTCTCACCTGTTCGCCAACCTCAGCCATGAATTACGCACCCCGCTGACGCTGATCCGGGGTTGGACCGACTGCATCATCGACGGCGAAATGGGGGCAATCCCGGAAAAACTAAAAGACACCATTCGTAAGATCGACAACCAGAGCCTGGCCCTGACGGAAAAAATCAACCACATGCTGAAACTTTCCAAGTTTGACGCCGGCATGGCCAAGCTGGTGCTGCATAATCTGGATATTGAAACCCACGTGGCCAATACCGTGGCCAACTTTCAGGACCTGGCCCTGCATCGAAATATCGCCCTCAATTACCTGTGCCGTTCCCGGGTCGGCCATATCCCCATGGACAGGGAAAAACTGACGGACATTTTAAACAACCTGATCCGCAATGCTTACAAGTTCACGGTGGAAGGAAAGATCGATGTCTGCCTGTCCACCCGGGACAACCACATGATCCTGGAAGTCAATGACACCGGCATCGGCATGAACCAGGACAGCCTGGACAATATTTTCAACCGTTTTCACCAGGGGGACAATTCCCGGACACGGCACTATGAAGGAACCGGCCTGGGCCTGGCCATTGTCAAGGAATCCGTCGACATGCTGCAGGGCAGCATATCGGTTGAAAGCGTTGAGAACAAAGGCACCGCCTTTACCATTCACATCCCCATGAACCTGGATCAACTGGCACCCCAGGCGTTCAAGGAAAAGCGCGGGACCGACCGGCGCAAAGCCGCTCAGGAAGATTACGGCCGGAACGACCGCCGGAAAAAGATGCGCAGGGAAGAAGATTTTGTCAAGTTCGGCAATGAGAACATCATCGAAATTATGACCTCGGATAGGCGTAAAGATGATATGACCACGGTAAAAGTAGTAGAAACAGAAAATCCGCTGGGCAGACTGGTCGTTGCCGAAGACAATGCCGCGGTCCGGCTTCTGCTGCAGACGATACTAAAGGAATATACCCTCTACCTGGCGCCGAACGGCCTGCTGGCCTGGGAAACCATCCAGAAAGAGCACCCGGACCTGATCCTGTCCGACATCATGATGCCGGTGCTGGACGGGTACAGCCTGGTGGAGCATGTCAAATCCAATAAGGAAACGAAAAATATCCCCATCATCCTGATCACCGCCACGGCGGACAGGGATGACCGCATCAGGGGCCTGCAGATGGGCGCGGACGACTTTCTGACCAAGCCCTTTCATCACCTGGAACTGAAGGCCCGGGTCAACAATGTCATCAGCCTGCGGCGGCTCTACCGGGAAAAGCTGCGGTCGGAACAGCTGGAAATTTTTTTAATGGTTCTTGCTTCCGCCATTGAATCCAAGGATCAGTACACCGGCGGCCACGTGGAACGGGTGGCCTACTATGCCCGGGATCTGGCCCGGAAGATGAAACTGCCGGAAGAAAAGGTGCATGAGGTCTACCTGGGAACCATCGTGCATGACATCGGCAAAATCGGTATCAGGGAAGACGTCCTCAACAAGACCGGCAGCCTGACCACAGAAGAGTATGAACATATCAAGGAGCATCCGGTAATCGGCAAGCAGCTTCTCGCCAAGCTGGAAATGCTGCCGACGGCCGTGAATATCGCCTATGGTCACCAGGAAAAATGGAATGGAACAGGCTATCCGCAGAAGTTAAAAGGAGAGAATATTCCCATCGAAGCCCGGATTTCCACCGTGGCCGACTTCTGGGACGCCATCACCTCTGACCGCCCCTATCGGCGGGCCCTCCCGGTATTGGAAGCGATTAAAATCATGAATGCCGAAAGGGGCAAAACCTTTGACCCCATTCTTCTTGACGCTTTCATGGATCCGGATGATAAATTGTACCTGAAACATTTAACCGAGGAGCAGATGGAGGAATTGGCGCGATACCCTGTTTAGGGAGGGAAAGGTTGCCGGTGTTTGATTCCCCCGCCGAACTCGAATTGCACGAAGACAGGAGGGTAAGACATAACATGGCTGATCCGTTTGAAGAGATTCGCAAAGCCAGACGAAAAATAATCAAGAACACCCGGTGCCAGTTCGCGAACGCCATGGAAAGCTACCCGGTCCATGATCTGTCCGTAAAAGGATTTTCTTTTTTGTGTGAAAAAGAAAGATGTTTTTTTGATAAAAATTTACCGCTGCACAATATTGTCTTTCTGGACGCCGAAGGGAAAAAAATCATCGAAGCCTCGGGGACCGTTGTCTATGCCCGCAACTTCGACCAGAATACCATCAAGATCGGCGCTTCTTTTGTCACCAGCAAAGTGGTTCACTCCATCCTGGGAAACATCCGGGCCACCCGGTATACGCCCACCATCCAGATGGACGCCACCATCCGCAATATTGAAAACGGCGCCAGAACCGCCTTCCAGGGCGTCGTGGTCGACTACACCCCCTCTGCCACCCGGCTGATCTTTCCGGACACACAACCGCAGGACATGGAGCCGGGCGATTCGGTATGGCTGACCATTGCCTCCAAAGGAGACATTCTCCTGGACGATACCGCCCATATCATCCGCAAAAAATCCGATAACAGTGAAATGATTGTGCAGTTTTCGAAAAAATTTCTGGACATCCCCCATATTGAGAATATCACCGAAGTCACCCGGGACCAGGAAAGCATCCGGAAGTCGCTGGGAGAACTGCACCGCTACAATGATGTTTCCGACCAGTTCAAGGCCCTGGTGTCCGACTGGCGGATGTACCTGGCCCGCTTGAAACAGCGGCTCGACGCTGAAAACATCCGGAACAAATACCGGGAAAGTCACGACCAGGTCTTTTTTGTAAAAGAAATGGAAGCTGCGGTCACAGAAGACATGTTTGCCTATATCGAACGGCTGAACCGGATTTCCGACTCCCTGGATAAACCGCAGAGCCTCCTTTACAAGCAGTACTTCCGGGAGAACATGGAACCGTTCCTGCGGCTGTCCCCCTTTGTCGCCTCGGTTATTGACAAGGACAGGGGCTATGCCGGCAACTTTGAAGTCATCAAGCAGTTTTTTGATGATCCCTACAAGGGCGACACCCTGTTCGCGAAAATCATCAACCGCCTGGCATTGAGCATGGACGCGGTCACCGCCCACCAGGACCGCATCAACTTCCTATATGAGATCCTGGTGACCATGTATGAAAAATGCCCGGACGCGTTTTCCTTTTTCGTGCTGGGATCCGGGCCGGGAGAAGAAATTCTCCGCTTCGTGGAGCAGACCCCGTTTTCTGCCGCCAGACCGGTTCAGGCGGCGCTGCTGGACATGGACGCCTTTGCCCTGGTGGATTTCAAGGACCAGGTCCAGTACCTGGACGCGCGTCATTTCGACCTGACCACCCTCAACCGCAATCTGCTCAACATCATTGTCGGCCGGGAAGCAGACCCGGTCCAGGGCCAATTTGCCCTGACCTATTGCGCCGGCATGTTCGACTATTTTTCGGACAAGGCCTGCCGCCGCATCATTGACTACATGATCATCCACACCCGGCCGGGCGGGGTGGTCATTGTTACCAATGTCCACAAAAACTGCTTTTCCCGGGCCTTTATGGATTACGGCGGGGAATGGGAACTGATGCTCCGGGATGAGGCGGACCTGATCGCCATGGTGCCGGAAGGATTCCGCCACGAGATCGTCCAGGATGAACAGGGCGCCAACATCTACCTGAAAATATTCATGCCGGACTTCACGCCATCGTAAATTTTCTGTCGGGCAACCACACTGATCGTCCTCTTATCCGCCATCGGGTAGCCTTTGCCCGGCTTTGTCACGGTCTGGAGCCGCCGCCAGGAATCGGCTTGACAGCAGCCGGCAGGTGATCCACCATAGTCATATGCCTGTTCACGTATGATGATAAGAATCCATGAGGCCAGGGATCTTTTCCCGGAAACCAGATGAGGTAAACCTATGGAATCAACAATCGCCCGGGCCATCCGGCTGAAACACCAGCCGGTGGCGGTTATCCTGGCCGACGAAAAACCGGACAAGGCGTTGCAGTTCAAAGAAGGCAAATGGGGCTGCGTCATGTTCATGTTTGCCAACGCCGCCCGGGGCAAGACGGCGGCCTTTGACGCCCGGACATACGGCTGCTGGGGCGGCGGCGTCGGCCTGGGATTCGGCAACGCCTACGAATACTTTCCCGGCGGGGTGGACTGCTTCACCCGCTTTCTCTCCTCGGGAAACAAGCACTGGGAAAAGGGCCAGCAGGTGGCCGCGGGCATGGCCAGCGCCGCGGGCAAGGAATTCGCGGATGATTTTTTGGAAGGGGAAAAATACGTCCAGGGACCGGAGCTGGTGGACCAGTGGCTGGAAAAACTGCCGATCATGGAAATTCAATCACGCTACGTCCTGTTTGAACCGCTTTCCCGGATTGGTGCTGCCGGAAAACCACCGGAGACCGTAGTCCTGACGGTGGATGCCGACCAGCTGTCCGCCCTGGTGGTGCTGGCCAACTTCGCCCGCCGCGGCATGGACAACGTGACCATCCCCTGGGCCGCCGGCTGCCAGACCATCGGCATCATTCCCTGGCACGAGGCGGCCGCGGACAATCCCCGGGCGGTGGTGGGCCTGACCGATCCTTCGGCCCGCAAAAATGTCCGCAAACTCCTGGGCACGGAATTTCTGACCTTTGCCATGCCCTGGCAGATGTTCCTGCAAATGGAAGAACAGGCGGAAGACAGTTTTCTGCAGCGGCCCACCTGGCTCTCCCTGATGGAGACAAAAAAATAATTCACCGCCCAGGGAGGCC
>CAYTQK010000175.1:0-7192 GCA_964439745.1 uncultured Desulfobacterales bacterium
TCCCGTCATCCCCGGCTGTGCGAGGCGGTCTCCATGACCGAGTATGACCGGCACTTTACCCTGCCGGTCGCGTTTCCGCCGGAAACCCCGGCGCAGACCCTGGGCGAAACCATCAGCCAGGCCGGCCGCAAACAGCTCCGGCTGGCAGAAACGGAAAAATACGCCCATGTCACCTATTTTTTCAACGGCGGCCGGGAAGACCCCTTTGACGGTGAGGAGCGGACCCTGATTCCTTCCCCGCGCGAAGTCCGTACCTATGATGAAAAGCCGGAAATGAGCGCCGGCCAGGTGGCCGAGACGCTGCGCCGGCAGGTCGAGGGGGATGCCTATGATCTGATCGTGGTCAATTTCGCCAACCTGGATATGGTCGGCCATACCGGTGTGTTTGAAGCCGCGGTCCGCGCCACAGAAACGGTGGATGCCTGCCTGGGGGAGGTCATGCCCGCCATCACCGCCCACGGCGGCGTCGCCCTGGTCACCGCGGATCATGGCAATGCCGAGCAGATGACCGACGAATCCGGCGCACCGCACACCGCCCACACCCTGAACCCGGTGCCCCTGATCCTGGTGGATGACTCCCGCCGCCAGGCAACCCTGCGCGAGGGCAGCCTGGGCGACATCGCCCCCACCATTCTGGCCCTCATGGACCTGGTTCAGCCGGCTGAAATGACCGGCAAATCTTTGCTGTAACCACCCCTGCCCGCCTCCGGGCGGGCGCGGGCGACGCCGGGCCTCATGACGCCGGCGTTACCTCCTGGCCGCAGTGCTTGCACACCTTGGCGCGTTTTTTGATGATTTCCGCACAAAAAGGGCACTCCCGCGTATAGTGCCGCTCGTGGATTTTGGTGATGGCACCATCCACGGTCCGATCAATGACGGCGTTGCCGGTGGTGATATTCTTCAGCGGTTCAATGGTATCCGGCTCGCCGATATCCCCCAGCATCTCCGCGGCCTTTTGCCGCACCCGGGCCGGCTCGGTGGCATCCATCAGCATTTTCAGCACTTCAAACCAGCTGCTGGTGGTAAAAAAATCGGCCAGCAGGGAAAACCCGCGCTTGGTGGCTTCCTGGAGGCGCTCCTGCTCGGCCAGGGCCTCGTCGGTAACGATCTGCCCCTTGGCGCCCTCGGTTCCGAACACCGGCATGCATTCGAAGCGGTCGCTCCCGGGATAGCAGATATTCCGGCAGGAGGCCCGGTGGCCGTAATTGTCTTCCATGTTCTGCCAGCCCTGCTTGTACGTGGGACACTCATCGTTAAAACAGACAAAGAGAAACGGCACCCCCCACCCCAGCCCGTCGCTGAAGGTAATGGGCGGACCTTCCCGGATTTCCATTTCCTGGTTGCAGCTGGGGCACCGGGGCCGTTGCTGGGCCAGGACCTTCTCCAGCACCTGTTCCTTGGTTTCAAAAGTCATATTACACCTCAATGGTTAGGAATTTGCATGTAACACCGCGCGGGTTCAATGGCTCCGCAGCGGCCGGTTCAATATTTTAACAATAAGGACGACCCGGCAAAAAACAATGATTTTCTTTGAAAAGCCGGGAAGTGTTTCGTTTTGTCGACGGAAAGAATCCGGGACTGAATCGGTTCAGGAGGTTCTCTGCAGCATCAGGGCGCACCAGTCGTCTTCGGCTGCCCGGACCCGGCACTGAAAAGGGCCTTGAAAAACGTCGAGAACGCCGGCTGCTTCCTCGGGACGCATACCGGATAATACGGCCAGGCTGCCGGCCGCCGTATTTTCGGCGATGGCCGCGGCCAGCGATTTCAGCGTGGGCGGCCGCAGGTTGGCCAGAACCAGGGAAAACCCCGCCGGCCGCACCGGCAGGGGCAGATCCCGGACTTCGATCCGGGCCTCCAGCCCGTTGGCGGCGGCGTTTTCGCGGGCCTCCCGGCGGGCGCAGGGATCGCTGTCCACCGCCACCACCTGCGGCACGCCCAAGTGGACGGCGGCAATGGCCAGGAGGCCGGAACCGGTCCCGATGTCCAGGCCGGGCCGCATTTCCTCCGGCCGGCCGTATTCCTGCAGGGCCTGATCAAGCAGGCGGACGCACAGGCGGGTGGTGGGATGCCGGCAGTCGCCAAAGGCCGCCCCCGGCAGAAGGCGAACCATGACCGTATCCGGGGACGGCGGAGCCGCTCCGGCCACGGTGGCAATCATCACCCGGGGGGAAAGGCGAAAACAGCCCAGGAAGTTCTTTTCCAGAAAGCTGACCCCGCAGTCGTCGACAAACCGCAGGATACCGGTTGTGACCAGTTGCTGGATGGCCTGCCGGGCCGACCGCCGACCCAGGCCGCACTGCTCGGCGGCCAGGCGGATGGCTTGACAGGAAGAGACCCGGCCCGGCCGGCCGGCCACGGCCGCGCAGACCTCCCGCAGCAGGGGATCCAGGCCTTCCTGCTCAGCGCCCCATATCAAGACCCTCTTCCTCCAGCAGCCGCCGGTACCATTTGGCCAAATCGAACATGGCCAGGTACCGGTCGTCCCGGTTGATGATGCCCAGGCACATCTCGGTCAGCCCCCGGCCATACTGGCTGCTGTATTCGGTCAGACCGGAACTTTCCAGGAACTGCCGCATCAGGGTCTGGCTGTTCCGCCGGGTCACGTCCCGGCGGATATCAATAGGATCCTTGGGCTCTTCAAAGGGGTTCCATTGATCATACCCTTTTTTCAGAATGCGCGCCTGGCTGCGCGGGGACATGCTGTCGAAAATGGCCTTTTTGGCGGCCTCGTTGTCCGCGGTGGTCATTTTTTCCTTATCCTTTGTCCGTATCTTTTCCCTCGGTTTCTTCGGGATCATTCGTAAACCCGAAAAAAACATCGTCATATTCGGTAATGATGGCCATGGAAAGCGGCACCAGCATTTCATCCATTTTTACGTAGCGGGTCTTGATGTCGGCCACCAGCTCGGCCGAGAGCTGGTAGAGCTGGTTGTAAATTTCGTCCATGTTGACCGTGGGGTATTTCTCCCCGGGATCAAAACCGCTTTTCCCGCAGGTATGCGCCATTCCCTGGATCGAAATGGGAATGCCGTACAGCCGGCAGGTGATGGGGCGATATTCATACAGGTCGCACAACTCCCGTTCCCCCAGCAGGGGGCAGCGAATCCGGGACAGGCCCATCTCCTGCAAAATGGCCACCTCGTTTTTCCCCTTCTCGCTGTAATCCTTGTGTGCCTGCCGTTTCAGCTTGTAAATCTGACGATCGGCCTTGTTGGCCTTTTCCTTCATTTCGGGGTCAGCCCCGAACCGTTCCTGAAATTTATGGTTCAGGTAAAGGGCCTCGATCAGGGTCAGATCAAACAAGGCATAACAGCAGTCGGTGCATCCCTTCTTGCAGTTCACACAGGCCGGATAGTCTTTTTTCACCCGGTCAAAGACGCCGTCCACAATATGCACCAGCGCCTCATATTTTGCAAAATAGGGGGTAAAATCAAAATCCATACATCTCTCCCTTTTTTCTTCAAACCATTAAAATGTTTCACGTGAAACATTCTTATTTGCCAATACAAAACCGGCTGAAAATCGAATCCAGCACTGCCTCGTCTGCGCCGTCACCGGTAATTTCTCCCAGGGCCGCCAGCGCCTCGTGCAGGTCAATGGCGACCAGGTCGTCGGGTACGCCGGACTCCCTGGCTGCCAGAGCGGACCGCAGGGCCGCGGCTGTCCGGAGCAGCGCCTGCCGATGCCGCGGGGCGGGAACCGCCCGCCCGTCATGGCGCAAGACGCCGCCGGCAAACCGCTCCGCCAGCAATTCCTGCAATGCCGGCAGCCCCTGCCCGGTTAAAGCAGAAACAGGCACCACCGGCCAGGCCGAGCCCAGCGGGACCAGGGCCTCTTCAACCGGTCCGGAGAGCCGGTCAATCTTGTTGGCCACCACCACCACCCGGCCGTCATCCAGACCCAGGTCCGGAACAACCGGGCTGGGAAGGTCTGCCGAGATATCCACCATGAACAGGATCGCCTCGGCCTGCTGGGCCGCTTCCCGGGCACGGGCCATGCCGATGCGGTCCACTTCGTCCACGGCCGCCGTGTGGATACCGGCGGTGTCGGAAAAAACAAAGGGCACACCGCCAAAGACAAGGGTCTCCTCCAGCACGTCCCGGGTGGTCCCCGGTGTCGGTGTCACGATAGCCCGTTCCCGGCCCAGCAGCCGGTTCAGCAGGGTCGACTTGCCGGCATTGGGTCGGCCGATCAGCGCCACCCGTACCCCGGAACGGATCTGGCTGTCACTGTCATGCCGCGCGATCAAATTCTCCACCGGCGCCAGGGCCCGGGCGCGCAACAGCTCTTTCTCCCGGATGGGATCGAGCGCTTCTGCGCCGGCACCATCTGAATCGCCGAACTCAATGGCCGCGTTCAGATCGGCCAGGCGCTCGGTCAAGACCTCTCGAATATTGTCAATCTGCTTTCGCAGTCCCCCGGCCAGCTGGTCGGACGCGGCCGCCAAAGCCGGCCGGGATCGCGCCGAGATCATATCCGCCACTGCCTCGGCCTGGGTCAGATCCATTTTTCCGTTCAGAAAGGCCCGGCGGGTAAACTCGCCCGGCGCGGCCATCTCTGCCCCCTGCCGCAAAACCAGATCCAGAATGGTTTGCAGAATCAAGGGACTGCCATGGGCATGAATCTCCAGGACGTCTTCGCCGGTGTATGATCGGGGTGCCGGCATGAAAGCCAGCAGAACTTCGTCCAGGCGGGCAGCACCATCAACAATAAAGCCATGGTACAGCCGGCGAGGCGCCAGGGTTTCAGGCGCAGCCGGTCCGCCGGCCGGGTCAGAAAATCGGAAAATCCGGGGAATCAGCTGCCGGGTGGCGGGACCGGAAACCCGGATAACCCCCACCCCGCTGGCCGCTATCGGGGTGGCTATGGCAGCAATGGTGGTTGTCATCAGGCTCACCACAAGTTTCGGCAGAACCGGCCGTCCACCTGCCGCGGGATTTGTCAGCCAGGGGCTATTGGTTGGAGGACTGCTTGTTCGGCCACGTTTTCTTGCCCGGATGAATCACGACATTGCGGAAATCACCCCCGCCGGTGCTCCGGGTCTTGACCTCTTTGTCCTGGCGCAGGGCATCATGAATAATTTTGCGTTCAAAGGAGTCCATCCGGTTAATAATGGTCGGCTTGCCGGTCTGCTTGGCTTTTTCGGCCAGCTTGGTTGCCAGGGACTTGAGGTTGGCCCGGCGTTTTTCGATGTATTTTTCTACGTCCACCTGAACCCGGATTTTTTCCCCCTGGGCCTTGTGCATCACCTTTTCCACGATATGCTGCATGGCCTTGATTGTCTGGCCGTGCTTGCCGATCAGCACGCCGGCATTACCGCCTTCAATATTGAAAAGAACTCCCCGGGCGTTCTGCTCACTGGCAATCTCGGCCCCTTCGGAAATAACATTGACAATGCGCTGCAAGGTCTCTTCTCCCAGCTGCAAAATGGCTTCATCCACCTCCACGGCCGGGGGCCGGGCCGGAACCGACTTCTCCGTCGGCTTACCCTGGGGCTTGTTATTGGGCTTATCATCAGGCTTGTCCGGGCCCTTCGCCTTCTGCC
Organism: uncultured Desulfobacterales bacterium; assembly: GCA_964439745.1. GTDB lineage: Bacteria > Desulfobacterota > Desulfobacteria > Desulfobacterales > Desulfosudaceae > CAYTQK01. The sequence continues at coordinate 5,546 of CAYTQK010000175.1, forward strand.
GGGGTTCGCTCTCCTGGCTGGAGACAGCCGTATCCTGGAAGGTTTCATCCAGAAGCGACTGGATTTCATCCCGATCCTTCCGGGAATAATCCGCCTGGCTGCCCCCGTTATCGACCCGGATCCGGGCGTTTTTGACGCCGACCAGCCCGAAAATCCCGCTGGATCCGGCAAAAATAATTTCATAATTGAGATTATCAACGGAAACCCCCAGCTTTTTACTGGCCTTTTTCAAGGCGGCATCAACGGTTTTGCCTTCAAAATCAGACCAAGACGCCATTGATTCTCCTCCGCTTGTTAATTGTTTCGACTGGTGACATAGTGCTGCTGCGCAATGGATACCAGGTTGTTCACAATAAAATACAACACCAGCCCGGACGGAAAATTAATAAAAATCACCGTTAAAAAAACGGGCATGAGCATCATCATTTTGGCCTGGGCCGGATCACCGGGCGTGGGCTGAAGTTTCTGCTGCAAAAACATGGTCGCCCCCATAATAATCGTCATCACGGGAATGCCGATGGGCGGCTGCATCAAGGGAACACTTATATCAAAGGAAAAAAGCCGCTCCGGCGCCGAAAGGTCGTTAATCCACAGCATGAACGGCGCGTGTCGCAGCTCAATGGCCTGGTACAGCATCCGGTAAAAAGCGATAAAGACCGGAATCTGAACGATCATGGGCAGGCAACCGCCCAGGGGATTGACCTTGTACGTCTTGTAGAGGGCCATCATCTCTTCGTTCATCTTCTTTTTGTCGTCCTTGTATTTTTCCCGGACTTCGGCCATCAAGGGTTGAATCTTTTTCATTTCAGCCATGGACTTGTAGCTCTTATTGCCCAGGGGCCAGAAAATAAGCTTGATGATCAGGGTCAGCACGATAATGGCCACCCCGTAATTGGGAATGATCTGGTAGACCTTGTTCATCAGCCAGAGACAGGGCCGGGCGACCACGTCAAACCAGCCGAAATTGACGGCCTTGTCCAGATTAAACCCGATCTGTTTCAGAATGTTGATATTTTTGGGGCCCATGAAAACATTATAATGATAGGTCTTAATGGACTGAGGCGGCACCGTCTGTGACGGACCCAGATGCCGGGCCGTAACCAGGTTGTTGCCCCTGCTTTCAGTGGCCGCAAGGTCCATGGACCCGTCCATGCCTGTTTCCGGAATCAGGCTGGACATGAAATACCGGTTTTCAATGGCCATCCAGGTCAGGGGGCCTTCCACCCGGCTTTCTTCCGGAATGTCCTTGATCTTGACCTTCTTCAGCCGCTGGTTGACATAGGCACAGGGGCCCTCGAAAACAAACCGGCTGCCCTCCCCGACAAAATAGCGGTTCAGGGTAACGGCCGGCTGACCGGCAATCGCCTGGTCGCTGTCGTTTTTAACCACCACGTCCAGGCCGATCAGGTAGGAGTCGGGGTAAAACGTGTATTTTTTTTCGACCACAACACCGCTGTCGGTCCGGCGGGAAAAGGTCGCCGTCCGGGGCGCCTCGTCAACGGTGATGTCGGCGGCGGGCAGATCGCTCTCATAGCGGCCGGTTTCCAGGCCGGGAATATCCGCCCCGGCCAGATCAAAAACCACGGGGCCAGACCGGAAGAGCCACCGTCTGAACCCCAGCACCCCGCCCCGACCCCGTATGCCGCC
>CAYTQK010000176.1:0-7166 GCA_964439745.1 uncultured Desulfobacterales bacterium
ACGCGGACCATTTTTATTTCGGTGCCGAGGCCGACCTGGAAGCGGAAATCGTTCGGGATCTGTAACGGCAGGAGGCGGCTGAGATGCCGGGGCTCTGGATCGCCAACGTGGCCGGATTTGATGATGCGCCTTTTGCCCGTGGCTGCCAGGGGCGGGTGGCGGTAGTGGGAGCGGTCTACGCGGATCAGCGCTTTGACGGTGTGCTGCTGGGGGATATCGAAAAAGACGGCAGTGATGCCGCCGACCGGATCGCACAGCTGGTGCTGACCTCACGGTTCGCCGGCCACGTCCGGCTGATCATGCGGCAGGGGACTACCCTGGGCGGGTTCAACGTGGTCGATGTGCCGCTGCTGCGTCAGTTGACCGGCTGCCCGGTGCTGGTGGTCTGTCGCCACAACCCCGACCGGGCCGCCGTCCGGGCGGCCTTGTGCCGGAAGATTCCGGACGGCCGACGCAAATGGGAAATCATTGAGGCCCTGGGTGAAATGGAAGCGGTCAACGGGATCTACGTTCAGCGGGCGGGCCTGTCCCGGGAGCAGGCGGCGGCCACCATCCGCCGCTTCAGCATCCACAGCCGCATTCCGGAGCCGATCCGCACCGCCCACCTGATTGCCGGCGCCCTGGCCACGGGCCAGAGCCGGGGCGCGCCCTGAAGGGCAGAAGATAATCTGGGGCCCTATTTTCAACAAGGGAGAAAAATTATGTTTACCAGCGGCAAAGCCATCCGCATGGAACGAATCATGAACCGGAATACGCATAAAACGGTCATCGTGCCCATGGATCACGGCATGACGGCCGGTCCCATCAAGGGGCTGATCGACATGTCCGCCGCGGTTGACGCCGTGGCCGAAGGCGGGGCCGACGCCGTCATCGGTCATCTGGGTCTGCCCAAGTTCGGTCACCGCGCCTATGGCAAGGACGTGGGCCTGATCCTGCACCTGTCGGCGGCCAGCATGCTCACCCCCCGGCCCAACCGCAAGGTCATCGTCAACACGGTGGAAAACGCCCTGCGGGTGGGGGCGGACGGAGTCTCCGTGCACATCAACGTCGGCGATGAGAACGAAGCGGAAATGCTCAAGGATTTCGGCCAGATCGTGGTGGAATGCATCCACTGGGGCATGCCCCTGATTGCCATGATGTATCCCCGGGGTCCCAAGATCGAGGATGAAAAGGACGTGGAAGTGGTCAAAATCGCCGCCCGCATGGGCGCCGAAATGGGCGCCGACTTTGTCAAGACCAATTATACCGGTGATCCCGAATCCTTCGCCCAGGTGGTGGAGGGCTGTCCGGCGCCGGTGCTGATCGCCGGCGGCAGCAAGCTGAGCGACAAGGAGATGTTTGAAAGCATCGAAGGGGCCATGATCGCCGGTGCCAGCGGCCTGTCCATCGGCCGCAACGCCTTTCAGCATAAGTCGCCCACCCGGTTTGTCCAGGCGGCCTGTGCCATTGTTCACGAGGGTAAAAGCGCCGCCGAGGCCATGGAGATGCTGGCCGGCGACAATTAGCCGTCCAGTGCTGCCAGCTCTTGGGCAAACTGTTTGTCCGCCGCCTCCAGTTCGTCGCAGAGTGTTTCCAGGCGGTCGTAGAGTTCGTCGATTTCTGTCTGCAGCCGGTGGTGCTGCCGGGACAGGTCCGCGATGCGGGCGCCATCGCCGTCTGCGGAGGCCTGGATCATTTCGGCATTGAGCGTCTCGGCCCGGGCTTCCTTTTCTTCTACCGCCTTTTCCGTTGCGGCGATGTGTTTCTGGAGCGGAGTAAGGACCCGGGACCGGCGCTGCTGAATTTCGGCCCGCCGTTTCCGGGCTTCCTTTTTGCCGACGGCGGACGTTTCCGGCCGGCCGGGCCTGGACGGGGGCGGTGACGACGGGCCGCCTTCCTCGTCCCAGCCGATTTTTTCCAGAAAATCGTCATAGCCGCCTTCGAAAACCCGGACACGCCGGCCCTGGAACACGACCAGCCGGTTGGCCAGCCGGCGCAGGAACATTTCATTGTGGGTGACGATGACCACCGCGCCGGCAAATTCTTCGATGGCCGCCAGAAAGGCCTCGCAGGAATCCATGTCCAGGTGGTTGGTGGGTTCGTCCAGCAGCAGCAGGTTGAGCGGGGCGGCCAGCAGCCGGCCCAGCAGGACCCGGCTTTTTTCTCCGCCGGACAGTACCCCGATCCGTTTTTCGGCCAGGTCGCCGGAAAACATCATGGTGCCGCAGATATCCCGGGCTTTCTGCCGTTTGCAGCCGGCGTTCATCAGGGCTTCTTCGATGGTTTCGGCGTCGTTGAGCAGCTGCCGGTTGGTCTGGGCGTAGTAGCCGGCACGGACGGCAGGGTGAACGGTGATCCGGCCACTGTCCGGGGTAAGTTCGCCGGCCAGCAGCCGCAGCAGGGTGGTCTTGCCGCTGCCGTTCCTGCCGATTACGCCGACCCGGTCGGTTTTCTCCAGGGCCAGGTCCAGGCCCTTGACCAGGGGGGCCTGCGGCTGCCAGCCGAAGGTCAGGCCGGATACCGTCAGCGGGGTCTTGGCCGCCAGGGGCTGGTACTGGAAAGAAAAATCCAGCCGTTCAATGGCGGCCAGTTTTTCCCGGGGCGCCTGTTTCTCCAGGGTTTTGACACGGGACTGCACCAGGCCGGCCAGCCGGGCCTTGGCCCGGAAGCGGTTGATGAACTCCTCGGTTTCCCGGCGTTTTTTTTCTTCGTTGCGCCGGGTCTTTTCGAAAACGGCCTCTTCGGCCGGGATGCGTTCATAGTATTTGGCGGTGGGGCCGGCGATTTTGCGGGTCTTTTTGCGGTGAATGCCGACCACATGGGTAATGACGCTGTCCATGAAGGAACGGTCATGGGTGATCAGAATCAGTTCCTTCTGCCACTGGTTGAGAAAGGCGGACAGCCAGCGGATAGAAACCACATCCAGAAAGTTGGTCGGTTCGTCCAGAAGCAGGACATCCGGTTCAGAAAGGATGACCCGGGCCAGGTTCAGGCGGACCTGGTAGCCGCCGGAAAAGGCGGAGGGGGGACGGTCCAGGTCGGATTTGGCAAAGCCCAGGCCGGAAAGCACCTTTTCCGCCCGCCACAGGTCATGCCGCCGGTCTGCGGGCAAATCCCGGCCGGCCTCATCAATCAAGGTGTCCCGAGAAAATTGAAGCACCTGGTTGAGATACCCCAGCCGGTATCCCTTGGCCACGGTAATGGAGCCGCTGTCCGGGGCCTCCTCGCCGATCAGCAGCCGCAGCAGGGTGGTTTTGCCGTGACCGTTGCGGCCCACCAGTCCGATCCGTTCTCCGGGATTGAGGTCAAAACTGATCTCGTCGAAAAGGCTTTCCGAGCCGAATGATTTGGATATGTTAACGACGCTGATCATAATGGTTTCCCAAAGGGGTCAGTGGTGGTTTGTTTTCCAGATAAAACATGTTCTGTTTTTTGTTACCGTCATATACCGCATTCCCGAATTTCCAGCAAGACCGGTGTCGACATCGCCGCTTGCAGGCCGGTTCCTGTTGGTGACGACGCAAAGCAAGGCGCCGCGATTATGTTTGCCCGGCGCCCCTTTTTTTCGATAAGATGAACCCATTGCCAGGTTATGACAAGAGACAAAAGGAGGCGCCATGAAACCATCGGTCTATATTACCCGCAAGATTCCCGAATCCGGGCCGCGCCTGCTGCAGGAGCGCTGCCAGGTAACCGTGTATGAAGAGAATCATCCCATCGAAAAAAAAGACCTGGCAGAAGCGGTCAGTCAATCCGATGCCCTTATCTGCCTGCTGTCGGATAAAATCGACGCCGACCTGCTGGACCGCGCCGGGCGGCTGAAGATTATCGCCAATTACGCGGTGGGCTACAACAATATCGATGTGGCCGCGGCGCGCGAACGGAATATCCTGGTTACCCATACCCCCGGCGTGCTGACCAACGCCACCGCCGAGCTGGCTTTTGCCCTGATCATCTCCCTGACCCGGCGTATCCTGCCGGCGGACCGGTTTACCCGTGAAGGGCGGTTCGCGGGCTGGGATCCGCTGCTGATGCTGGGGGACGAGCTGGCTGGAAAAACCCTGGGCGTGATCGGCATGGGCCGCATCGGCCGGGACCTGGCCGCCAAGTGCCGGGCTTTCGGCATGTCGGTGGCCTATTACAACCGCACCCCCCTGGACCGGGCAACCGAGACCACGCTGAAGGCGGTCCACCTCCCCCTGGATGAACTGCTGGCCACGTCTGACGTGATCTCGGTGCATGTGCCCCTGACCGAAGAGACCCGCCATCTGATCGATCGCGCCGCCCTGGCCAGGATCCGGCCCGAGGCCTATCTGATCAATACCGCCCGGGGTGAGGTGATCGACGAGGCCGCCCTGGCCGAGGCCTTGGCCGCGGGGCGGCTGCGGGGAGCCGGGCTGGATGTCTATGAACATGAACCGGCGGTGAACCGGAAGCTGCTGGAGCTGGACAATGTCGTGCTCCTGCCCCATATCGGTTCGGCCACCACCCAGACCCGGGACGAAATGAGCCGCATGGCGGCCCGCAACGTCCTGGCCGCGCTGGAGGGGGCGGTTCCGGAAAACCTGGTGCCGGAGATGGCCGGGTCAGTGTAGTCCGCGGCCGGTATCGGCGAAATTGACCACCCGGTAAAAGAGTAGGTGCACCAGTTCCAGGGCTGATAATTCCGGATCCGGCCGGCGCAGGCGCGCCATGGCCTGTTCGTTCTGCTCCTGCTGGCGCCTGAGGGCCGCCACCACTTTCAGGGCGGTGGCAGAGGCCGCATCCACATCCGGTCCGGCCGCGGCCCGCCCGGCCAGCCGCAGCAGGTTGTCCGGCGTCTCCCGGTACAGTTTTTCCCGGTTTTGGCGTCTCGTGATAAGGTTTTGTCCGTTGATCCGGCGTTTGACACGTTCGTTCAGGCGGTTGTTCTCGGAGGCCAGTTCAGCCCGCAGCATGGCGGTCACCGGCGGCATCAGCGGCGGCCGGATGGCCCGCAGCAGGGATTGGGCCCGCCGGGTATTTTCGGTAAATTCCGCCACCGCCACTTGCCAGAAGACGCGGTTGCTCCGGTTGATCACTTCCGCCGGCCGGCCCTTGTCCCGGCTCTGCCGCAGGGCCGCGGGAATGGCCAGGAAACGTTCCGCCGCCCGCACAAAAAGGTATTTACCGGTAATCAGCCGGTAGATCATGGCCGCCAGGGCGTACCAGTCCTGCAGGTACAGGGCCGGCGTCAATTCTCCGTAGATTCCCTTCAGGATTTTATTGGTAAACAGGTGCAGGGGCGTGGCGTAAAAGGAGGTGCCGCCCAGGAGGGGCTGCTCGATAGTGTTGCCCGCGTCGGGGCGGCAGATCACCGCGGTTTCAAAATCAATGAGACCGATGGAAAACTGGTCGGCGACGGACAGAAACATGGGGTAATTGTCCGGATTGCCGGCCATGAGCAGATTGTCCGGCTTGATGTCCCGGATGGCCACCCCCTTTTTGTGCAGCCAGGCAAGCATCTCCAGCAGGTTGGCAATGACCCCGGCTTTGTAATATTTCTGCCGGGAAAAGTTGGTTTTCTGCAGATGGGTCCGGATCATTTTGCGGTAATCGTCGATCACCGGCTGATGCTCCCGGGCCGTCTCTTCCAGCAGGGTATGTACCTCTTCCAGCCGGTGGGCGGGGAATTTTTCCTCGTCCGTTTGCAAGGGAACCTCCGCCAGGAAGGAGAAGAACCATTCTTGCGTTTTATACCGCCAAGAAGAAGAGGCGATGCCGGCTTCCAGAAGCTGGCCGGCCCGGCTGTCAAAGGCCTGAAGGGTTTCTTTCAGGTCCATTCCCAGGGAGGTGTAGGCGGTCCCGTACCGTCCTTCAAAGCGGTCAAAATTATCCAGGATGGAAGGGTCCCGGAGAATCTCTTTTTGCAGATGATCGTCCCGGGAATGGAAAAGATGAAAGGCCTCGGACAGAAACATGTATCTGGCCAGATCCATGAAAAAAGCAAACTGGCCGTTGATTTTCAGAAAATACTGATATTCCGGGTTGTAATGGAGCCATTCATAATAGATATTTTCCCGTCTCTCCTCCTTGAGGTCATTGTTGCGGGGAAATTTATGGACCTTGTCCAGAATCATGCCCACCCCCGGGATCAGGCATACGCGGGGAGAAAGGGTCTGGGCAATGCGCCGATCCCGTTCGATATGCCGGATGTATTTGGAAAAGTCGGTAATCGGCTGCGGCGGAATTTTAATGACCAGCTTGGTATCGTAAATGGCGAAAAAACACTGGCTTTTGCTGCCGGCTTCTGCGGCAATGGGGCCGAGGGTGATCCGGCGGGAATGGGTCTTTTCCCGGTAGGTCACCTGCAGGTCATAAGTTGTCAGGCGGGGATCAGAGCGGCTGGTTTCCACCGGGATGATGGCGGAAGGGGTCTGGCGGGAAACGCCCAGGTTGGTTTTGTACAGCAGCATGAAATAGTCCAGCAGGGTGCTGGTGGTGATTCTGCCGGGCGTGTTTTTATCGGGCGTCATGGTTTTGGGGGTAGTTTACGCCTGGATATTGATGAGATATCGCGCAAACATTGAATCAAGAGGCCTCCGTTGCCGCCTGGGCCAGCATCTCTTCGGCATGGGCCAGGGTTTTTTCCGTGATCTTTTCTCCGCCGGTCATCCGGGCCAGTTCCCGGATGCGGTCGGGTTCGGACAGGGGCGCTATATCGGTCCGGGTGCGGCCGCCGGAGACGGATTTTTCGATCTTGTAATGGTGATCGGCGAACTTGGCGATCTGCGGCAGGTGAGTGATGCACAGGGTCTGGTGATAGCGGGACAGCTGGCGTAATTTTCTGCCGACCACTTCGGCGGTTTCTCCGCCGATACCGGCGTCCACCTCGTCGAAAATTACCGTGGCCACGGCTTCTTTGCCGGCCAACAGGGCTTTCAGCGCCAGCACCACCCGGGACAGCTCGCCGCCGGAAGCGATCCCGGCCAGGGGTTTCATGGTCTCGCCCACGTTGGGGGCGATCTGGAAGGCGGCCCGATCCAATCCGGTTTCCTCGATGAGCTGGCCGTCCACGGTCAGCCAGGAGGGGTCGTTCTTGCCGGCGGGTGTGCTGGAAAAAAGCACCGCGAAACGGGTTTCGGGCATGTTCAGACCGGCCAGTTCGGCGACCACTTTGTCCGCCAGAAAGAGGGCGGCTTTTTTTCGGTTGTGGGAAAGATCCCCCC
>CAYTQK010000177.1:0-7156 GCA_964439745.1 uncultured Desulfobacterales bacterium
TAATATTCCCGGGAGGATGGAGGGGGCTGCGGCGAGGTGAAAAGACCTCGCGGTCGTGTCGCATAAAACTTCAGCGGTCTCGGGGGTAGTGATTTTTATTCGCGCCTTGCCCCTTTTGGGGTCGGTTACCACCGTCTGCTGAATGGCTCGAACTCGGGCTGACGCCCTCAGACAGCGAGCCATTCTTACCGCAGCCGGCGCTAACCGGCTTTTTCCCAAAAGGTGCCAATGGCGCGAATAAAAATCACTACCCCGCGTTCATTCTTATCAGTGAAACACAAGCTGGTTTGGTGACAAGTCTAACCCGGATATTTCACGAGTCGATTTGGGCGCAAATGCAAGGCGCAGGACGCGAAGCTGTAGTAAATCTACCGCGAGCGGCCTGCAACACAGCAGTTGCGCCCAAGGTGACTCGCCCGCAGGGTGAAATTTTTTGATATAAAAATGATTTTATTCCGCAAAGACAAAATAACAATTTGTAATTTTGGAATGGCATCTAAATGCAATATAAGAAATTGAAATGATGCAATAAAGTAATGCTTTTCAAAAAAATTCATGAAATATCCGGGCTAAATGGTGAGATTTTTTATGCCTGCCTTGAGCGATTTTCAGGTTTGCCGCAGATACCAGGAAGATGGTGTTCCGCTATAGCGCACTATGCGGGACCTCATCTGACGAAGTAGACGCGGTGAACCTGGAAATCGCGTGGGGGAAATCAGCGGCGGCGCTTGATGGCCCGGTCCAGTTCCCGCTTGGCGTCCTTGCGCTTGATGGCTTCCCGCTTGTCGTATTGGCGCTTGCCCTTGGCCAGGCCGAGGGTGACCTTGGCTTTGCCCCGGATGAAGTAGACCTTGAGCGGGATAAGGGAATATCCCTTTTGATTGATTTTGCCGAGGAGCCGTTTGATTTCCTGTTTGTGCAGCAGCAGCTTGCGGGGCCGTTCCGGTTCGTGGTTGTCGTAATAGGCAAAGGGATAGGGGCTGATGTGCATCTGGTGCAGAAAAACCTCCCCGTTTTTGATGCGGGCATAGGCATCCTTGAGATTGGCCCGGCCGTCCCGCAGGGACTTGACCTCGGTTCCCTTGAGAACCATGCCGGCCTCCATCTCGTCCTCGACAAAATAGTCGTGGCGGGCTTTTTTGTTGACGGTCACAATTTTGATATGATTTTCGGTCACTGCGGAAACTCCGGAATCGGCCCCGGCCGTTGGCATAACAGGAAGTGGGGCCGGATGATGATTACCTGTTATTCTCGAATGTCTTGGCGAAAACGTGGCCGAAGCGTTCATGGACCAGGGCGCTGATGCCCGCGGAAGTGGTTTCCGCGAGCACATCTTTCATGAATTCTTCGGAGTCATCCAGGCGCAGGGAGCGAATGGCGCTCTTGATGATCGGCAGTGAAGGCGGGTTCATGCTCAGGCTGCGCATGCCCAGCCCCAGGAGAATGGGCAGGTTGACCGGGATGCCGGCCATTTCCCCGCACATGACCACATCCACGTTCTTTTCCCGGGCGGTTTCCACCACATGTTTGATCATGCGGATAATGGCCGGGTGAATGGACTGGAAAAGGTGGGCCACCTTGCGGTTGCCCCGGTCGATGGCCAGGGAGTACTGGACCAGGTCATTGGTGCCGATGCTGAAGAAATCCACCATGTCGGCCAGCTTGTCGGCGATGATGACGGTAGAGGGCACCTCGATCATGATGCCCACCTCGATGTCGCGATTGTATTCCAGGCCGTCTTTTTTCAAGGATTCGGCCGCCTTGTCCAGCTGGGCAATGGCCTCGGCGGTTTCCTCGCAGCTGGAAATCATGGGAAACATGATCTTGACATTGCCGAAGGCGGCCGCCCGCAGGATGGCCCGCAGCTGGGTAATGAAAATGTCCGGCCGTTTCAGGCAGAAGCGGATGGCCCGCAGTCCCAGGGCGGGGTTGGCCTCGTCCTCGATATCCCTGTTGGCGCTGGCCTTGTCCCCGTTGATGTCCAGGGTTCGAATGGTGACCGGTTTGTTCTCCATTGACTGGGCTACCTGGGGATACTGGGCGAAGGGTTCGTCTTCATGGGGAAAGTCCCGGAGGCGGAGGTAGAGGAACTCGGTCCGGAAGAGGCCGATACCGTCCCCGCCGTAATTTTTGACCGGGTCGATTTCCGCCAGCAGTTCGATATTGCCCAGCAGTTCCAGGCGGGTACCGTCCAGGGTCTCGGCCGGCAGGTGACTGGCCTTGACGATGTCGGTTTTGTAGGCGTAATAGGCTTCCTGGCGGTTCTGGTACCGGACCAGGGTCTCGTCGGAGGGATTGACAATGACGATGCCGGTCTCGCCGTCCACGATGATAATATCGTCGTTTTTGATGACGCCGGTGGCGCTGTCCAGGCCCAGCACGGAAGGGATGTCCAGGGTCTTGGCGATGATGGCCGTATGGGAGGTCCGGCCGCCCTTGTCGGTAATAAATCCCTTGATTTTGTCCAGCTGGATCTGGCTGGTGTCGGCCGGTGACAGGTCGTGGGCGACCAGGATGACCCGTTTGTCGATTTTTTTGATCACCGAATCGGTGGTCCCCAGCAGATGGCGCATGATGCGGTCGGACACGTGCACGATGTCCGTGGCCCGTCCCTTGATGTAGGGATCGTCAATGTCCCGGAACATGGCCTTGACACTGGAGACCACTTTCTTTAAGGCCCATTCGGCGTTGACCTGTTCCTTTTCAATGGTGTCCAGGGTCTTGCCGTAAAGCATCTTGTCCTTGAAGAGGACCTTGTGCGTCTCCAGGATGTGAACATGTTCGCGGAGGTCGGCGGGCATTTCCTCGATAATGCGGGCCAGTTCATCCTTGGCATTTTTGACGGCGGTTTTGAACCGGTTTTTTTCGGCGGAGATATTGTCCTTGTTGATCAGGTACTTTTCCACCAACTCGACCCCGGTACTGTCGGTGTCGATCAGATAGGCCTTGCCGATGCAGATGCCCGGGGAACCGGCAACGCCTACCAGCCTGATTTCCTGTTCGCTGTCCGCCATCATGAATTATTCTCCGAAACCCCTTTCCACCAGCCGCGTCAGTTCTTCCAGTATGCCGCTGTCGGCTTCGTCTTCCGCTACAAAAATTATTTTTGATCCCTTGACGCAGGCCAGGGAAAGAATGTCGATAACACTGGCCGCATCCACCCGGCTGTGGCCGTTTTCCAGCCAGATGGCGCTGCTGGCCTGGCCGGCCACATTGGCCACCTGGGCAGCCGCCCGGGCATGCAGCCCCAGTTCGTTAATTACCGTGACTTCTTTTGATAACCGGTCTGATGAATTTCCCATCGTATATTCCGATACTATAGTTGAAAGCCCCCCCGCTGTCAATTGGAGTTCCTGTCTTCAAATGATCGTCATCCGGTCATAAGGGATACGCCGCCGGATTTCAATAAAAAAATGATGCCGGTGCCGGCTGGTATATTTTCTTGGCATCTTTTTGGCACCATGCCATCGCTGGGGATTCACTCAACAGGAGAAGGTACCAGTGCTGGTCGCGGGAGAAAGTGGGGGATGAGGTCAGGGGGCGGAACTTTTACCGGAATTTCCGGTATCCGGTGTTTTTCCTTTGAACTGCTGCTCTATCTGGTCAAACAGCTTGCGTTTGCGCTCTTCTTCCTTTTGCCGGATGGCCTCGATTTTTTTATCCCGCTCTTTCTGCTCGGCCTTGAACCTCTCCAGCTCACTGGTCATATCTCCGGTGCCGGCCTCGTGGGGCAGGGATTCAATAGCCTGGTAATCCCGGATAAACAGTTTATCGCCGTATCCGCCGGTGATGATATCGATAATGCCCTCTTTTTCCAGCTTACGGCTGATGCGAAGAACCTGTTCCGTCGAAACAGACAGCAATGCTGCCACCGCCTCGGCCGAGGGGGGCTGCTGTTCCGTGAATTCAAGCACCCGGATGGCGGCTGTTACCAGGTGGGCCGCTTCATAAAGGGAGAGGTTTTCCATTGCTTTTTATCACCTTGCTTCCATTGATCAACCGTCCCGAATATCCGGTTTTACGCCCGGACACGGCGGGCGGTCAGGCCCCGCCCGCCCTTGACAGGCCGGATATTTGATAGTAGCATCCACAATTGTTTTGTCAAGCAGCTCATAATTCGTCAATCTAAACCGCTGGAGGTCGAAATGGTTGAAATCGTGAATATAATCGGCAGAGAAATCCTGGATTCAAGAGGGAATCCCACCGTGGAAGTGGATGTGACGCTGGCCTGCGGCGCCACCGGCCGGGCGGCGGTACCTTCCGGGGCTGCCACCGGAACCCGGGAGGCTTTGGAGCTGCGGGACAACGATGAGAAACGGTACCTGGGCAAGGGCGTACAGACGGCCGTCAATAATGTCAATACCCTGATCGCCCCGGAATTGACCGGTCTGCCGGCCGATGAGCAGTACCTGCTGGACCATACCATGATCGAGCTGGACGGCACCGGCAACAAGTCGAAGCTGGGCGCCAACGCCATTCTGGGGGTCTCCATGGCCGCGGCCCGGGCCGCGGCCGATGCCTACTCCTTGCCGCTGTATAAATACCTGGGCGGCATTAACGCCCGGTACCTGCCGGTTCCCATGATGAATGTCGTCAACGGCGGGGCCCATGCCGGTAACAGCCTGGACATCCAGGAATTCATGATCGTGCCGGTGGGCGGGCGCACCTTTTCCGACTGTGTCCGCATGGGCGCGGAAACCTTTCACCATTTAAAGAAGATTCTCAAGTCCAAGGGCCTCAGCACGGCCGTGGGCGATGAAGGCGGCTTCGCGCCGGACCTGGACAGCAACGAGCAGGCCGTGCAGCTCATCATGGAAGCCATCACGGCGGCCGGATACCAGCCCGGCCGGGATATCGGCCTGGCCCTGGACGCCGCGGCCAATGAATTTTTCGACAACGGCAAGTACGTCCTCAAGGCGGAAGATAAGACGCTGACTTCGGCGGAGATGGTGGACTACTACCGCAAGTGGATCGACCAGTACCCGGTGCTTTCCATTGAGGATGGCCTGGCCGAGCAGGATTGGGACAACTGGCCCCTGCTGACCGAGCAGCTGGGTGGTCTGATCCAGATCGTCGGCGACGACGTTTTTGTGACCAACCCGGAAATTTTCAAAAAGGGCATCAAGGAAGGCCTGGCCAATTCCATCCTGATCAAGCTCAACCAGATCGGAACGGTTTCCGAGACCCTGGACGCCATTGATCTGGCCAAGCAGTCCGGCTATACCACCGTCATTTCGCACCGCTCCGGTGAAACCGAGGATTCCTTTATCGCCGACCTGGTGGTGGCCGTCAATGGCGGCCAGATCAAGACCGGTTCCATGTCCCGGTCGGACCGGATCGCCAAGTACAACCAGCTTCTCCGGATCGAGCAGGAACTGGGCGATGGCGCCCGCCTGGCCACGGAACTGGCACCCACCGCCAATGTCAGCTAGGGCCGAATGATGTCGAACAAGGGACGCAAGGGAATCTGCCTGGTGATCATGACCGTCTGCCTGTGCTGGAGCGGTCATGCCGGGGGATATGTCCTCTGCCCGGATCATATCCTGACCCGGATGTTGAAAAAGACCGCCCCGTCAGCGGGGGTCGAGGTGAGCCAGAAGACCAGCCTGCGGGATTTTGACTGCGGCGGGGTGGCCGGTCCGGAGGGGCGGATCACCGCTGAGACCCTCTGGTATGCGCCGCCCGGCCGCATCCGCCTGGAGGCAAGCGGTCCGGACGACCGGCAGATTTACGTGGCTGACGAAACAGGGGCTCTCACCATTGTCGGGCAAAAGATCGTCGCCGACCGCCCCAGTGACCTGCTGGCCTATCTTCTGCCCCTTTCTTTTACCAGCCGCGAGAGACTGATCAAGGGCCTGGAGCGGTACGGGGTGGATACGCAGGTTTCCAGCCTGGGCCGGTACCAGCGGGAAGTGGCTTTTGTGATCGGGGCCCGCTTTCCGGATACGTCCGCATCCCAGCTCTGGGTTGACAAAGAGACCTTTCTGCCGACGCGTCTGCTGATCCGGAAGCCGGGCCAGGACCGTCTGCTGGAAACCCGCTATCTGGACTGGCAGCAGGTCCGTTCGTTGTGGTATCCCATGCGGGTAGAGGTGTACCAGAACGGGTTGCTGTCCCGGGTGGTCTGTGCGGATGCGGTTTCAGGAAAATCTTCGTTTCCACCGGACTTTTTTGATATCACCGCGCTGAAGAACGAATATCCGCAAAACATTCCGCCGGCCGCGGACGAACCAGAAGCGCCCCGGTCGGAAACCGATATCCAGCAGACGATTGATGATTTCAGAAAACTGTATCAATAACCCGAATTGATCCATTCCAACAAGCCGGAGGGGGAGGTATGGGGGCTGCTGCAAAGTATATCTTCGTGACAGGCGGGGTCGTGTCATCCCTGGGCAAGGGGCTGGCTTCGGCCACCATCGGCGCGCTCCTGGAGTGCCGGGGACTGACGGTAACCATTCAGAAGCTGGATCCCTATATCAACGTCGATCCCGGGACCATGAATCCCTTTCAGCACGGCGAGGTCTTCGTCACCGACGACGGCGCCGAGACCGACCTGGACCTGGGCCACTACGAGCGGTTTACCCATGCCCGCATGGGCCATGACAACAACTTCACCTCCGGCAAGATTTATCATTCCGTGATTACCAAGGAGCGGCGGGGCGACTACCTGGGCGGCACGGTCCAGGTGATCCCCCATGTCACCGACGAGATCAAGCGGAGCATCCGCCTGCTGGAAAACAAGGCCGACGTGGTCATCACCGAGATCGGCGGTACCATCGGAGATATCGAAAGCCTGCCCTTTCTGGAGGCCATTCGCCAGATGCGGGCCGATGTGGGCAAGGAAAACGTCTTGTATATCCATCTCACCCTGGTCCCCTATATTCCCACCGCCCGCGAGGTCAAGACCAAGCCCACCCAGCACAGCGTCAAGGAGCTCCGCAGCATCGGCATTCAGCCGGATATCCTGCTCTGCCGCACCACTGATTTTTTGAGCGAAGATATCAAGAGGAAAATCGCCCTGTTCTGCAACGTCAGTACCGACGCCGTCATCACTGCCAAGGACGTGGACAATATTTACGAAGTACCGCTTTTTTTCAACCAGGAGGGGTTGGATGAAAAGATCGTGGAGGGATTGAATATCTGGACCCGGGCGGCG
>CAYTQK010000178.1:0-7095 GCA_964439745.1 uncultured Desulfobacterales bacterium
GACACCGGCCTTTCACGCCGGCGACAGGGGTTCAAATCCCCTTGGGGACGCCACCGATAAATCAGGGGCATGGAAAAAATTCATGCCCCTTTTTTTATGGATGACAAAAAGTCCAATTGCCGCCGGGCGGCCGGTCAGTTTCCGGCGCCGGCGTCCGCCAGCAGGCGCTCTTCTATCAGATCGGCCAGCGGCTCGATGTCATGGAACCGGAAACGCGGCACGCCGGCGGCCAGGGGGTCATCCGCGACCAGGGCGAACAGGCCGGGGTCGCCCAGGCAGCAGGGGGATTGGTGCCGTCCGGGCAGAAAGACCTCAATCTTGGGGCAAGCCGCCTCTTTGTATCCTTCGACAATGACCAGGTCCACATCGGTCACCAGGGAGCGGACCCGCTCCAGGGAAATGTCCAGCGTTCCGGCCGCAGACCGGCGGGTCAAGGAAAGCATGTCCGGGGCGGCCACGACGGTGGTGACGGCCCCGGCCCGGGCATGCCGCCCGCTGTCACCGGGATCTTCGGGCAGATCAAACCCATGGGGGGCGTGCTTGATGGTCCCGACGCGATACCCCCGCCGCCGGAAACACCGGACCAGTTTTTCCACCAGGGTGGTCTTTCCCGATTTTTTCTTGCCCACGATACAGACAATCGGCGTCAACACAGGCATGGCAACCCCTCCCGGCGTCAGGCCGGAATTGAAATTTGCATTATTTTTGCCCCGGCCGGCCGGATTGTCAAGGCCGTTATCCGCCGGCCGGGAAGATCCCGCTTGTCATGACCGCTTAAGCTGAGATAAAATCTTCCAGACCAACCCGCAATCACGGACATCGACCGAACATGACCACGCCCGCTTCACTTTTAAAAGCGCGTCACCTCCGGCCCAAAAAGAGCCTGGGCCAGAACTTTCTCTGCGATTCCGGACCTGCCCAAACCATTAGCCGGCGGTCCCGCCTGACCGGCAGCGGGACCAGCCTCGAGGTCGGCGCCGGCACCGGCGCCCTGACCGTGGCGGCCGCCCGCCAGGCAGCCCGGGTGTACGCCGTTGAAACCGACGGCCGCCTGATCGAAATTTTGACGGAAAATCTCCGAGCCGCCGGTCTGGACAACGTTACCATTATCCATGCCGATTTCATGGATCTCGACCTGGCCCAACTGGAAACGGCCGGCGCGCCCCTGACGGTCATCGGCAACCTGCCCTACTACCTCTCCTCCCAGATCCTGGTACGGCTGATCACCCATCGCCAGCAGCTGGACCGGGCGGTACTGATGTTTCAGCAGGAGCTGGCTGATCGCCTTACGGCCGTGCCGGGCGGCCGGGACTTTGGCCGGCTGTCCGTCATGCTGCGCTATTGCGCCACGGTCTCTCCCCTGCTCCGCATCCGGCGGCAGATGTTCTTTCCCCGGCCGGCCGTTGACTCCCAGGTGATCGAAATCCGTTTCCGCCGGCCGGAAACCCCGCCCGGCTGCCCCGACGCCCTGTTGTTCCAGATTATCAAGGCCGCCTTCGCCCGCCGCCGCAAAACCGTTAAAAACGCCCTGTCCGGCAGCGGCCTGGGCCTGTCCCCGGCGGCCTGGGCGGCTCTTTTGGAACGGTCCGGGATTTCCCCGGCGGCCCGGGCGGAAACTCTTGACGCGCCGGACTATATTGCGATATGCCGGTATTATCAGCAAACCCAAGAGGAACAATACCCGGCCGGAAAGAGGAGGAGAGCACCATGAACAGCGAAGAACAAGAGGCCCTGCAAACCCTGATGGAAACCTGGGAAGAAAGCCCCGCCAACACCAGAAAAGGGTTTCTGCAGCTGAAAGAACACCTGGAGGCCAAAGCGGACGCCCGGCTGTCCTTCAAGGCCCGCCCCGGGATAAGCTATTCCCTGAGAGGGGCCTGCCCGGCGCATGACCGGAAACTGTTTGTCATGGTGGACATCATTGATGATGACCCGGCCAACCGCTGGCTCTCCGTCTGTTTTTACGGCGACATGATCAGCGACCCGGAAGAACGGGGCGACCTCATTCCCGGGGGGCTGCTGGGCGAAGACGGCTATTGCTTTGACATGGATGAAGAAGAAGAATCCCTGACCGCCTACCTGCTGGCGCGAATCGATGAAGCATACCACTCGGCCGCGGCGGGGACATAGACAACCGGAGACCACAGTTGGAGTCCGGCCGCGAGGACTGACATGAAACATCTGCTTGTCGGAATCATCCTGGGAGGGCTGCTGGCCGCGGGCTGTGCCGCCGGTCCGCCGGCCGCTCCCCCGGAGCCGGCGCCGAACCGGGCGGCCCGCAAACTTCTGCAGCAAGCCCTGGACCAGTACCAGCGCGGCTGCGACGCGGCAGCCCTGGAATATTTCCACCGGGCCCATGAATTGTTCAGCCTGACCGACCAGGCCGGCCAGGTAGCCGCCTGCCTGAACAATATCGGCAATATTCACCGGCGTTCCGGCCAGACCGATACAGCCCTCCGCTTCTTCACGGAGGCCGAACGGATTTTCCGGCAGACCGAAGATACCGACGGAGTGGCCCAGGCCCTTTCCAACCGGGCCGCCACCCTGCTGACGGACGGCCGGCTTGCAGCGGCCGCCGTGCTCCTGGATGAAGCGATCAGCCTGGTCCCGGACCGCGGCGCTCTGACGGCCCGGATCCGCAACCACCAGGCTATCCTGCTGATGCGGCAGGGAAAAGATGGGGCGGCCGAAACCGAACTGCGCCGGGCGGCCGGCCTGGTATCACCCCGGGATGGTGCCGCCTTTGCCGCGGTTAATGCCAGCCTCGGCCGCCTCCTGCTGGCTACCGGCCGCCCTGAAGAAGCCCGGGAATGTTTTGAGAAAGCCTACCGGGCCGACCGCGAACGGGAAAACTATCCCGCCCTGGCCGCCGACCTGGCCGCCCTGGCCGAGGCCTGCCAGGCCCTGGGGCAGCCGGATCAAGCCTTCGATTATCTGGCGCGCAGCGTCAAGCTCCAGGCCCTGACCGGCCAGGCCCGGGCCGCCCGCAGCCAGCTGGAAACCCTGTCCCGGCTGGCGGCCGAAACCGACCGGGACATAACCCTCATCCGCCGTTTTGTTGAACACTGGCTGGCCGGGGAGATGCACCTGGACTACTGCCGCTGAACCGGCGCCTTCAGCCAAGGAGTTCCGCCATGACCATTATCGATCTTTCCGCCACCATCCGGCCGTCCCCGCCGGACAGCCAGGCCTTTGACGCGGTTCATATCACCTATTCGGATCATGCCGAAGGGGCCGCCCAGGCCGAGGCCCTGCTGAACGTGCCGGCGGAGGTTTTCCGCCGCAGCGAGGGCTGGGCCACCGAAGAGATTACCCGGCTGGGCACCCACAGCACCACCCATGTCGACGCGCCCTGGCACTACAACAGCACCATTGCCGGCCAGCCCGCCCCGACCATCGACGAACTGCCCCTGTCCTGGTTCTTCGGCGACGGGGTGGTCTTTGACATGACCCACAAAACCAGGGGACAGCCGGTCACCCCGGCCGACCTTACAGCGGCCCTGGAGCAACTGAACCATTCCCTCACGCCCGGGGATATCGCCTTGATCCGCACCGGCTGCGACCGGTTTTACGGCCAGCCCGACTATATTTTCCAGGGCCCGGGGGTCACCGCCGAAGCCACCCGCTGGCTGTATGAACAGGGCATCCGCGTCATGGGCATTGACGCCTGGGGCTGGGACGAACCACTGGATCTGCAGGCGGCGCGGGCCACGGAAGAAAAAACCGGGGGAATCTTCTGGGCCGCCCACCAGGCGGACCTGCCCTATGTGCCCCTGGAACGGCTGGTCAACCTGGCCGCCCTGCCCCCTTTCCGCCTCCAGGTGGCCGGGTTTCCCCTGCACATCGCAAAAGCCAGCGCCGGACCGGCCCGGGTGGTGGCCATCCTGGATACGGCCGCCGAAGACAAGCGGTCATGACCCGGACAGACGAGCACCTGGAAGCCATACAGCAGATCGTGGCCGAGCGATTTGCCACCGCCCGGGGCAGCCACGACTGGGAACATACCCGGCGGGTGGTGCGGCTGGCCCGGACCATCGGCCGGTCCGAGACGGCCGACCTGACCGTGGTGACCGCCGGGGCCCTGCTGCACGATATCGGCCGCGACAGCGCCGCAGAAGGTGAAGAACGCGCCTGTCATGCCGGCCGCGGCGCCCGTCTGAGCCAGGAGATCCTGGCCCCCCTGCCCCTGGCCGCGGAACAGAAGGACAACATCATTCACTGCGTGGCCGCGCACCGTTTCCGCCGCTCGCCGGATCCGCAAACCGCCGAGGCCCGGGTGGTCTTTGACGCTGACAAGCTGGACGCCATCGGGGCCGTGGGCGTGGCCCGGGCCTATCTCTTTGCCGGAGAGCTGGGCGCCTGCCTGCACAACCCCGATATCGACGTCACCCGGGCGGCCGCTTACTCCGTCAACGATACCGGCTACCGCGAATACCTGGTTAAACTCCGCTGGATCAAGGACCGTCTGTTGACGGAAACCGGCCGCACCCTGGCCCGGGATCGCCACCGCTTCATGACCGACTTTTTCCGGCGTTTTCTGGATGAGTATGAGGGAAAGTATTGAAAAAAAAGTACGGGCCTGATTCATCCGTTCGGCAGGGGGGAGGAGGGGGGGAAGCCGAAGGCATGCCTTTCGGCATGCACTCGAATGAACCAGGCGATCCGTACTAATCACAATCGATTCCATGCGAAATCGATCTAATCATTAAACAAACAAAAACCATACCAACCGGATCAGGACGACTTGTTTTTTTATTAACCAACTATATTTATTGAATATAAAATTTTGACAAGCTGCCTACCCCGGCCGGCATCCGGCGCTTTCGAAGCCGTTGACAGCCTTTTTGTCTCAAAACCCAGGACAGTGTCTGACAATAAGAGACAGGTGAAAAACGACTTGCACCGGCCCGGGCAGATCAGGTAGGCTGAAAAGCAATGTCGGTGCTGGCAACCATAGACTGTGATAACTTCAGCAACAGGACACCATTATGACCAAGAATATCGTCACCCGGATCGATGCGGCCGTCCCCATCAAGAACCTCCTGGTCAGCGTCTCGGACAAGACCGGCCTGGATGATTTTATTCCCCGGCTGATGGAGGTTTCGCCTCCTGCGCACATCTACTCCACCGGCGGCACCTTTGCCGCCATCCGACAGGCCCTGGGAGAAGGGGCGAAAAACCGGCTCACCCCGGTGGCCGCGTATACCGGCCAACCCGAGACCCAGGGCGGCCTGGTCAAGACCCTGGACTTCAAGATTTACCTGGGTCTGCTGACCGAAGCCTACAATGACGCCCATGCCGCGGATATGCAGCGCACCGGTGCCGTGTATATCGACATGGTGGTGGTCAACCTGTATCCCTTCACCCGGACCATTGACCGCCAGGGGGTCACCCCGGAAGAGGCCCGGGCCAACATTGACATCGGCGGGCCCTGCATGCCCCGGGCCGCGGCCAAGAATTTCCTCCGGGTGGCGCCGGTGGTGGATCCCGGCGACTACCCCCGGCTCCTGGATGAAATGGCCGCCGGCCAGGGCACCCTTTCCCTGGATACCCGCTACGAACTGGCGACAAAAGCCTTTGAACACACGGCCGGATATGACCGGGCCATTGCCGACTACCTGGCCGCCACTCCCCTTGACCAGGTCCAATCCTGCTACCAACTGACTTGAACGCTTTTCAAGCCGGCCGCAGGACTCCGTGTAAAAACTTGAACCCTTTTCTTCAGGTACCCGTAATCAAGGAGACATCACCATGGCCGAAGACCTGAAAAAGTCCTATCGCACCATCATGGACGACCATTTTCCGCCGCAGATGGAAATCACCTTTGCCGCGGACGGCAACCGCCAGACCCTTTTTTATGAAAAGGCCGCCTGGACCATCGCTGGAGTGGAAAAAGGGCTGCGCTACGGGGAAAACCCCGGGCAGGAAGCTGCCCTGTACAAACTCATCAACGGCAACCTGGTGCTGGGCGGGACCGAAACCATTCAGCCCGGTCAGTACCTGGCTTCGGACGTGGAACTGCTGCAATCCGGCAAGCATCCCGGCAAGACGAATCTGACCGACGCGGACAACGCCTTGAACATACTGCGCTACCTCACCGGCAAGCCGGCCGCGGTCATCGTCAAGCACAACAACCCCTGCGGCGTGGCCCGGGCCGAAGACCTGGAAACCGCCTATACCCGCGCTTACATGGCCGACCGGATCGCCGCCTTCGGCGGCTGCATCGCCGTCAACCAGGCCCTGGACAAGGCCACCGCCGAAGCCGTAGCCGCGGAATACGCCGAGGTGGTGGTGGCGCCGGACTATGAAGAGGGCGTCCTGGACATTCTGGCCGCCCGCAAGAACCTGCGGGTCATCCGCATCAACAACATCGAGCGCCTGCGCGACTTTGTCGGCCAGCGGGTGGTGGAATTCAAATCGCTCATTGACGGCGGACTTATCGCCCAGTGGTCCTTTTCGCCGACGGTGCTGGAAGCATCGGACTTTCTGCCGGCCCGGAGCGAATACCAGGGCCGGACCTACCAGGTCAACCGGGAACCCACCCCGGAAGAGGCCCGGGACATGCTTTTCGGCTGGCTGGTGGAGGTCGGGATTACGTCCAATTCCGTCATTTACGTCAAGGATGAAACCACCGTGGGCATCGGCACCGGCGAGCAGGACCGGGTGGGCGTGGCGGAAATCGCCCGGGACAAGGCCTACCGCAAGCTGGCCGACCGCTATGCCTTCGAGACCTTTGCCACCCCCTTCAAGGGGCTGGACAATCGGGAAAAAATCGATGAAATCAACCGCCGGGTGGCTGCGGACAAGGGAGGACTGATCGGTGCCGCCATGATCAGCGATGCCTTTTTCCCCTTCCGCGACGGGGTCGACGTGGGACTGGAAGAAGGGGTATCCGCGGTGGTCCAGCCGGGGGGCTCCCTCAATGACTACCAGGCCATCGAAGCCTGCAACCAGGCCGGGGCGACCATGGTCTTTACCGGGCAGCGCAGCTTCAAGCACTGACAACGGCACCATCTTCCGGGACGCGGTCTTCAGCCGAAGTATATGGAAATGGTGTTGTGAAAGGCATTGACGTGCTGGATAGTCACCTGGATC
>CAYTQK010000179.1:0-7082 GCA_964439745.1 uncultured Desulfobacterales bacterium
GCCAGCGTACAGATGACCATCAACGGCCGTTCCGTCAAGGGTGCCAGCTACGGCAACGGTCCCATTGACGCCGTCTACATGACCATTGCCGAACTGACCAAGACCGCTTCCGAACTGATGCGCTTTACCATTACCGCCATTTCCGGCGGTACCGACGCCCAGGGCGAGGTGACCGTCCGTCTCAAGGAAGAAGGGCTGGTGGCCTTGGGCCGGGGGGCTGATCCCGATATTATCACGGCCAGCGCCAAGGCCTTTATCAACGGACTCAACCGGCTGGAATATCTCAAGCGGCATCCGGTGGCTTCGGCGGAGATGATGGTCTGAGCGGTATTCTCTGAATAAAAAAGCCGGGCGTAATTTTTCCGTCCGGCTTTTTGTTTGTGTCAAAAACTCGTCCACGTGGCGGCGCTTACTCCTCCACCAGCTTGGCCATTTCCCCGGCTACCTTGTCAAAGGCCTGGGCCACCGGAGATTCGGGATACTGCTCCGCAAAAGACTGGCCGGAATCCCCGCAGGCTACCAGGTTGACGTCAAAAGGAATCCGTCCGAGAAAATTGAGCCCCATGGTTTCGGCGGTTTTCTGACCGCCGCCGGAACCGAACAGCTCCACCGTTTTTCCGCAGTGGGGCCAGGTAAAGCCGCTCATGTTCTCGATCCGGCCGAACGGTTCCATCTTGACCGTGTGGCAGAAATTGATGGACTTGCGCACATCGGCCAGAGCCACTTCCTGGGGGGTGGTCACGATCACCGCCCGGGCGCCGGGAACGATCTGGGCCACGGTCAGTGGTTCATCACCCGTTCCCGGGGGCGAATCAATAATCAAAAAATCAAGATCATTCCAGGCCACCTCGCCGAGAAACTGCTGGATGACGGAATGCTTGATGGGGCCCCGCCAGATAATGGCATCATCCTTGCTCTGGCTGAGGGATTCAATTGATATGACCCCCAGGTTGTCCGAATATTTGACCGGGATCATTTTTCGGTCCGGGGTCACTCCCGGCATATCGGTCAACCCCAGCATGCGGGGGATATCCGGTCCGTGGATATCCACGTCCATCAGGCCGACCTTGTAGCCTTTTTTGGCCAGGGCCAGGGCCAGGTTGACCGAGGTGCTGGTCTTGCCGACGCCGCCTTTGCCGCTCATGACGATAAATTTATGCTTGATCCGGGCCAACGACTGTTTTACTTTTTCGGCCGGGTCATCGGCCTGCTGCTGTCCCTGCTTGGTTCCGCACAGCGGAACGCCCTGTTGTTCTTTTGCCATAATCCAATCCTTCCTGAAATCTAAAAGTTCACTCCTGTCGCGGGCTGTCGGAGCTGCATGCCGGACATTCCCGCGGCTGTTCCTTGTCCGGGTCATACTCCCAGGATCGGCCGCATTGGGAACAATTGCGCACAACAACACCCTCCGCGACAGCGCGGTAGTCTCCGCCTTCAATCTTAATGGCCATGCCGTTCACCAATGCTTCGGCAACCATCCGGCGGGCATGCTGAATGATTCTGCCAAAGGTCGCCCGGGAAACACCCATCCGTGCTCCCGCCTCTTCATGGGAGAGGCCCAGCAGGTCCGCCAGCCGAATGGCTTCATATTCATCCACCGTCAGTTCCACTTCCTTGAGCACCCGCATGGGAACGCCCCGGGGCTTGAAATAGGAAACATCCGGATCGCAGACAATATTCCTTTTTTTCTTCGGTCTTGGCATATCTCTTTTTTATGAGCATATACTCATAATATGCATAATAATCCCATCGTCCCAAAAGTCAAGAGGACTTTCAACAGCCGGCCGCCGTACCAGCCAAGCGATGCTCCGCGCCTGCATCGGAACGGCCGCCGCTATGACGATTTCTGGATCATTTCCTTGAGGGGCTGCCGCTCATGGGCCAGGGCCTCGGCCAGCGAGGTCCGGTTGCGGTACTCGATCAGCTCTTTGACGGTCAGGGCCATGTCAAAATTGACCGCACAGATCATGCCGGCGATCTCCCTGGCCCGGGGCAGAAGTTCTTCCGGCTTGACCACCTCGTTGACCAGCCCGCAGGCCAGGGCCTTTTCCGCGGAGATAAACTGGCAGGTCAGGGAAAACTGCTTGGCCAGGCGCTGCCCCACGGCCTGCTGCAGCAACTGGGTCATGCCCCAGCCCGGCCGGATGCCCACCTTGGCATGGGTATCGGCAAAGGCCGCCGCTTCCGAGGCGATCAGAAAGTCACAATTTAAGGCCAGTTCAAAACCGCCGGTGATGGCATAGCCGTTAATGGCGCCGATAACCGGTTTGGGACAGGCCGCCATCAGGTCCACCATGTCCCGGCCGTCTCCCCGGGGATCCATGAGGTTGTCCGTGGCCAGACAATCCAGGTCCAGGCCGGAGCAGAAGGCCTGGCCATTGCCGGTGATAATGGCCACCTTGATGCTGTCATCACGGGTAACCATGTCAATGCCGTCATACAAGCCCTTTAACAAGGCCTCGTTGATGGCGTTGCGGCGTTCCGGACGATTCAGGGTCAGGATGGCCACTGCGTCATCCCGCGTCACCAATACCGGCTCATCCATTTTCTTCCTCCTTATACGCTGCGATCATTTGCTGGCATACCGGCTTCCTCCGAGGCCGCCAGGACAAGGCGAACCATGTATTTATTTTTTACTGTCATGACAGAATCTTAGGCTATATTATCAGCCCCGTTTTTTCAAATCCCAAAATCAAAATTTTTGCGGCATAACCAAACAGGCGCAGACTTGACATCCACCCCACCTTTCGGGAATCCAATAATTCACAACAACACGCGCATTCCCGGCATTTATTCATCATAATTTCAGCCCCCCCGGAAGTCAAAGTAAAATTCCCAGTCGGATGTGATAGGTGATGTTCAGGCGGCATTCCGGCGGCCAATTGCGGTGCCAGTATACGTGTTTCTTTTTGCCCCTGGGGAATTCTACCGGAATCCTTCAGTTCTTTCGTCCTTTGGTTAAGCCAGGAACTGATGGAGGAGCTTTATGCAAAAGACAAAAAGCACCAGGCTGAAAATTATGCGCACCGTCTTTTCCTTCAGGCGGGTGCTCATAAACCCGGCACCGGCCTGTCCGCCGGCAAACGAGACCGCGCCGGCGGATAGTCTGACCAGACCAGACCATTTTTTCAAGAAATTTTATAACCGTAAATCGGATGCCGGAATCTGGAAAACTATTCATCCAGGATCTGCCGGACCGCTGTCGCCAGATCTGATTTGGAAAACGGTTTTTGAATAAAACGCACCCCCGGCTCGAGGACACCGTGAGGGGCAATAACATCGGCCGTGTATCCGGACATAAAGAGGCATTTAATATTCGCATACCACGCCTGCACCTGCGCGGCCAGCTCCCGGCCGTTCATTTCCGGCATGATGACGTCGGTCACCAGCAGATGGAGACGGCCGGTGTGGGTTGCCGACAATTCCAGAGCCCGGGCCGGCGTCTCGGCGACCAAGACATGGTAGTCCAGGCTGGTCAGCATTTCACGGGTAAGGTTCAGTATTGACAAATCATCTTCCACCACCAGGATGGTTTCTCCGCGGCCTTCCGGCGCCGGTACCCGATCTTGCGGAGGTTTGTGGCCGGCCGGACCCTCATGCCGGGGCAGAAATATGTTTACGGTGGTGCCCTGCCCCGGGTCGCTGTCAACATTGATGAAACCGTTATTCTGGGTAACAATGCCATAGACGGTGGCCAGCCCCAGACCGGTGCCCTTATCCACGTCTTTGGTGGTGTAAAAAGGCTCGAAGATATTGTCCAGCACCTCTTTTTCCATGCCCTGGCCGTTGTCGCTGACGGTCAGCAGAACGAATTCCCCCGGGACAAACCCGGCGTGATCGGCGCCATAAGTCGAATCAAGGACGATGTTTCTGGTTTTGATGATGATTCTGCCTACATCGACAATGGCATCCCGGGCATTGACACACAGGTTGGCCAGCATCTGGTCGATCTGGGCGGGGTCGATGTGGACGGGCCAGATGTTTTCTCCAGGCAGCCAGACCAGCTCGATGGCCTCGCCGATGAGCCGCCGGAGCATTTTGAACATGCTTTCCAGGCTGCTGTTCAAGTCGATGACCCGGGGCGTGACGGTCTGCTTGCGGGCAAACGCCAGCAGCTGACGGGTGATGTCTTCCGCTTGCCCGGCGGCCTTGAGGACTTCACCGAGATGGTCGCGAGTGGGGTCGTCGGGCGGCAACTGATCCATGGCCATTTCCGTAAACCCGATGATAATGGACAAAGCATTGTTGTAATCATGGGCCACTCCGCCGGCCAGGCGGCCGATGGACTCCATTTTCTGGGCCTGCTGCAGTTGTCTCTCCAACTGCTTCTGCTGGCTGATATCAATGGCCACGCCCAGCGCGGCATACATGTCTCCATAAGTGTCAAACAGGGGATAAGTGGTAAACAAAGCCGGGAACCGTTCGCCCGATTTTCTGACCAGGGTGGCTTCTCCGGAAAAGCCGATTTCTCCTTCCCGCATATTTTGATGGGCCCGGGGGAAATTTTTCGCATCTTCGGGCAGATGAAGCACAGATACCGGCTGGTTGACGATTTCTTCTTTTTGAAAACCGAATATTTGCTCCGCCCCCGGGGAAAATTCCAGTACCTTCGGTTCCGGCTCTCTGGCATCCGTGATAATAAACGCTATGTTTTCAGCTGCTTCAAAAACAGCCCGAAGCCTGGCTTCGCTGTTTCGCAGCGCTGCTTCAGCCCGCCTTCGATCAGTTACCGTGTTGACCAGGATCAGGGCCCATATGCCCGACACCAGCAGCGCGGAAATAAGCAGCCCGAACGTGATAAACAGAGTTTTGTCGCGGGCAGAACGCATCTGCTGCAAATGCTTCTCGGCCATCAGGCGGGTGTGATCCTGAATCCGGCCCAACAACTGATCATAGGCTTGCTTGGAGTCTGTGTTTAAAAGATGCCGGGCGGTTTTGGTATAAAAATTGGCGTGCAGATCGATAACCTGTCCATACAGATCCGCATTGCTCCGGATCAGGTCGTCATCAATGCCGTGATCGGCCAGTTTTTCCTCCAGCCATTTCAGATTCTGTTCAATGCCGCGGCGGTGCCGATCCATGCGGTCAGGATTCAAGGTGCTGATGTATTGATACATGCGGAGCCGGGTTTCGGCCAGATGGATCCGAATCAGTTCCATCTCCCCTTTATGCGAAAAGACCTTCTGATACACTGCTTCCAGGTCGGTGAATCCCCGAAAGGCGAACACACCCTGGAGGATCAGAAAAACAATGACACACATAAACGCCATAATCAGTCGGAAACCGATCTTTCGCATAGCTGAATCCCCTGCTGATTATTCGCGGAGGTCCCATCAGTAAAGGATGGGCGCTGTCTGTCAATTGTCGGCGGGGGGCCCGGAAAGAACTTTCATAATCCAGGTATTGTCAAAAATGTCACCGGCATCGTAATCTTTTTCCAGCCGGCCGGACTGGCTCAGGAACGTTTTCAACTCGCTCAAAAACGTCTCAAGCCCCCCGCCGGTGCGGTTCCGCTCCACCAAATCATCCCGGGTATGTATCTTTACGTTCTGGATCATCTTTTGTAATTCGTTTTCCGAATAGGCGGGCAAGGACGGAAAGGTCTCGCTGTTCAAAATTTCATAATAGGCGCTCTGATTTTCCGAACGGTGGAGCCACTGGACTGCCTGGATCCAGCCACGCAGAATTTTCTCAATGTCCTGGTCCGGAATCGCTGCCAAATGGTCCCGGTAGGCCCACATGCACTCGGGGATGCACCCTGCGAAATCGGACGAATCAGCCAGCACGACGCCGCCGCCTTTTTCTACGGCGCTGGTCGCCCAGGGCTCATAATTAACGATCACGGGAATCCGGCCGGCGATAAATTGGGCGGCAAGGTCATCCGGATGCATTTCCACCACTCGAAAATCAGATACAGCCAGCCCCCGGGGGTCCAGGTAGCGGTGTAAAAAATAGTGGCACGACGGCAGGTCCAAAAAAACACCCAGGGGGTGATGTTGATATTCCTTGATGGTATGCCCCTTTTTGACGATGATTTTGTCCCCCCCGTGAGACCAGTTGGTTTCGGCAATAGCCATCACCGGTTCTCCGGACATGAAAATACCGACCAGTGAACCCACCATATCCATGGCCAGATCAATTTTGCCGGCCTTGACCGCTTCCAGAATAATTATGGGATCATCATAGTTGATCACTTCCACAGAAAGGCCCTGCTTCTCCCAGAACCCTTGTGCCCGGGCCACATGCAGCGGAGACCAGCCGACCCAGGCCACCGTGGCAATCTTATAAGTGCGCCCCCAGGCAGGAGCTGTCAGCAGACAAAACAACAGCCCCGCTGCGACTATCGCTGATTTCTTGTTGATCAATCGCCCCCCTTTTTCCCCGTTCGCCCTGGTTATTCCGGAGTGTAAAACACCGTCATGGCCGTTTCTTTCGGAAAGGTATGAGGCGGTGCTCCCCAAAATTTGGACAATATGTTAAGCTCTACTTCGAATCTTTGCGATATAACAGCCTGGTCAGCATTCGACAGTTTCATTCTATTCACATGTATAACGGATAATTTTAAATTTACCATATTGTGTAACAAGCATCAATGAAATCGCAAACCGGATGAAACGGATTGATTGGCGGACGTGATGATGGCCAACGTACTGCGGGAAGAACAGATCCCCCGCCGCCTGGAAGGCAACCAGATCCGCTTTTATGCGGGGCCGGACCAGGCCAACCCGACGATTTAAAAGGGGAAAAACGGAACCGGCCATTGCTCCGGCCGGATAATAGAAAAAAAAAAGGGAAATGCCCAGGGGAATGGAAATGAGCGAGCAAATAAAGCTGCTGAACATGAACTGATTCACCAGGTGGTGGTTGCCCCCGCCTCTTTCCCCCAGGATAGGCACGGGGGTGACCGGCGGCACGCAGCTTTCAATCAGCATCAGCAGGGCGATTTCGAAGCCAGGCCGGGCGCAAATCCCTTTTATCCTGCTTATCCGGGTTCGGACCCAGGAATTTCCGGCTTTCTAAAATCGCCAAAATGACAAGCCTGTAAAAAGTCTTTTTTACAGGCAGTATTAAGTTTTAAGTGA
>CAYTQK010000180.1:0-7064 GCA_964439745.1 uncultured Desulfobacterales bacterium
ATATTTTTATTATTTGACGGGCATAACATTTTTTAAACTTTTTACGAAGCCATCATGGTTGGAGCCGTAGATTTTTGTTGACATCCAGGCCAAACAACCCTATTTTGAAAACTGACATGTCAGTTTTATAGCAGGAAAAACGGTTTGTCAACCGGCTGGACAAAATCAGCGGAAAAACTTTCCGTCGGCGGGCTGCCATCGGAAAAAGATCAGGCGCTCCCAGCGGCCGGTATGTTTGTAAACATTCAAAAGCCGCCACCGTCCAGGGTGGTACGGATGGCGATAAAACGAAAGGAGGGGTATCGCAAGATAAGTTCTGCGCGATTGCGGACCAAGGCACCTGTCGCGGGACACGGTTGCATGATTTTTGTTGACAGAAACAGTATGGGATGAATATAAATAATAATTTTTACAGCTTTTCGTGTTTCTCAAAAGGAGGAAACAATATGGATATACCCAAGGACATCAGCATCAAGGACCTGCTTCTGGATTTTTCGCCCAACACAGCCAAAAAGATGATCGCGGAAAGCGGTGCGGCCGCGCAACTGGGCGGTACCGAATTTTCCATGGTGGTGGAAGTCGGCGGCAAAAAATACAGCTACGTGGTTAAAGACGGCACGGATTTTGACGTCAAGGAGGGGGATCTGGACAATCCGCTGGTACGGATCACCATCTCCGAAGACGATATGCAGAAAATGATCGAGACCAACAGCCTGGACATGCTGCTGGGCATTCAGAGCGATCTTAACAAGACCAAGTATGAAGCTCTGCAAAGGCTCAAAGGCAGAATGATCGCCAAGCTGGCCAATGATGACGGGAGTGAAGTTACCATTAATACCACTTTCAACGGGGCGGAAGCTCCCAGCGCCACCTTTAAGATGAAAACCGCCGATTCCATTGCCCTGGTCAACAAAGAGACCAATCCGGTCAACCTGTTCATGTCCGGCGGCATGCAGATTGAAGGCGACATGGCCTTTGCCATGCAGACCCAGCCGCTGTTTACCTGATGCCGTAAGGCCGCAGGAGACGTACCTCATCCCATACTTGTCAACAAAATGAAGCAAAGCCGCAAATATAAATCGCAAAATTACGGAGGTGCCTGGTTTTGAGCGCAAAAATGCCGTGGTTTAAAGAGTACAAGGTCTTTGGCATTCCCGAGACCCTGGAGCCTTATCCCGACAAGTCCGTGGGCGACATTCTGGATGAGGCGGCTGCCAAGTATAAAAAGACCGGTCTGATCCAGAACAATTTTAAAATGACCTATCCCGAGGTCAAGGATCATGTTGATCGCCTGGCAGCAGCGCTGGCCGGTCTGGGCCTGCAAAAAGGAGAGCGGGTGGCCACCATCCTGCCGACCAGCATCCAGTTTGTCATCGCCGATTATGCCATCGCCAAGGCGGGACTGGTGCAGATTCCCAGCAGCTCCCTGGAGCCGCCGGCCAACCTGGAACACAAGTTCACCAAGGGCTCGCCCCGGGCCATTATCTGCCTGGATGAGTACCTGGAGTTGGCCACCGAGGTGAAGGAAAAAACAGGAATTGAGCATCTCATCGTCTCGGCGCTGGATGACTACTCTTTAACACCGCCGGCAGAGCACGCGCCCCTGGACGTGCCGGGCGCGGTCTGGATGTCTGACCTGATTGCCGCAGCCGAGCCGGTGCCTCCCCAGGTTTCCTTTGACGTGGAAAGGGACCTGGAGCTGCTTCTGTTCACCGGGGGAACCACCGGCCTGCCCAAGGGGTGCATGCTGACCCACCGGAACATTTATGCCAATGCCATGCAGTCCACCTGGGCCCAGGGGGCGGCCAGCAAGGCCATTCGGGGGGCCGTTTCCGTCCTGCTCGGTCTGCCGATGTTCCATTCCTACGGCCACATGATCATGCATGTCATGACCATCCTGGGCGCGGACCAGATTCTGATTACCGATGCCCGGGATACCAAGATGATGGTCAAGATGATCAAGGAATACCGGCCGCTGATGCAGATGGGCGTGCCCACCCAGTTTCTCAAGCTGGCCCAGGAAGAGCTGGCCGGCATCGGCATGCTGGGCATTTCCGGGTCGGCGCCGCTGCCGCCGAGCACTCAGGAGGAGTACGAGAAAAAATCGAGCGGGGCGATCATGGAAGGCTACGGTCTTTCCGAGATGTCTCCCAATACCCATCTGAACACTTCGTTTCTGGTGCGGCTGGCCGGCGGGCGGGTGCCCCAGCGGATCAACAGCATGGTCATGAGCCTGCCCGGCGTCGTGCCGGTAGCCAACTGGGGGCTGCGCCGGCTGGGCAGCAAGACCATCGGAACGGTGGGCGGCAAGTTCATTTCCTTTACCGTCAAGAGAACCAGCGGCAAGAAAAAGAAAGGCGGTTCTGCCAGTGAAAAGCGCGGCGCCGTGGGTATTCCCTTTCCGGACACCGAGGTTCTGCTGATCGATACGGACACCGGCGTTCCGCTGACGCCGGAAGAAGTCGCCGAGGGCAAGCGGGGCGAAATGTGCCTCAAGGGACCGCAGCGCATGCTGGGATACTGGCCGGATCCGGGCAGCGGCCTGGACGAAAACGGATATGTCCGCACCGGAGACGTGGTCCGGGTGGACGCGGACGGCTATTTTTACATTGTGGACCGGACCAAGGACATGGTTAACGTTTCCGGGTACAAGGTCTATACCCGGGAACTCGACGACATCCTTTCTTCCCATCCCCAGGTGGAGATGGGATCGGCCGTGGGTATCCCTGATCCGGACCGGGAAGGCAGTGAACGGGTGGTGGCTTATGTGCAGCCCACCGAGGCGGCCGCAGATACGCTGACCCCCGAGGAGATAATCCTGTTTTTAAAAGAACGGGTGGCCAAGTACGCGGTTCCCAAAGCCGTGA
Organism: uncultured Desulfobacterales bacterium; assembly: GCA_964439745.1. Lineage (GTDB taxonomy): Bacteria > Desulfobacterota > Desulfobacteria > Desulfobacterales > Desulfosudaceae > CAYTQK01. The sequence continues at coordinate 2,868 of CAYTQK010000180.1, forward strand.
AAATCGTGGAGGCAATGCCGCTGACCGAGGTGCAGAAGCTGGACAAAAAGAAAATGCGCGCCATGGCGGAAGCGGATTTTGCGGGAAAAGTGTAAACCAGAAGAAAAAAAAACAAACACAACGATTAGGGAGACAGTAAATTATGGAAGAATGTGTATTTATTGATGGTTTGCGAACACCGAACAGCCGGGCCCACGCGGAAAAGGGGTGGTTCCGGAACAAACGGCCGGATGAACTGCTGACGGCGGTATACGATGCCCTGTTTGAAAGAAACAAGAAAGTCGCTCCCGAAGATCTGGACGCGGTTTTTGTCGGCTGCGCCAACATCTCCGGGATGCAGAACGATATCGGACGGCTGGGCTGGCTGGCCGGCGGCTACCCGGAAAGCGTGCCCACCAACACTATTACCAACCAGTGCCCCTCGGGCATGGCCGCCACCATGCATGCCGCCCGGGCCATCATGACCGGGGAAACCGACATCATGCTCGCCGCCGGCGTGGAGGATATGGAAAAAGTTTCCATGGGCGCCAACATGGATTTTCCGCCGCGCCTGTTCAGCCGCTATGACCTGGCCGAAATTCCCATGGGCTCCACCGCGGAAAAAGTGGCTGAAAAATATAATATTGCCCGGGAAGACATGGACAACATGGCGGCCTGGTCCAACAAGAAGGCCGCCGCCGCCCGCGATGCCGGCAAGTTTAAAAAAGAAATCGTGCCGGTGACCGGCCTGGACATGGAAGGCAACGAGTTTCTGGTGGAGCATGACCAGTGGATCCGGGACAAGGTGGATATGGACAAGATGGCCCAGATGAAATCCCCCTTCAAGCCGGACGGGGTCGTGACCGCGGCCACCTCCTCCCCCCTGACCCAGGGCGCCTGCGCGCTGCTGATGATGAGCCGCAAGAAAGCCGATGAACTGGGATTGTCTTATAAATACAAATATGCGTATGGTTCCTTCGGCGGCTGTGATCCCACCATGATGGGCATGGCGCCGGTGCCGGCCATGAAAAAGATGTTTGCCCGTACCGGCCTGACCCCGGCTGACATCGGCCCTATTGAGCTGAACGAAGCCTTTGCCAGCCAGTCCCTGGCCTGTGTGCGGGAGCTGGGCCTGGACAATGACAACGCGCCCTTTGACCGGGTCAATGTCTGGGGCGGAGCCATCGCGCTGGGCCACCCCCTGGGAGAATCCGGGGCGCGAATCATCGTCACCCTGCTGAACGTGCTGGAAACTGATTTTCCGGATGCCAAGTACGGCGCCGCCTCCCTGTGCGGGGCTTTTGGCAACGGCGGAGCCCTGCTGGTGGAAAAGGTTTCGTAATATCGGGCCGAGCCCGGTATGCAGGCAAACCGCCAGCAAGAGTGAACAAGAAAAAAGCCGGCTTGCGCCCCGTGGCGCGGGCCGGCTTTTTTATGTCTGCCGGCGGATCAGTCTGCCGGCCGGACCAGGGTGACCAGGGTGGCACCCCAGCCGCCGGCAGCAGGGGGCGCCTCCTGGAATGATTGTACCAGCGGATGGCGGGAGAGCACCGACCAGACCTTCTTTTTCAGCATGCCCGTCCCCTTGCCGTGAATCACCCGCACAGAAAAGATGCCCTGCCGGGCGCATTCGGCCAGGTACTCGTCCACCAGCGAGGCAACTTCACCCGGGGGAAAGGTGTGCAGGTCCAGTTCTCCGTCAATGGGAATTACGACCGGCTTCATTTCTGATCCTTGTCCTGGGTTTGGTGAACTTGTCAAAAGCCATTCTTGAAACCGCCGGCAGCGCGTGGTAAGGTCGGGTAGACAACCAACGGCCAGACCGCCTTCGGAAGCGCGGCACAAACCCGGATTATGACCCATTCCATTTCATATGCCGTAACGCTGATAGCCGCTGCCTATGCCCTCGGCTCTGTTCCCGTGGGCGTGGTGTTGACCCGCTGTTTTTCCAGCGAAGACATTCGCCAGGCGGGCAGCGGCAATATCGGGGCCACCAACGTCAGCCGGGTAGCCGGTGTCCGGCTGGGGCTGACCACCCTTCTGCTGGATGCGCTCAAGGGCGCCGGACCGGTGCTGGCGGCCATGTTCCTGATTCCCGGCACCACGGACTGGCTGGTGATTCTGGCCGGCCTGGCCGCTTTTCTGGGGCACCTCTACCCTCTTTATACCAAACTGCGCGGGGGCGGCAAGGGCGTGGCCACGGCCGCCGGCGTTTTTTTGGCGGCGGTTCCGGCCGCCTGCCTGACAGCCGTCCTGGTGTTCATATTGACTGTCCTGGCCTTTCGGCGGGTTTCTGCCGGGTCCCTGGCCGCCGCCCTGGCCCTGCCGGCCGGGGTCTGGTTTTTGTCCTTCTCCCCGGCATATTTTTTCGGTGCCTGCTGCGTGGCCGCCCTGGTCATCTGGCGGCACCGGCAGAACATCCAGCGCCTCCTCCGGGGGACCGAACCCCCTTTTTTCGGTGGTTCGTCCGGATAGGCCCGCGCCGGTTGGGTTGCGGGGGGCCCGTCAGATCAGCAGGGCCCAGGCCAGACCCACCAGGCCGGCCAGGATGAACTGACTTTCCACCAGAAACTCCAGCCGGGAACCGCTGTAGATGATGCGCTTCTTGTAGGCCAAAAGCAGCAGGCCGCTGGTAATGGGAAAAAAGAGCAGGGCATATCCCAGAGAGGAAACTATCCCCAGCAGGCTGGCCGCCAGCAGCAGCAGAAACAGCCCCGCCAGCAGCCGGTTCAAAAATTTTAGCACCCGGTCCGGGCCCAGCAGGATGGGAATCGTCTCCTTGCCGGCCAGCCGGTCTCCCTGCATGTCTATGATGTCAAAAAAGGCCGAGCGCACGAAAACGATGCCCGTGCACCATACCGTGGTAATAATGGCTGACAGACCAAGAGATCCCGAAGCCACCGCCGGAAAGGCGCAGACCACCACCCCCCAGGCCGCGGAAATCAGAATCGTTTTGGAACCGGGGATGTCCTTGATGCGCCGGATCCGGATTTTCGCAAAGCGCTGCGGTATGAGGTACAGATTATAGGACAAGCCCAGGCCGCTCATGATCAAAAGCAGCAGAACGGCCACCGGCCCCAGGGTAAAGGCCACCAACAGGCCGGCCGTGCCGGCGGCGATGGCCAGCGCCGCCAGGAGGGCCATATGTTTTTCGTAAAAAACAGCCCGGTAGGGATCGTTGTAGCGGTCCTCCTCGATCCCGGTCAGCCGGTTGAAGGTGTGCATGGAAAAGATATAAAGAAAAGCAATCAGGATGTGCGGCAGAAATTGCTCGGCACGGCGCAGATGGGAGGCGCAGTAGCATAAAAAGCCCGCCCCCACGGCCAGGTAAATGTTGGTCAGCAGCAGCAGCCGCTGCAGCAGAAACCACTTTTGGATAAGGGGTCCCTTGGATTGGTAGTGGGTGGCTTCCAGGTCCCGGTAAATCTTGTTGATAATCCAGTTGGGGGTGGAGGCGCCGGCGGTAATCCCGACCCGCCGGGCGTCGGCCACCCGGGAAAAATCCATGTCCTGGCTGGTTTCCACGTGATAGACCGGTTTGCCGCTGGAAGCGGCAATCTGGGCCAGGCGCTGGGTGTTGCCGCTGTTGTAACCACCGACCACGATCATGGCGTCCACGGCGTTGGCCAGGCGCTCGGTTTCCGCCTGGCGGCTCTGCGTGGAAGGGCAGATGGTGTTGAAAATCTTGTAGTGCGGATGTTCGGTCTCCGCCCAGTGGCGGATCGCTTCAAACAGGGTTCGGTTTTGCGTGGTCTGGGCCACGATAATGGCCTGATCATAGGCGGGCAGCCGCTGAAGGGCTTCCAGGCTGTTGACGGCGATGCCCCGCTCCGATGCGAAACCGAGCAGTCCGGTTACCTCCGGATGGTTTTCATCCCCGATAATAATTACGGCGTATCCCTGCTCGGCGTACCTGCGGATGATGGTCTGCACCTTGATAACGCGGGGACAGGTGGCGTCGATGACCGCGTAACCGGACCGTTTCAGGTCCTCGATCACCATCGGCGGAACGCCGTGGGCCCGGATCAGGACCGACCCTTCGCCCGGCTGGTCGGGCGAATCCATAACGGTAATGTCCTTTTCTGCCAGCAGGGCCAGCACCTGGGGGTTGTGAATCAGAGGACCCAGGGTTTTGATGGGACCGGACCGGGTGTTGGCCGCGTCCAGAACCAGGTCGACCGCCCGGCGTACCCCCATGCAGAAACCGGAGGTCTTTGC
>CAYTQK010000181.1:0-7056 GCA_964439745.1 uncultured Desulfobacterales bacterium
AAACAAATGACAGCAGCCCACCGAAAACGGCACATCCTGGAGTGCGCCAAACAGCTGTTGGCCGCCAAGGGATTTTACCGCACCCAGATTTCGGATATCATCAAAGAGGCGAAGATCGCCCGCGGAACCATTTACCAGTACTTTGACAACAAGCAGGATATCTTTGTCACCCTTCTGGAAAACACCTATGACCAGTGGGAGCAGGCCATCTCCACGGCGGTGCGGGATATCAACCTGCAAGCGATTACCCCGGAAGAGTATCTGCGGCTCCGGGTCGAAACGACCCTGGCCTTTCTCGTGGCCGACCCGGACATCTGCAATATCGTCATGACCATGGGGTTCGGTCTGCCGATGGAACTGGAAGAAGCCACCCGCCGGCTGGAGGAAAAAATACGGATTATCGCCATTAATGACTTCAAGCTGGGCATTCACAACGGCCATATCCGCGGTGACCTGAACGTGGAGCATGTCGGCGAAATGATTGCCGGTGCCATCTTCCGATCCGCGTATTATGCCCTTACCCGCCACCAAGAACCATCTAAGATTGACGTCAAGACCCTGACCAACGATTTTGTGGCCTTGTTTGCCCCGGGCATCTTTCGGAAGGACCAATTATCATCCTCCTGACAAAAACCCCGGGTCACCGGAAAAGCGACCCAAAGCGGGCAGGCAAAGACACCCCGGCCGTCTGGTTTCCCGGGGCGCCCCCCGGCAACCGCTGACCGGGGATGCCGCTCTTTCCCGCTTTGCAGAAACAGCCCCCTACCGCCGGAGAACAACCCTGTCCGTCCAATTGACTTTATTTTTCATTCATAGTATATTGAAAAAAGATCTCGGATTTTTGCGGTCTCCACCGTCCGCCCGAAAAAAACCGCGCTGTTGCCGGAACAGATCTTACTACCCGAAACAATATGTCTCTGTTGGCCCGATGCTGTTAGTCGATGCAGATTAATTGTTGAAACAGGAGGAAGAAATTATGTCGAGTCGCCTCGTCTTGGCCGCGGCCGTTCTGGCCGCTTTTTTTATCGTTCCACTGCCGCCTTTGTCCTGGGCGCAGCCGGAGACCATTTACGTCTTTGTCAACCAGGACGTTCCCGATCAGGCCCTGGCCCCGCCGCAGTTGAAAAACATCTACCTGGGGAAAAAAGACAAGTGGAACAACAACCAGAATATTACCTGCACCACCTTGAACAGCGGCCAGTGCCAGGCGGCCTTTATTCAACAGTACGTCCAGAAAAGCCAGTTTCAATATGAGAACTACTGGAAAAAACAAATTTTTACCGGCATGGGACAGCCGCCCCGGGCCTTTGACTCCCCCGAGCAAATGGTCGACTATGTCTCCCGCACCACCGGCGCCATCGGATATTCCTGCCGCCCGCCGGACACCACCAAGGTCAAGCTGCTGACCGTCAACCCCTAATCCCCCCAAAAAGGAACAGGAGATAAGCATGAAATCATATTATTCAACCTTTCTGACGGTCTTCCTGGCCGCCCTTTTCATTCTGGTCAGCGGCGCTGCCGCCGTGACCATCGGCGACATCAACATCCACGGCTTTATCAGCCAGGGATACCTGCACTCCACCCATGACATGGAATTTCTGGTTGACGACTCGGACAAGGGCTCTTTTGAATTTAATGAAATGGCGCTCAACTTTTCCCCGGACCTGGAAGGAGACCTCTCCATCGGGGCGCAGTTGTTTGCCTTTGACCTGGGCACCATCGGCAACGACGAGGTGAAAGTGGACTGGGCGTTCGGCGATTACGCCTTCCGTGATTATCTCGGTTTCCGGGCCGGCATCATGAAAATACCCTTCGGCCTTTATAGCGAGACCCGGAAAATCGACATGGTGCACACCAGTGTCCTGCTGCCCACCAGCGTCTACCCGGAATGGTTCCGGGAAGCCTTTGCCCGCCTCAAGGGGGCCAGCATTTACGGCACCCTGCCCGGCAATATCTCGTACCAGGCCCAGTACGGAGACGTGGACATCGACGCCGACGGCGGCCTGGCCGCCGGGCTGGAAACCCTGTTGTCTTCGATGGGCGAGATGGAAATCAACGAAAGCGACACCAATTACGCCTATGCCGGCAAGGTGCAGTGGGCGTCCCCCTTTGGTCTGACGCTGGCCGGCAGCCTGTATACCCTGCATGGCCTGAAAATGACCGCGCAAGCGCTTTCCCCCCTGAACACCTTTGACCCGACCGCCCCGGCCGGGATGCTGACCCAGGTCAATAGCCGAATTGATTTCGAACCCATTGAGAATTACGTTCTGTCCGCGGAATATATGTTTGACCGGCTCACCCTGGCCGCCGAATATGCCGAATACAACCTGGAGTTTACCGTCAACACGACACTGCTCGGGCTTCCAGATTCGCCCCCTGTGTCAGAAGTGGAAACAACCATGCAGGGCTATTACGGCAAGGCCGCCTATCGGGTACTGGACAACCTGGAAATCGGCGCCTACTACTCGGAATTATATTTTGACAAGGACGATCATGACGGCGAGAAATTTAATGCCGCTTTTGGAGCCCCCAAGTACGATGCCTGGCTCAAGGACACCTGCCTGTCTGTCCGGTATGACTTTTCCTCGAACTGGTGCGCCAAGCTGGAAGGCCATCTCATGGACGGCACTTTCATGGGTAAAACCACCAACGACAAAGACTGGGCCCTGTATGCCGCCAAGCTGACCTACAGCTTTTAACCCGAAAACTTCAGGGCTTTTTCTCCGCGGGCGGGCTGGTCCGGAAATTTTCCGGACCAGCCCGCAACAATACGCTAACCCGGCGGTGTCCATTTCAAACCAGGGCCAACGGCGGTTTGAAAAAGGACACTTTTAGCTCACAACCCGAGGCAACAAACATGTGGCAGTCTTTGCGCATTTCGCACAAAATATGGATCAGCCTGGGCATCCTGCTGGCAGGCTATTTTTTTTCAATTGTCTTCGGTTTTGTCAATGGCATTGATACCGAGACGCGGCTGAAAATCGTCAACACCTACCTGTACCCGGCCACCCATAAAAGCCGGGCCGCGCTGACGGCTTTTGACGAGCAGATCAAGCTTTACCAGGACGCCTATCTGACCGGTGAAGTCAGCCTGATCGACGAAGCCGAAGCCGCGGCCGACCAGGTTCAGCAGACGCTGCAGCAGATTATCCGTCTGGCGGAAATGAACCAGGAAGACGCTGCCGCCGTCAAGGCGCTGCTGAATTCCCAGGCCCGCTTTTCGCAGGACGCCCGACAGGTCTATACCCGGGCTGTCAACCAGTCCGGGGCGGCACTGCCGCAGACACTGAGCAACGACAACAGCCAGCAAAGCGTCTTTACCCTGGCAAAAACCACCAAGCAGCTCCGGACGCGCCTGCTGGATTTGCAGGCCGCCTATGCCGATCAGCTGGAAGCAGAACTTTCATCGGTGGTTCGCTTCAGCATGCAGCAGCGCTACGGCAATCTGCTCATCTTCATGGCCATCGCCCTTCTGGCCAGCCTGCTGATCTGGTTCATGATCCGGCGCTCCATCACCATCCCCCTGCGCCAGGCCGTGAACATGGTCCGGGACGTGGCCGAAGGCCAGGGAGACCTGACCAAGCGGCTGACCATTAAATACGAGGACGAAATCGGCGAACTGGCCGGCTGGTTCAATGTCTTCATGAACAACATGCAGAATATGACCCGGGATATTATCGGCCATGCCGGATCGGTCCGGGATTCAGCCACCTCCCTGTCCCAGGTATCGGGCCAGATGAACCAGAACTCCGAACAGGTGGTAACCAAGGCCAGTTCGGTCACTTCCGCCATGGAAGAGATGGACGCCAGCATGAGCACCATCGCCGTTTCCATGGAGCAGGCCACCTCCAATACCGACACGGTGGCCAGTTCCACCGAGGAGATGAGCGCCACCATCAATGAAATCGCCCAGAACTCCCAGAATGCCGCCACCATTACCCAGGATGCCGTAGCCCGATCAGACCGGGCCTCGCGGCGGGTGCAGGAGCTGGGCAGGGCGGCCGACGAGATCGGCAAGGTCACCGAAACCATCAATGAAATTTCCGAGCAGACCAACCTGCTGGCCCTGAACGCCACCATCGAGGCCGCCCGGGCCGGGGAAGCCGGCAAGGGCTTCGCGGTGGTGGCCGAGGAGATCAAGGAGCTGGCTCGGCAGACGGCGGACGCCACCCTGGATATCAAGGAAAAGATCAATTCCATCCAGGACACTTCCTCCGGTACGGTGCAAGACATCGGCGACATTGCCGAAATCATCAACAAGGTCAATGAAACCGTGACCATTATCGCCTCTTCCGTGGAAGAACAGTCCGCATCCACCCGGGAAATCGCGGCCAATGTCTCGGAAATTTCCAAGGCCATCGGAGACGTCAACGAAAATGTTTCCCAGAGTTCCACCGCCATCTCCAGTATTACCGAGGATATTGCCAATGTGAATCAGCGGGCCACTGGTGTTTCCGGCAACAGCGCCCAGTTAAACCAAAACGCGGAAAAACTGCTGGACCTGGCCGACCAGCTGAACCGGCTCACGGCCCAGTTCAAAGTGTAACCTTTCTTTTTGACCGACCCCGACTTTAACGAAACCATTATGCGCAGCGCCACCCGACAGAATACGGCCCGGGACTATATCCGGGCATTTGATCTGCAGCCGCACCCCGAGGGCGGCTATTTTGCGGAAACCTACCGGTCGGCGGAAAAGATCGACGGCCCGGCCTTGCCGGAACGCTTTACCGGCCGCCGCGCCCTGAGCACGGCCATCCTGTTTCTCCTGGAAAGCGGGCAGGTTTCCCGCTTTCACCGCATCCGGGCCGATGAAATCTGGCACTTTCACGCCGGCTGCCCCCTGGCCCTGTACCTGCTGAAAGATAGCGGCACCTGCCGCCGGATCTGCCTGGGGCTGGACATTGCCGCCGGCCACCTTCCCCAGGTCCTGGTTCCGCATGACACCTGGTTCGGCGCCATGCCGCTGGAAGCGGACACCTTTTCGCTGGTCGGCTGTACCACCGCTCCCGGGTTTGAGTTTTCCGATTTTGAACTGGCCGATTCCGCCGCCCTGGCCGCTGATTTTCCCCGGCACCGGGAGATTATCCGCCGGCTGAGCTGATCCGGTTTCATACCGCACAAGAAATTTTTTCGAGGGGTTGTTTTGCACAAAGAAAGGAAAAACCACTTGACATCCATTGACATTTCTATACAATAAGTTGTTTTTGGAATGAAAGAAGATAACCGATAACCGATCAAGGCATGACGAAGGAGCCATTATGTACGCGGTCGTTGCAACCGGTGGAAAACAGTACCGGGTGGAAAAGGATCAGGTGTTGCGGATAGAAAAGATTCCCGGCGACATCGGCGAGACCGTCTCTTTTGACAAAATCCTGATGTTTTCCGACGGTGAAAATATCGAAATCGGCCAGCCGGTTCTGGAAAAGGCTACGGTCAGCGGGCATATCGTCGAACAGAGACGGGACAAAAAAATTATCGTCTTCAAGTATAAACGGCGGAAACGGTATCGCCGCACCAACGGCCATCGCCAGGCCTATACAGCGGTAAAAATCGATTCCATCAGCAAAGCGTAGGTGACCAAGCGGCGGTGTTTATCGCTTTGTACGGACGCGGCGAAAAACTTGAAGGATCTTCTCGCGATAAAGGAGCAGTATCATGGCACATAAAAAAGCGGGCGGCAGCTCGAAAAACGGTCGCGACAGCAATGCCCAGCGCAGGGGAGTAAAATGTTTCGGCGGTCAGCGGGTTTCCGCCGGCAACATCATTGTCCGCCAGCTGGGTACCAAGTTTCATCCCGGCAGCAATGTCGGCCTGGGAAAAGACTACACCCTTTTTTCCAAGATCGACGGCGTGGTCGCCTTTGAGACCAGGGGCAAACGCAAAAAAGTCAGTGTTTATGCAGATTGAACTTCATTGACGAAGCCACAATTACCGTCGCCTCCGGCAAGGGGGGCCCCGGCTGCGTCAGCTTTCGACGGGAACGCTTTATTCCCCGGGGCGGACCGGACGGCGGCGACGGCGGTAAAGGCGGCGACCTGATCTTCCAGGTCGATCCCGGCCTGCGCACCCTGCACCACTTCAAAGCAAAAAGACGATTCTTCGCGGAAAACGGCCGACCCGGCGAAGGCAAGCAGAAAACCGGCAAAAGCGGCCGGGATCTGGTGGTCTTCCTTCCGCCCGGAACCATTATCAGTGACGCGGAGACCGGCACGGTTCTCCGGGACATGGTGGTGCCGGAAGAGCCGTTTCGATTCCTGGCCGGGGGCCGCGGCGGCAAAGGCAACCGCCATTTTACCTCTTCCACCCATCGCTCCCCCCGCTTCGCCCAGCCGGGCGAACCCGGCCGGGAAACCGTGGTCAGGCTGGAGCTGAAACTGCTGGCCGACGTCGGCATTATCGGCCTGCCCAATGCCGGCAAATCCACCCTCCTGCGTGTCCTTTCTGCGGCCCGGCCCGCGGTCGGTGATTATCCCTTTACCACGCTTTCCCCCCACCTGGGCATGGTCTTTCTGGGAGACAGCGAGCCCATTGCCGTTGCCGATATCCCCGGCCTGATAGAAGGAGCCCATCAGGGTTCCGGCCTGGGTATCAAATTTTTAAAGCACATCGAGCGGACCCGGCTGCTGGTCCACCTGCTCGATGCCGCCGCCATCGAGGAAGACGATCCCCTGGCCGCCTTTGGCGTCGTCAACAACGAGCTGGCCCGTTACAGCACCAAGCTGGCGAAAATGCCGCAGGTAGTGGTCCTGAACAAGATGGACGTACCTGATGCCCGCCTGCGCGCGGAAGCATTCCTGTCCGCCGTCCCGGAAAAAAAATGCTTCTGCATTTCCGCGGCAGCCAACCAGGAGGTGGAGGCTTTAAAAAAATATCTGTTTGCGGTATTATCTCAGCAGAGCCGTGGGGGTGGGGACTGACCAGGGAGTCTTTTTCGGCCGGTCTGCACCCTGACATGCAAGCCGGGTTCGCCAGAATATTTCATGAAATTTTGCGAACAAACTTTTGACAAGCCTGTAAAAAGTCTTTTTTACAGGCAGTGTTAAGTTTTAAGTGATT
>CAYTQK010000182.1:0-7033 GCA_964439745.1 uncultured Desulfobacterales bacterium
GGGGCCCGGCCGCCGGTCCTTAACTTCTCCCTCACCCGGGTGGCTGACCTGGGCCAGAAATTGTCCGACAAGTCCCCGCCCCGCCTGTTCATATCGTTTATGACCGAGGTGTTGGACGAGATTGACGGCCAGGCCCTCCGCCGGGGGCTGCGGGCCTGGCAGGAACTGGGGCAGCGGCTGATCCGGGAGGGGGATATCGACCCCGCCGCCGTTGTCCATGACTGGCTGACCCGTCCGGCCACGACCCAGACCGTGGCAGCCGGCCTGAACCAAGGCCTGGCCTGGATCAACCGGCTGGAAGAAAGTCAACCCGGTACCCTGCGGACGTGCCTGGCCGGGGTGGCGGCCGGCACCGACCGGGACGAACTGAACCGGGCCGTCCGGCACCTGGCCGAGGCGGTTCTGGACCAGCGGCCGCCCTTTTTCACCCTGGCCTGGCGCTCGGTCAAATTATATCTGCTGAGCTGGTTCAAGCGGACACCGTAATTCCCTGTCGCTTTCATCCTCTGCCCCCGCTGATTGTAAAAAACACCTTGACGTAATTCCGGGACGGCTGTATAGGTATAAAGTTTTTTCCCGGTTTGGCCGGTGGGATGATTGCATGAATAAAAATAATGGAAATTCAAGAGATAAACTAATGCCTGCGGCAGACAGGGACAGGCCGCTGCGCATCTGTCTGTTGAGTTACCGCAGCAATCCCCATTGCGGCGGCCAGGGCGTCTACGTCCGCAATCTCAGTTACGGATTGTCCCGCCTGGGACACCAGGTGGAGGTGGTCTCCGGGCCGCCGGATCCCCAGCTCCTGGACGGGGTCAAGCTGACGCACCTGCCCTGCCTGGACCTGTACAATCCGGACAACATGTTCCGCACACCCTCCGCCCGGGAACTTTCCCGGCCGATCAACCTCATGGAATGGCTGGGCGTCTCGACCATGGGCTTTCCGGAGCCGTTTACCTTCGGACTGCGGGCCTATGGATTTTTGCGCAGCCGACTGCGGCAGTATGACATCATTCATGACAACCAGTGCCTCTCCTACGGCATCTGGGCCCTGGGCCGGCTGGCGCCGACGGTGGCCACCATTCACCACCCCATTACCCGGGACCTGGAAATTGCCCTGCAAAGTACCCGTTCGCCCCTGGTGCGGCTGAAACACCGACGCTGGTACTCGTTTCTGGGGATGCAGAAACGGGTGTCCCGCTCCTTCCGCCGCATCATCACGGTCTCGGAGTGCGCCCGCAACGATATCAGTACCGATTTTCGCATTCCCCGCCATCGGTTCGCGGTGGTGCCCAACGGCATCAATACCGAGTTGTTTTATCCCATCCCGGAGATTGAACGGGAAAAACACCGGATCATCGTCACCAACAGCGCCGATACGCCCTTGAAGGGCCTCTATCACCTGCTGCGGGCGGTGGCCAAAATCTCGGCCGCGCGGCCGGTGGGCCTGACCGTCATCGGTAAACCCAAGGAGAACGGCGGTGTGGAAAGGCTCGTCGCCGAACTCGGCATCGGGCGGCTGGTGCGCTTTACCGGCCGGGTCAGCAACGAGGAGTTTGTCCGGGAATATGCCCGCTCAACCGTGGCGGTGGTTCCTTCCATCTACGAGGGGTTCGGCCTGCCCGCCGGTGAGGCCATGGCCTGCGGAATCCCCGTTATCAGCACCTCCGGCGGGGCCCTGCCCGAGGTGGTCGGCCAGGCCGGGATGATCGTGCCGCCGAAAGACCCGGACGCCCTGGCCGCCGCCATTGTCCGCATCTTCGACAACCCGGAACTGGCCCGGCAGCTGGGCCAGCGGGGATACCAGCGGGTGCATAGCCATTTTACCTGGGAAAAAGCGGCCGAACAGACCGTTTCCGTTTACCAAGAGGTGATTCGTGATTACCGCCGACTTCAGCCGGCTGAACATCAAGCCCGGTTTTAAAATTTTAGACATCGGCTGCGGCGAAGGGCGCCACACCGCCGCCTCCTACCGCTTCCCGGACGTGACCGTGATCGGGGCGGACCTGGATTTTGCCTCCCTGCAAGGCGCCCGCCAGCGGCTGGACTTTCATGACCGCGTCGGCGAACACGGCGGCGGCGCCTGGGGCCTGTCGGTGACCGACATCACCCGCCTGCCCTTTGCCGACGACAGTTTCGACCTGGTCATCTGCTCCGAGGTGCTGGAACATATCCCCGCGGACAAGGACGCCATGAAGGAACTGGTGCGGGTGGTCAAGCCCGGCTGCGACCTGGTGGTCAGCGTTCCCCGGTATTACCCGGAACGGATCTGCTGGGCCCTGTCGGACGAATATTTCAACGCCAACCAGGGGCATGTCCGCATTTATCGCAAAAAGCAATTGGTCAGCCGCCTGGAGCGGCTGGGGGTCCGGCAGTACGCCCGCCATTTCGCCCACAGCCTGCATTCGCCCTACTGGTGGCTGAAATGCCTGGTCGGTCCCAACCGCGACGACTCGGCGCCGGTCAACCTCTATCACCGGTTTCTGTCCTGGGACATCATGCAGCGGCCGAAGATCACCCGCTTTACCAGCCGCCTGCTCAACCCGGTGCTGGGCAAGAGCCTGGTGCTCTATTTCAAAAAGGGATAACCACTTCGCAAAAAGTTTCCTTGTTTATTTGATTCAAATGAACAAACAAAAAGCAGGGGCGGGCGGCAGCCGCCTGACTTTTCGCCCGTCCGGAAGACCAACGAGGTGACCACCATGATGATGACCGCCGAAGCCTACGAGGAAAGCCTGCGCCAGCTCAACCTGCGGGTTTTCATGTTTGGTGAAAAACTGGACAACGTGGTGGATAATCCCATTATCCGCCCTTCCATGAACGCCGTGGCCAAGACCTACGAGCTGGCCCACCGGCCCGAACACCGCGACCTGATGACGGCCGTTTCCCACCTGAACGGGGCGGTCATCAACCGGTTCACCCACATTCACCAGAACGCCGACGACCTGGTCAAAAAAACCCGCATGGGGCGGCTGCTGGGCGGGGCCACCGGCTGCTGCTTCCAGCGCTGCGTGGGCATGGACGCGCTCAATGCCCTGTCCATCACCACCCACGACATCGACGCCAGCCACGGCACCGAATACCACCAGCGGTTCCTTGCGTACCTGGCCTATGTCCAGGAAAATGACCTGACCTGCGACGGGGCCATGACCGATCCCAAGGGGGACCGTTCCCGGCCGCCCCACCAGCAAGTGGATCCGGACATGTACCTGCGGGTGACCGAGGTGAAGAGCGACGGCATCGTCGTCCGGGGGGCCAAGGCCCACCAGACCGGGGCCGTCAATTCCCACGAGATCATCGTCATGCCCACCATCAGCATGCGGGAGGCGGATCGGGATTATGCCGTCTCCTTTGCCCTGCCCAGCGACGCAGAAGGCATTACCTATATCATGGGCCGGCAGTCCTGTGACACCCGCAAGCTGGAAGCCGGCACCGTCGACCGGGGCAATCCCTTTTTCGGCGGCCACGAGGCGCTGGTGGTCTTCGAGGACGTGTTCGTGCCCAATGAACGGATCTTCATGCTCAAGGAGCACGAGTTTGCCGGCCGGCTGGTGGAACAGTTTGCCGCCTATCACCGGCAGAGCTATGCCTGCAAGGTGGGCGTGGGCGACGTGCTCATCGGCGCCTCCCTGGCCGCGGCCGAGTACAACGGGGCGGACAAGGCCTCGCACATCCGCGACAAGCTGGTGGAGATGAATCACCTCAACGAGACGCTCTTCTCCGGCTCCCTGTCATGCGCCGCGGCCGGCCATGCCGAACCCAGCGGCACCTGGCTGGTGGACGTGCTGCTGGCCAACGTGTTCAAGCACAATGTCACCCGCTTTCCCTACGAGATCGCCCGGCTGGCCCAGGACATCGCCGGCGGCCTGATGGTCACCCTGCCGGCGGAAGCGGACTTCCAGCATCCTGAAACGGGCCCCCTGCTGACCAAGTATTTCAAGGCCAGAGACGGGGTGCCGGTAGAGAACCGGCAGAAGATCCTGCGCCTGATCGAAAACATCACCCTGGGCACGGCGGCGGTGGGCTACCTGACCGAATCCATGCACGGGGCCGGTTCGCCCCAGGCCCAGCGGATCATGATCACCCGGCTGGTCAACCTGGCCGAAAAAAAGAAAAAGGCCTGCCGGCTGTGCGGAATTGACGATGAGTGCTGAGACCGGGGGGGCGCCGCCGGAAACGGTCCGGCTGGTCTTCTGCGGCGGCTGCAATCCCGGGTATGATCGCCTGGCCGCGGCCGAAGACCTGGGCCGGTGGCTGGCGGATAATCCCGGTTATGTTCTGCTGCCGGAAGACACCCCCGGCGCCGCGGATATCGTTATCGCCGTCTGCGGCTGCGACTGCGCCTGCCCGGACCTGTCCGCCTGGTCCGGGGCGCGGATCATTACCATTACCAGCCGGGACGCGGTCGAGTCGCTGCTGGCCCGGCAGCGGCTGTAAATTGCCGTCATGAAAAAAAGAAACGAATCGTCCAAACAATAAAACCGGTTTGCCAGAGCCAAGAGACCTTTAATGAGCTACCAGTTATCCCGCACCATAGATTATTTCCAGTCCACCACCGACGGCCGCATCAAGCTGGATTCCCTGGTCAAGATTCTCCAGAACGCCGCGCTGAATCACGTCCATGAAGCGGACCGGGATTCCCGGGTGCTGATCGCGGCCGGGTACGCCTGGATCCTGAACCGGATCCGGATCGACATTCTCCGTCATCCGCTCTACGGGGAAACCCTGACGGTGCGTACCTGGCACCGGGGGGCGCGGGGGTACAAGTCCTACCGGGACTACGAGATCCTGGCCGGGGACGAGACCGTGGCCCTGGCCGCCAGCGCCTGGCTGTTCCTGGACCTGGAGCGCCGGCGGGTGGTGCGGGTGCCCAAGGAGACCAACGAGCTGTACGGTGTCAATCCAGCCGCCGCCCTGGACCATGACATCGAGGAGTGGCGTCCGGTCAAGAAGCTGGACCCGGAGTTTACCGTGGATATCACCACCCGCCGGTCGGATTACGACATGCTGGGGCACGTCAACAACGCCGCCTATTTCGACTACCTGGATACCCTCATGCACCGGTTTATCCCGGAACAGCAGGCCTTGACCAGCGTTGCCATTCAGTACAACCGGGAAATCAACGGCCGCGTGGATCTCATCCGGGCCGGCATCAGCTCCGACGGACCGGGCCGATATCCCTTTATCCTGTATGACGACAGCGGCCTGTATGCCTGCGGGGAGATCGGTACGGCGGCAGCCGGCGCCTGAACCGGCCGGGCGGCAGTGGCGCTACCCCACGGGCCTCGCCGTCCGCCGGATTTTCCGCCGAGAAAACGATGGATTTTTTCCGGCAATCATGCTATTATAAAAAAAATGATTGGCGTCATCATAAACCCCATCATCTGATTGACCTTTTTTCCCGGCATCAAAGCCGGGCCTCGTTTGATTCCATTTTCATCGGCAGTGTGTTTCCGGAAATTTTTGTAAAAGGAGGATACCTATGCAGAACAATCTTGCCAACCCCGCCCCCCTGGGCCTGATGGGCTTCGGGATGACCACGGTCCTGTTGAATATTCACAATGCCGGTTTTTTCCCTTTAAGCGCCATGATTTTGTCCATGGGAATCTTTTACGGTGGTATCGCCCAGATCATTGCCGGTATCTTTGAATTCCGCAAGGGCAACACCTTCGGGCTGGTGGCCTTTCTGTCCTACGGCCATTTCTGGCTGACCCTGGTGGGTCTGCTGCTGCTGCCCCAGCTGGGCCTGGCCGAGGCCACCCCGGCCGGCTTCATGGGCTGGTACCTGTTTTTGTGGGGATTGTTCACCTTTTTCATGTACATCGGTACCTTGAAAAAGAACCGCGCCTTACAGACGATTTTCGGGACCCTGGTGATCCTTTTCTGGCTGCTGGCGCTCCACGATTGGACCGGAATTGCCTGGATCGGCGTTGTCGCCGGGTATGAAGGCATTTTCTGCGGGGCCAGCGCCATTTACCTGGCCATGGCGGAAATCATCAACGAGGCCCATGGCAAGGTCCTGCTGCCCATCGGCGAACCCCGGGCCGGCTAACCCCCGGGTACGGGTGGTTCCGGCCTGCCTTTTTTGGGGTCTGACCCCATTCCCCAGTTGGATTTTTGTTTTTGCCAGCAGGCGCCACTGGTCTTGCTTTGTCATTTTTTTTGATTTATCCTTCTATTAATAAAGGGACACCCGGCGACCTACTTCCCGGTGAGATCGGTTGAGGCGTCCGTCTGCGCGGCCGGGCGACGCAGACTTTTTATTTTCATGGCATATTTTTTCGGGCGACGTACCCTGACGCCCTGTCCGGGCAGGGGTCGAAACAAGGGTGTCGTCCGCTGAAGCGCCCGGCTCGACTTCAGCTTTTTTATCCTGTCAATATCAGGGATCACGGGGGCGAAGGGCATTTTCAATTATGGCAGCGCCGGAGACGATTCAAAACCTGGTGGAAACCTTTGCTTCCCATCTGGATGCCTACAAAAAAGTAACTTACAATGAAACCCAGTTGCGCCGGGAGTTTATCGATCCCTTTTTCAAAGAGCTGGGCTGGGATGTCAGCAACCAGCAGGGCTATGCCGAGGCGTATAAAGACGTCATCCACGAAGACGCCATCAAGGTGGGCGGCGTTACCAAGGCCCCGGACTACTGCTTTCGCGTGGGCGGCACCCGCAAGTTCTTCCTGGAAGCCAAAAAACCGTCCGTCAACATCAAAGAAGACATCCATCCCGCCTTTCAGCTGCGCCGCTACGGCTGGAGCGCCAAGCTGCCTCTGAGCATCCTGACCGATTTTGAGGAGTTTTCCGTCTACGACTGCCGGCTTAAAGCCCGCCAAGACCGACAAGGCTCCCACCGCCCGTATTCTCTATCTCAAATACACCGACTACATCGACAGGTGGGACGAGATCGCCGGCATCTTTTCCCGCCAGGCCGTTTTAAAAGGCTCCTTTGACAAATATGTGGACTCCGGCAAGGGCAAGCGGCGAATTCCGGGGACAGTATACTCATTGCCGTCATGCTGCATTCGATAGGAGCTCA
>CAYTQK010000183.1:0-7004 GCA_964439745.1 uncultured Desulfobacterales bacterium
CCCTGCCCAAGGGCCAGATGGCTGCGCCAGTGATGGTGGCGCTGCCAGGTCCAGAAACCGCCGACAATGATGAGTATAACCAGGCCGGGGAGGGCAGCCCGGTGCGGCCGACCGGCTGCCGGCAGATATTCGGCCAGGACGATGAACAAAAAAACAGAAGGCAGGTAGGTGCGGTAGCTGCACATCAGTTCCAGGCCGACCAGGGACGATTCCGGAACCAGGGTGACCAGAAACCAGCAGATGGCGAAGGCCGCCAGCCGGTGGGACCTGGCCAGGAAAACTACAGCCGCGGCCAGGGTAGCCAGGGCCAGGAGCGGCAGGAGAAGGTCCGGTGCGAGCGGAGTAGTTGAGAGGGGAAAGTCGTAATCCAGGTTGAGCCGGGACGGGTGCGGCCAGACCAGCAGGGAGAGATAATAGAGGATCACGCCCGGTTGGGTCAGGAGCCGCTGGCCCGGTGAAAAGGACTTGCCCTCATAAGAAGAGAGAATGGCGGCCAGGGGCGATCCCTCCAGAAAAAACAGCGCTGCGCCGGCGGCAGCCGCGGCCGCGAGCAGCAGCCAGCAAATCCGTTTTTTCAGCCAGCCAGGGGCGGCTTGCTGCCGGATCAGCCACTCATATAAAAACAACAGCAGGGGCAGGGTGGCGGCTGACTGCTTGGCGCCCAGGGCCAGCAGTCCGGCCAGGCCGCAGCCGGCAAACAGCAGGATGGCCGGGCCATGACTGCCCGGTTTGGCGCGCTGGTGGTTTCTGGCCTTGATGTAAAAAAACAGGGCCAGCAGATAAAACAGGGCCGCCAGCGAATTCATCCGCTGCCAGATGTAGGTAACGGACTGGATATGCAGGGGATGGACCAGCCAGAGCAGGGCGGCCGCCAGGGAGGCCGCCGCCCATCGTTTGCGCCGGCGGGACAAGGTGTCCCGGGCGATCAGATAAACCAGAAAGGCCGCCAGGATATGGATGGCCAGGTTGACCAGGTGGTAGCCGGCGGAGTGGCGTCGGCCCAGATAATGGTTCAGGGCAAAGGTCAGATTGGCCACGTACCGATGGGTGACATTGTCGATCTTTACCTGCGCCAGCCCGGTCAGTTCCTCGGCGCTCAGGTCCGTCCAGAGCAGGCGCGGTTCCTGAAATATCATGCTGTCGTCAAAAACAAAGGGGGCCGGCAGAATATGGCCGTACAGGAGCAAGGCAATGGCGCTGAGCAGGAGCACAATTCCCGCCATTTTCCCCACGGCTGAAATGTTGGTTTTTGTCAGCGGCATGATGCGGTTTTCCCTGGGTGTCGGCTCATTGACCAGTATGGTATGTACCAGCCGGACTGGTTATGGTAAAACAAAATCATTCCGGGATTCAAGGCCGCAATGGTTCCAGAATGAAATTCCAGGATGATTTTCAAACCGCGATCAAAAGCGGGGGGCACATGAGGCGGTACGGCAAAAACGGCAAAGTCATGGCGGGCGTCTTGCTGATGGCGCTGTTTCTGGCTGCCGGTTTTCTGGCGAGAATGGAAGGGCTGGCCCTCTGGCAGCGTCAGCCGGACCTGTTTTTTCTGGCCGATCCGGCCCGGCCGGTAATGATCGGTGCGGATTCCTATTATTACCTGGATCTGGCCCGGGATCTGCTGGAGGGTAATTATCAATCTTTTGATCCACAGCGCTGCTTTCCGGCCGGCGCACGGCGTCCTTCTCCACCCCCGCTTTTATCCGTTATGCTGGCCGGGCTGGCCAGGATGCTTCCCTTTCCCTTGGAATGGATCGCCGCAATCGTGCCGGCGGTTCTGGGGTTGCTTCTTTTCTGGCCGCTGTATCTGCTGGGACGACAGTTGGTCGGACGGGCAGGCGGGTGGATCGCGGCCGCCACCGGGATTTTCTGGCCGGTTTACGCATCCCGGTCTGTTTTTGGCCGTTTTGACACCGATTGTCTGAATGTCGTCTTTGCCAGCGGTGCGGCTTATCTGGCCCTGCGTTTGACCGCGGAAGAAAACAAGCGAAAGAAAATGGTCTGGGGGGCGGCTGGCGTTTTTTTATACATCTTGTTTTTATGGTGGTGGCCGCAGGTGCCTCTGGAAGTATCCGGTCTGGCGCTGTTCCCCCTGGTTGCTGCCCTGGCCGTTTCTTTCGGCGGCTGCACCGCGGGGCGGGCAATAATTCCGGCAACCATCATCAGCCTGATGGTCGGCGGCGGAATTCTCATTGTCGCCGGCGGTATCGGGGGGATGGAGGCGGTAATCCGGAGAGCGGGCAACATTTTTGCAATCGCCAATCACCGCGAGTTTCCTCCTTTTACTTTTTTTTCCGGAGATCAGCAGGCGGACCTGGCCCTTGCCTGGAGTTACCTGGGTCCGGCCGGCTCGCTGGTCCTGGCGGCCGGCCTGGCCGGCCTGGTATGGCTGTTTTCTGACCGGCCCCGGCTTATTCCTTTCTTTTTGCCATTGATGGCAGTGGCCGCTCTTTCTTTTTTTGCCCTGCGGTTTTTCTTTTTTGCCGCCCCTCTGGTCGGGCTGGGGATAGCATACGGTTTCCAGCGGCTGTGGCGCAGGGGGGAAGGAAAAGTTGTCAGCCGGTATGTGCTGACAGGAACAATGGGACTGATTCTAATTGGGTGTCTTCCGGACATTCATCAGAATAATCTGCGGCAGACCTGGCTGACCGCCGGACATTATCAAACCATGGAAAAAATCGGCCGGGTGACGGAAGACAATGCCCTCATCTGGAGCTCCTACAGCAAGGGGTATCCCCTCCAGTTCTACGCCCGTCGGGCCACCATTACGGACGGATCCTACCAGAATGGCCGCATTCTCTATATCCAGAACCATCCCCTGGCAGTCGACAGTTTCCGGCTGGCTGCCAACTGGATGCAGTTTTACGCGGTCCGTGGTATGGACGGATTTGAGCAGATGTATCGTTTGTCTGGTGGGCAGTGGCCGGCGGCGATCAGCCGTTTAGAGCGGCTCCTGTCTGCCGGCCCGACCGGTGCCACGGCCATCCTGCGGCAGGAAGGAGCCCGGGATGAGAAATCCGTCCGCCAGATGGTGCGTTTTCTTTTTCCGGTTCAGCCGTCGGTCATTTATCTGTATATCGATATCCGGCAGTTCCAGGAGTCCTGGTTTCAGGCCGGGGCCTGGAATCTCATCACCGGGCAGGCCCCTGCCGTGTTTGTAAAACAATATCATCAGGTTTACGAAAATGCGCAGGGGGAGATCGTGGGCCGCTATCCGTATGGCCAGGACATCATCCACATTGATCCGGAACTTGGTCGGTTCCAAAACGATGCCGGTCCGGGAAACATAACGCTTCTGCTGCGCCACACATCGGCCGGAACCGTCGCATGGACCTATCCCCATTCGCAGGGAGCTCGGTTTGAAATGGTGCCGGCCGCGGATTTCGGGGTGCTGCTCGACAGGAAGATTGCCCGGACGGTTTTCAATCACCTGATGATACGTCGGCAATATGATGAACGATTTTTCCAGCCGGTTCTTTCGGAAAGATGCCGCTATCAACTCTGGCGGGTCAGTGGTGAGGCGGCGGAATAAGCGTTTTGTCGTTGGCTGCTTTTCCGGACAGGGAAGACAGTCGCTTTTGGGCCGTCTGATTATCCGGGTTATAGCGGAGAATCTGCCGGTACTGTTCCGCGGCCGGGTCACGCTGTCTCTGGTCCAGGAATAAATCGGCCAGGGCCAGCCGGGCTTTGATGAGATCCGGCTGCAGCTTTACGGCCTGTTCCAGGTGTTCCTGCGCTTTGGCAAGACGACCTTCCTTCAGCAGCACGATACCGTATTCCGCCCGTGCACCGGCATGTTCCGGAGCGATAAATATGGCCCGCTCCATGTGAAAAACCGCCAGGGGGAGGTTGCCCAGCCTGTAATACGCGATACCGGTATTGATGTTGGCTTCGGGGTGATTGGGGGCCAGGCGGAGTACCCGTTGTAAGTGCGTCAGGGATTTTTCCGTTGCACCGATTCCCAGGAAAATAGCCCCGAGGTTATTTTCGGCGCTGATATCCAGCGGGTCCAGTTCCAGGGCGCGCCGGCAGTGGGCAATGGCCCTCGTGGGCTTGTCCATTTCATAATACACTTTTGCCAGGGTTACATGAAGGGAGGGAGAATCCGGATTGCGCCGCAAGGCCTGGTGCAGATATTCCAGCGCCTGTCGATTGTTGCCGGTCAAATTCATAATTGAGCCCAGGTTCATGTAAGGCTTAAAAAAATCCGGGTCGGTTTGAATCGCCTTGTGGATTGCTGCTATGGCTTTTTCTGTTTCACCCCGCTGAAAATAGATCTTGCCCAGATTGTTGTAAGGCGTGGCCTTGGTTCCGCCGGAAAGCTTAACGGCCTGTTGATACTCCTTTTCGGCAGCATCATCATCGCCGGCTTCTGCCAAAGCCATGCCGTAATTGATATGGGGCCGGGCTTTGGCAGGAGATTTTTGAACATTGTCATGCCAGAAGACGAGGGGGGCTTCCCAGATGGTATTTCTCTGAAAGGTCCAATAACCGTTTACGGCAATCATGGCGCCCAGAAGAATCGTCGCCAGCACTCTGGGACGGATGTGGCGAAACATCAAGAAGACCAGGGTGATAAGGGGAAAAACCGAGGGCAGATAAGTACGGTGTTCAAAGATCAGCATCAAGCCGATAATGGAAGATTCAACCGCCAGGGTCACCAGGAACCAACACAGGGCAAAGGAAATGACCGGGTCTTTTCGAATCTTCCAGGCGGCCAACAAGATTGCCCCGACCGCGGCCAGGCCGAAAACAGTGGTAAGGGGATCAGTCAGGGTGACTGAAAGAGGAAAGTCATAATCCAGATTGAGCCGGGCTGGATGTGGAAATGCCAGCAGGGATATATAGTAAAGAATAACCCGGCTTTGGGAAAGCAGGCGTTGACCCGGTGTAAACGGTTGTTCATTATACGGGGACAGGACGCTGCCGATGGGGTCGGCGCCCAGGTAGACCAAGGCAATAATGATCATCACCGGCACAACAGCCAGAACCCAGGGCAATTTTTGTTTCAACCAGACCAAAACGCTGTTTTGAAAAAAATACCATTCATACAACAGGATGATGAGCGGCAGGGAGGCGGTGTTTTCTTTGGATAGTAATGCTAAAATCCCGCATACCAGTGCGGCAAGGCCCGCAAAGATCCTGTGTAAAAAAGCAGGCCGGTTTTTGATTGGTTTGCGGGCGGCCAGGCGGAATTGTATGTACAGCCACAGCGTCAGCAGATAAAAAAGAGCCGCCAGGCTGTTGATGCGCTGGACAATATAGGTTACGGACTGGGTGTGCAGGGGATGTGTCAGCCAGAGCAGGCTGGCCAATAGTGGGATAAGCAGCGATTTGCGGCCGCATAATCGCAGCGTCTGACCGGCCAGCAGGAAGACCAGAAAACCACAGCCGGTATGAATGAAGATGTTGAGCAGATGATATCCTTCCACCCCGTCACGGTGAAAATAGTAGTTCAGAGCAAAAGTAAAAAACGGCAGGGAGCGTCCTGGCGGCTGTCCCCTGGGGATCGCCTTGATTTCGGATACATTCAGCCCGGTCATGCGGATATGGGGGTTTTCGGTTATGTTTGTTAAATCGTCAAAATAGAATGGCACCCGCAGGCTGTTGCCGTAGATCAGGAAGGCCATGGCATACAGGATCAGGAACACGGCTGCCAGATGCCAGGGATTGGCAGGGGTATTGGTGCCGTGTGTCGGTGCATTTTTGTTCATTATCAAACGCTGTCTTGGAATGAAACTGTCAGGGCAAGTTCCGGAGAAGTGACCGGTACTCCTCTTTTTCGTGCAGAATTTTCAGGTCGGGATCGGAACGCAGGCTTTTCGTGTCTGAAAATCCCTTGATCACCGCCTGTTGCAAGTGCGAAAGGGCTTTTTTTGTTTTGCCCTGCCGGGCATAAAGGCAGGCCAGGTTATAATCGACTGTGGCTACGTCCGGCAGCAGTCCAGCCAGTCGTTTCAGAACCGTTTCCGCCTCCTGGTATTGACGCCGCTGCGTGAGTATCATGGCCAGGCGATTAAGGCAGCGCGGGGAATCAGGGATGACGGTGATGATTTCCGGTAAGATTTTGATCTTATTGTTAGCACCTCCATTTTCTCCCTGCGGCTCTGATATTTGGGATTGCTGAACGGATTCTGCGTCGATCAAATCCAGGTATTTTAAAAACTC
Source organism: uncultured Desulfobacterales bacterium (assembly GCA_964439745.1). GTDB lineage: Bacteria > Desulfobacterota > Desulfobacteria > Desulfobacterales > Desulfosudaceae > CAYTQK01. The sequence goes on from CAYTQK010000183.1 coordinate 6,169, forward strand.
TTTTTCCGCTTCCAGCGGTCGCTGCAAGGCCATCAACACCAACCCCAGTTCGGCATGGGCGCGGGCATTGTTAGGAAACCGGGACAGGACTTGGCGTAAATATGGAATGGCTGATTGTGGATTCCCCAGGCGGTTCCAGGCGATCCCGGCTTGCAGATTGGCGGCTTTATGATTAGGCTGTTCGCGCAACACGGCCTGTAGGTGGGGCAGTGCTTTGGCTGGTTCGCCGGCTGCCAGCCAGAGAGTTCCGAGCATGCGGCGGGCTTCCAGGAATTCCGGATTGTCGGCCAGCACCTGGCGGCATATCTGGATCGCTTTTTCCGACTGATCGGGTGATATGGAAGCATACGCTTCTGCCAGCAGCAAATAGGCGGGCAGGAGGTGCGGGGCCAGTTCAACGGCTTTCTCCAGGTAAAAAACAGCCTCCTCCGGGCGTTGCTGGTCCAGCATGATTTTTCCCAGATTCATATGGGCTACGGGGAAATCCGGATCCAACCGGATGGCCCGTCGGCAGTATTCTTCACCCAGATCATTCTCCCCCAGCTGACTGTAAATCCGGCCGATATTATTGTGCGGCCGGGCGGTGTTGACCTGGGGCGGGGAAAGGGCGATGGACTGCTGGCAGGCGGCGATGGCCTCCCGGTAGCGCCCGGCTTCGGCCAGGGCGATGCCGAGGTTATTGTGCGGCCGGATGCACTGGGGATCTTTCTCGGTGGCGGCCTTCCCGAAACAGAATTTATTCTTCCACTGGCTGGTGCGCTGCCAGGTCCATCTCCCGGATACAATAATCAATGTCGCCGTGGTCCTGAAAGCCATCCACTATCGTTTGGACCGGC
>CAYTQK010000184.1:0-6863 GCA_964439745.1 uncultured Desulfobacterales bacterium
TACCTGGAGCAGTATATCATCCGGCAGGACGAGGCCAAACGGATCCTGGCCACCAAGATCTGCACCCACTTCAACCGCATCAAGCACCAGAGGCTCTGGGGCGGCACCGCCAACCTGGTCGGCGGCATCAAGAACAATGTTCTCATGATCGGCCCCACCGGCGTGGGCAAAACCTATATGATCAAGCTCATCGCCCGCAAGCTGGGCGTCCCCTTTGTCACGGGCGACGCCACCATGTTCAGCGAACCCGGCCACGTGGGCGGCTTCCGCCCGAGGGGGGGGGAGCACAACCGGATGGGGGCGCCCGTCATTGCGAAGGGACCGGGGCGCCTCGAGGATAAGCGGCATCTCGTCGCTCCGGCCGGCTCCATCGCCGAACCGGGTCACCCGCCGCATCAGCGACCGCCCGGAGGTGCCGCCGGCTTCCTTGTGTTTATTCTCAACACTCATGGCACTGGCATTCCCGTTCGGTCAACACCTCCATGCAGAAGAGTATGCGCCGTTCCTTGTTGCGACGGTCTTCATCCAGGCGCATTTCCGCGGACTCTTCCTGCACCGCCAGAACATCCCTCCGGGAGGGAATCTCGGCCAGTCCCCGGCCGATCACCTTTCCGGAATAACCATTCATGACATGGGCATCCTCGCCGTTGGAGATGACCACCCGGGGGATGACATACGGCGCCAAAAGACGCCCCGCGGCCAGGGCCGGCCGCTGACGGGAAACAATGGCGCCGGGCCCGAAGATTACGATCATGGCGATGCGCCGGTTCAACCGGACGACAAAATCGATCCGCACCGAACCGGCGTCGTTGTCCACCGCTACCGGCAGCAAGACCGCCGTCTCTATCTGGGACCGGTCAAACCCCTTTTCGTCCAGCAGCACTCTGGCCAGAACCTGGCGGGCCCGCTCATCATGGGTATCGGCCACGACCCGGCCGGTGATATAATCGGTCAGCTCACCGAGGATCAGATGATGGGTGCTCAGGGGAACGCTCCTTACTAACGGTCAGTCACCACCGTCGCCGATCAGCGGCAGGATCTTCCGGACCTGAAAAATCACCAGGAACTTGGGACCCCGGGCGTCGTCGCTTTCCGGCGGCAGGTTGCGGCGTTTCAAAGCGGCCAGCCGTTCGGTGTCCTGTTCTTCGGAAAGCTTGGCCAGGTAGAGACGTTTGCCCCGGTACCCTTGACCGTCTTCCCGGAAGAGATAGGCGGCGCTGCCGTTGGCCTGAAGATTGGCATGGGTCAGCCGGTCCCGCATGATAAAGCCGGCCGTGCCGTCTTCAAAGATATGCGGCCGGGCATAGATGGCCGCGTTGACCTGGCCGTCTTTGTCAGCGGTGGCCAACACACCAGTACCGGACGTGTTCTCAAAATAGTCGCGCAGATTCATGTGCATTCTCCTTGATGGGTGCGGCCCCACACGGCATAGACCGGATCGGAGAGCGGCTGCTCCGGAAAATACTTGTCATCCGCCGGTCGGGGATACCCCCGCAGGGACCAGGTTTCAATATTATCATACTTTCCCGATTGAAGAAAATATTCCGTAACCAGCCCAGGCCGGTCACCCGGGGCAGCGCCTGGGCCGGCGGCAGGTGCGAATTCCAACTGCTCATCGAATCCAGAACGGTCGCATGCCGAGGGATCAGCCGTCCGTACAGGCTGGTAATGATTGCCCGGGCCTGGCTGTCAATATGATTGGCCATCCGGGGTGTCTCATAAAACATGGTGTCCGGTCGCTTGTCCGGACAACCCAGCCGCGGCTCTTCGATAGGCTCATTCAGTCCCGGCCCCGCAGAAAAATGCAGCGGCAGCTTCAAAAAGTGCGGGCGGGCTTGCCGACGTAAAAAAACACCTTATGTTACATAAAAGAGGCCCTGCCCAAGACAACAGGCATGAAAGCGGGCGGGAAAGACATTATCAACGTAAGAAGCTTTAGATATTATGAAATATAAATTTTTACCCCTGCTGGAGATACTCATGATAACCATATTGATCACTGCCGTCTCCCCGGTCAACGCGCTTGACGGCCGGGACGACAGCCGCCTGAAAGAATCAGACACCCTGGCCACTGCCACCTTTGCCGGCGGCTGCTTCTGGTGCCTGGAACCGCCCTTTGAAGCACTGGAGGGGGTGACTGAAGTCCGCTCCGGTTATACCGGCGGCAGTATGCCTGAGCCCACTTACTCCGAGGTAGCGTCCGGTCGCAGCGGCCATTTGGAGGCCGTCCAGATCCAATACGATCCGGATGTCATCTCGTTTGCCGAGTTGCTTGCCGTCTTCTGGCAGCAGATCGATCCCACCGATGGCGGCGGATCGTTTGTGGACCGGGGCCCCCAGTACCGGTCGGCCATTTTCTACCATGATGACAGCCAGAAAAAACTGGCCGAAGCCTCCCGCCGCGCGCTGGACCAAAGCGGCCGGTTTGACCGGCCGGTGGCCACCGAAATCCTGCCCTTTGACCGGTTTTACCCGGCCGAGGATTATCACCAGGATTATCACAAAACCCAGCCCTTGCGGTACAAGGCCTACCGGGCCGGTTCCGGCCGGGACCAGTTTATTGCCAGGGTCTGGCAAGACGACCCGCCTCCGCCGGTCTGCCAGCGGCCTTCAGCCGACACCCGACCGGATGACAGGGAATTGAAAAAACGCCTGAGCCCCCGCCAGTATGAAGTCACCCGGGAAAACGGCACCGAGCCCCCTTTCCGGAACGAATACTGGGACAACAAAAAACCGGGACTCTACGTGGATGTGGTCTCCGGAGAGCCGCTTTTTGCTTCCGCAGATAAGTTCGATTCCGGCACGGGCTGGCCGAGTTTCACCAAACCGGTCACGCCCGAGGCGGTGGTGGAAAAAACCGACCAATCCCTGCTGGCAACCCGCACCGAGGTCCGCAGCCGGCAGGCCGATTCCCACCTGGGGCATGTTTTTGCCGACGGACCGGAACCGACGGGGCTGCGCTACTGCATCAACTCGGCCGCCCTGCGGTTCATCCCCCTGGAAGACCTGGAAAAAGAGGGGTACGGCGAATTCAAAAAGTTGTTTGAGACGGAATAGGCCTCCGGCCCGACCGGAAACCAAAGCAAGGCACAGACCCCGGCACCGACCTGCCGCCAGGTCCATCGGCGGGGTTGGCCCAGCGCCAGCGGGGGCCGACCATCCCAGGGGGTACGATGCCCGGACTTGCTGGACTGGCGTCAGGGACCGCGGTCAAACTCCACGATGCGGGCAAAATCCCGGTCCACCCCGGGGGTTACCTCGTGATACAGGGGGCTGTCCGGCCCGATCCGGCCGCCCATGTCATAGGTGAATTCGGCCAGGCCCACGTGCCGTACCCAGTAACCGGTCCGCGCCGGTCCCTGGCTGTCGTAACAGGAGTGAAAATGGAGAAATTCGTCCTGGGGGGCGGGCCGGGTCTCCAGCCAGGCTGCCGGAGCCGCTGAAAAAAAGACCGGGTTGATGCGGTCAGCCGCGGGGATCTCGAAATCCACCGCCGGCAGGCGGGTCAGCACTGCCTCGCCTTCAAACAATTGGGCATTTTCCGGCAGATCCCGGGTATAAAAGGACCGTTCGTTAAAACAGACAAATTTCAGCCGGCTCAGATCATCCGGTTGCTCCGGCGCAAAGTAATAGCCCTCGAACGGCCCGAAGCCCAGCAGCCGTCCATCCTGTTCCACCTCCAGGACGGACATGTATCCCCGGGGAACCTCCAGCTTCACTGCTTCGCCTGTCTTTTCACCGCCGCATCCCGTCAGCACCAGCCCGCAACAGGCCGCGGCCGCCAGCATGGCGCCGATCCTACTAAGAAGAGACATTGCTCCCCCTTCCCCAGAGAATCCCGACAATCCAGATGAGAATACCAAAGACCACCACCAGCACGGCCACACCCAGGGCCCGGCTGCCGAACCAGTCGGCCAGGGTGATCTGGCCGACATTACCGGACGCGTGCAGCAGGGGTATCAATTGCTCGTGAAAATGGGCGAATACGGCCGTACCGACCAGTCCGCCCAGCAAAGCCGCCACGGCGTCCAGCCGGCCTTCACCGGCCGCAGCCCAGGTGGTGCCGGGGCAATAACCGCTCAGGCCCCAGCCCAGGCCGAAAAGAATGCCGCCCACGATGGTGGCCACCAGGCTGGTAGGGATAATAATTGTCCGCACCTCCCCGACCGCCTGCAGGCCAACCAGGCCGACAGCCGAAAAGGCCACTGCCATCAGCATGAACCGCGGGATATCTCCTTCCAGCATCAGGTGGGCCCGGGCCATTTTATCGGGACTGGTGGCGCCCACCCGCTGAATCACGAAACCAAAAGCGATGCCGGACAACAGGCCCAGCCATATCATTGCGTTCATGACTCCTCCTTTCCGGCGTCATTTCCGATCTTACCGTACACCAGCCGGGCCGTGACCATGGCCACCGCGAAAATCAGCAGACCGAACAAAAGTCCGCTGACGGCCAGCTGGGTGGAGCCTGAAATAAACAGGCCCAGGGTGCAGCCCCCGGCCAGGCGGGCGGCAAACAGGATGATAAAGCCGGCTGCAAAGGTGGTGGCCAAGCGCTTGGCCTTACTGGCCCCGAACCGTTTTTCCCAGATTTCCGGCACGTCCCGGACCGGCCGGCCGAAGGTACGGCCGCCCAGGAAACCGCCGATGGCCATGCCCAGAACAAAGGCGAACAACCAGGAACCGGTGTCGGGAATCATCCGGTAATGGGCCTTGGATTCAACGTAATCCGGCGCGAACGTCTGAATCACCCCTTTCAGCGTGCTGACAAAACCGCTGGAAGAGGCCGGCGGACCGAAGGTCGCAAAGATAAAAACGATGATCCCCGCCAGGGCAATGGCAGCCGGAGCCCACTTCCAATACGATACGTCCATCTTGTTTTTCTGCATGATTACCCTCCGCATGAAACATAACCGCCGGCCGGTTCACCGCTGGTCTTTTTTCCGGACGGCTGATCCTGGCTGACCTGCCGCACCCCGGCCGAGGCGCCGACCGCCTGCGGCAGGCTATCGCCGGCCAACCTGTTCTCCCGGGTTTCCACCGGGAAAAACTTGTCCGGGTTGCCCCATTCATTCCAGGAGCCTTCATAGGTGTAGACATTGGGGAACCCCATCAGGCGGAGAATATAATAGGCGAATGAACTTCGCCGACCGGAATTGCAGTAGACGATAACCCCCTTGGAGGCGTTCAGTCCGCGGTAAAGATCCTGCAGGTCGGCATAGGATTTTATCGTCTTGGTTTCCGGATCGATCCAGGCCTCTTCGTAATTGATATTCACGGCGGTGGGGATATGGCCCAGCTTGAGCGGCTCGCCGTTAAGACCGGTGGCCCCTTTGTCGCCCAGGTATTCCGCCTGGGAACGAACATCCACGATCTGGTAATAGAGATCGCCCAGCCGCTTATAGACAAACGCCCCGTCGATGAGCAGCTCCGTGCGCATCTCTTCCACGGGGGCCTGGTACAGCAGCGGTTCCAGCTTCCGGGGCTCGGTGACCAGATCAAAACCGGCTTTTTCCCAGGCGTCAATCCCGCCATTGAGCAGCATCTTTTTTTCGTGCCCCAGCAGATCCAGCACCCAGAAAATATAAGAAGCGGTAGCACCGCCGTCCGAGGCCACCGAATCATACAGCACCACTGTATCGTCCCGGGCAATGCCGTGCCGGCCGAGAATATCCTGGGCTTGCTTCAAGCCGACAAAAGTGGAAGCCAGGTCCGCCCCGACGTCGTTGTATTGGAACTGCGACCAGTCCAGGCGAATGGCACCGGGGATGAGACTGTCGTCAAAATGCTTGTCCGTCCGGACATCCACGATGACCAGTCCCTCGTCATCAAGGTGGTTTTTCAGCCATTGGGCATCCGTGATAAAATCCCCGTTGGGATACCCGGCTCCTGGCTGGGAGGCGGCCCCGAACGACCATAACACCCCCAGAAACAACACCAGGGCAATGACAATGTGCCGCAAAAAGCTGTTCTGCCTCATGGATATGCCCTCCTTTAAATAAATTGCCGAAACGACCGTTGTGCTTCCTGGAAAACCGAAAAATCAACAAACGGAAAGATGTCCCGGACACATGACGGCACATCTTGATTGTACTGTTGGTTGCGTTGATAAGAAATTTGTCAGGGAATTGACATTTGTCATCTCATAACCTGCTTCCGGCCTGTCTTATCCCTCTGCCCGACCTGCAGGCTACAAACGATAGTATGTTTTTATCAATTTCCCCCGCTCCTGTCAATATTTTTACGGCAGGATCGGTTTGGGGGCGTCGATTATTCGTTGCCTTCGTGGATAAATGATCATACATTTACCAAAATACCAATCATTGCCTTGAAAAATGGATGAATGGAGATTTCCGACTCTGAACATAAGTTTAGGCATTCTCGATCCAGCAGCCTGATCCTGACCGGGCTGATTACGGTTCTGGTTTTCAGCGTCTATGCCCAGCTGATAACGCATGAATTCACCAGTTATGACGACCCCTATTACATAACGGAAAACGTGCATATCCGGCAGGGCCTGACGCCGGCAGCCCTTTCCTGGGCGTTGGATACTTTTCGGGCGGGTTTCTGGATTCCCCTGACCTGGATTTCCCTGATCATCGACTTCCAGTTGTTCGGCCTGTTTGCCGGCGGTTATCTCTACGAAAACTTACTTCTGCACATTATCAACTGCCTGCTGATATTTTTTCTGTTGCGGCGCATGACGGGGACTGTCTGGCGCAGCTTCCTGGTAGCCCTGCTGTTCGGCATTCATCCGCTGCACGTGGAATCCGTGGCCTGGGCCGTGGAACGCAAAGACGTCGTCAGCCCCCTCTTTTTTTTGCCTTCCATCTGGGCCTATCTCCAACACGTGGCCAAACGCC
>CAYTQK010000185.1:0-6862 GCA_964439745.1 uncultured Desulfobacterales bacterium
CAGGTTCAGCTGGGCTTCATAGGAGCGCACGCCGGTATTGCAGACCAGCAGCAGGGTCTTGTCCCGGGGAACTTCGTCCATGCGGTCGGCCAGCTCGTCGTGGGGAATGCTTTTCCAGATTTCCGGATACTTGTCCGCGAAGGGCTGGGCGTCGGCATTGGCCCGGCAGTCGACGAAAAAGATGTTCTTGTCCTTGATGTTCTGCCAGGTCTCCTGAAATTCCTCCATGTCCATGGGGCGGTAGCGGCCTTCCAGGTAGTTGTCGGCGGCGTTGCCCAGGGCGTTGATGACGTCCATGGCCGAAGCGAACGGCGGTGAATAGGCCAGTTCCAGGTTGCTGACGTCTTCCACGGTGGGCTTGTATTTCAGCAGGGCGGCCACCGCGTTGACGCGGCTCACCATTTCGCTGCCTTCCCCGCCAAAGCCCTGGATGCCCAGCACGCGGCGGGTCTGGCGGTCGACCACCAGCTCCAGGAAGATGATTTCCTTTTCAATATAAAAATGGGCCCGGTCAAACTGGGCCACCTGGATACCCACGGCGTCAAAACCGGCTTTCCGGGCCATGACGGCCGTCAGGCCGGCACCGGCCAGGGAGCCGTCGAAAATTTTTACCACGAAACTGCCCACGCCGCCGGGAAAGGTGGCCTCTCCGCCGGTGATGTTGGTGCCGATGACCCGTCCCTGGCGGTTAGCCATGGAACCCAGGGGATAATAGCCGGGCTGATCGCTGACCAGGTTGGGAATGGTGACGCAGTCGCCGCCGGAGTAAATATCCGGGTCGCTGGTCTGCAGGTGGTCGTTGACCTTGAGCAGGCCGCGCGCGTCCACCTCCAGGCCGGCTTCTGCGGCCAGTTCCGTGTTGGGCACCACGCCCACCGACATTATAACCAGGTCCGCCTCCAGGGTGCGTTGATCGGTTTTGACCCCGGTGACCGCATCTTCTCCCAGGACAGCCTCCACTTTTTCGCCGGTATAAATGGTAATCCCGTTTTCCTCCATCTGCCGGGTGGCTATGGTGGCCAGGCTTTTGCTGACAAACCCGGGCATGATCTGGTCGAACACCTCGATGATGGTGGTCTCGATTTCCCACATGTCGGCCAAAGCCTCGGCCATTTCCAGGCCGATGTAGCCGCCGCCGATGATAACCGCTTTTTCCACGTTCCCGCCGGTGACCAGCTGCTTGATGGCAATGGCGTCCCGCAGGTTGGAAGCGGTATAGACATTTTTCAGGTTTTCGCCGGGCAGGTTCAGCCGGCGGGGACGGGTACCGGTGGCCAGGACCAGCTTGTCATAGGCCAGGGTGTCGGCGCTGCCGTCTTTTTTCCGGATATGAACGATTTTTTTATCCCGGTCGATGCCGACGGCCTCGGTGCCGGTCATGGCGGTGACCCCCTTGTCCTGCAAAAAGAAGCGTTCATCCCGGACCATGTGAAAACTGGTCGAGCGCAGCTCCGATTCATCGCTGACATCCCCGGAAACATAAAAAGGGATGCCGCAGCCGCCATAGGAAATATAGTCGTCCTTGTCGAGTAAGATTACTTCCGCTTCCGGATCGAGCCGCTTGGCCCGGCAGGCGGACTTGGGTCCCAGGGCGACGCCGCCGATCACAACGATTCTGCGTGACATAAACCAGACTCCTTTTTGCAAGAGAGCGAATATCCGCTTGATCCTTTCGACGGAAAAGTAATTGTTCAGGACGGTAGCCGCGCCATCTTTTCCCCTTGGCGCAGACAGTCAATCCGCTCTGGTTTTACAGATTAAATTTTTATGCTCATCCCGGCGCGCCCTACAGGCTGAGCACTGCGCCGTCGCACATCAGCTTGATCAGCTCCGTGGCCGGGGCCAGGCGGGCGCCTTCGATGAGGTCTTCGGCGGCGATCCGCCGGGCTTCGGCACAGGGCGCGCAGACCAGGATGGGAACTTCGTGGGCCTGCAGGTAGACAAGCAGATCATCGGCGATGTCGCCGGTGGCTGCCCGCAGGTGCAGGGCCAGCCCCTCCTTGGCGATGTAGACAGCTTCGTCCAGAAGAAACAGGGAGACGTTTTTGCCTTCCTTGTGGGCAACGGTGGCCAGGTGCACGGCCCGGGTGGCCCGGTTGGGATTGTTGGTTCCGCAGGACAGAGCGATAACGACATTGTCAGTCATGATTACCTCCCTCGGTCTGGCATGTGACGGTCATGATAGTAACATATTTTTCAAATTATAGCACCTGCTGAATGGCGTCGGAAAGTACGTTTTCGCTCTGCAGCCCGACAAAGCGGTTGACCTCCTGGCCTTCGCGGAAGAGCAGCAGGGTGGGGATGCTCATAATTTTCATCCGCGCGGCCGCCTCCGGATTTTTGTCCACGTCCACCGCGGCCACGGTGGCCCGTCCTTCAAATGCCGCGGCCAGTTTTTCCAGGACCGGTTCCTGTGCCTTGCAGGGGCCGCACCAGACGGCGCTGAAATCCACCAGGCAGACCCCGGTTCCGGTAACCTGGTCAAACATGGCTGTATCGGTTATGGTCTGTATGCTCATGGGTTGTTCCTCCCGCTTGATCAATGTGGATGGGGCGTCAGTCCGGAAGTTTTTCCGCCTGGGCCGTAAGCAGGCTCTTGAACCGGTCCAGGGTGACCGGGGCCGCCTGCATGGGAATGCCCATCCAGTCACAGTATTCCAGAAACGATTCCGGGTGCTCGGCCATGTACTGATCCAGGTACCCCAGCGCATCCAGAACAATGGCACCGCCGGTGTGCTTGGGAAAATTTTCATTGGCAATGCCCTTATCCCAGCCCTTGAAGACCTGCTCCCGGAATTTCACCCAGCCCGGCGTCATCCACCAGACGTCTTCCCCGCCGGCCAGCTCCTGGGCGAGGCGGTCGCGTTCGGCTTCGTCGGCAATCATGTCCATGCAGTGGGTGGCCTCGATGCGGGCGACGCCGTCCCCCTGCTCCTGGATGATGGTGGCCATGGTGCGCAAAGGATCGTCCGGATTGACATAGCAGAACTTGCCGCCGTAGACGACAATCACCTTGTCCTTTTTTTCCCGGGCGCGGCGGATGCGGCCCACCAGCTGGCGCTCCAGCTCGGGGATGTCCTGGTGCAGGCCCGGGGTGGTGTAATAGAGGGTGTCCGTATCCAGAAAACCTTCTTTTTTTAAATGGTTCAGCTCCGGGCTGAGGGTGCCGCAGGCCACGATGGCGATGTCGGCAAATGAAATGGATGACATGAGGTCCTCCGCGGGTTTGGCGGTTGATGGCAGTCAGCTGCGGGCCAGGGATTTTACCTTGTCCTGCAGACGGGCGATGTCGGCCGCATCCGGATGACCCGCAGCCGCGGGCGCGTCAGCAATCCAGGCCGGGGGTTCCGGCTTGGCGGAAATTTTTTCCAGCACGGCCGGGTCCACTTGCCCCTGGCAGTTAAAGGTTCCGACCACCGCAGCCGGGGTGGCCAGTTCTTCGCTGGCGTACCGCATGGCCTCGGCGGCATGGGCGGAATCGGCCGCCGCGCCATGGGTGGCAAAAAGAAACACCTTTTCATCGCCCTGCAGCCGTTCCATGTAGGCGGCCGCCGCGGGATCGGGCCGGCCGGCCTGGAGCCAGAAACCGATGGCGACCAGGTCATACCCCTGGGGAGCCGGGGCGGTGTCCACGGCATGAACTTCGGTTTCACCGGGCAGGGCTTCGGCCACGGCATCGGCCAGTTGGCGGGTGTTGCCGGTTTTGCTGGAATAGACAACCAGGGATTTCATGGGAATCCTCCTTTACGGGTTTTTGATTATCAAGACTCACTCAACAAGTATGCCAAGCCGTAAAAAAAGGGAGGCAGAAGGTCTTTTTTTGTTTGGTAAAACCTTGAAATTCATAAGTTATATTTTTTATGGCAGGACGACGCAAGCAGATCAGAAGCGGGTTGACGGAGCGATGAGGATCTGTTACCATGCGTTACTTAACGTTACCGTAACGATAGGCGCAGACAAGGATGGTATCAGTAATGAACCAGAAGGATCAGACCACCATTACCCCCAAGTTCGCGGTGAATATCCTGGAAGCCATCGCGGACGGTGTTTTTACCCTCGACAAGGAGGGTGCCATCACTTCCTGGAATCCGGCCATGGAACGGATTACCGGTTACAGTGCCGAAGAGGCCCTGGGCCAGCCCTGCCATCTCATGGAATTTTCCGAGTGCTTCGGCAAAACCTGCCCCACCGGTTTTGCCGAATGCGGTATTTTCGAATATGGCCGGGTAGACGCCAAGGAGTGCTTCATGCGTCACAAGGACGGGTATGACGTGCCCATCATGAAAAGCGCCCGCCTGGTCAAGGATGAAAAAAATGCCGTCATCGGGGTAGTCGAAACCGTTACCGACCTGACCGAGTTGAAGCGAACCCGGCGTCAGCTGGCCGAGGCCGATCGCAAGCTGGGGGAGCGCCACCGCCTGAACAATCTTATCGGCAAGAGCGAGGCCATGCAGAAGGTGTTCACGGCCGTGGAAGCCGCCGCCGCCAGTGACGCCACCATCCTCATCCAGGGGGAAAGCGGCACCGGCAAGGAGCTGGTGGCCGGCGCCATTCATCACAACAGCACCCGCTCCACCCGCCCCATGGTCACCGTCAATTGCAGCGCTCTGTCCGAGTCCCTGCTGGAAAGCGAGCTCTTCGGTCATGTCAAGGGCGCCTTCACCGGCGCCGTCCGGGATCGCCGGGGCCGCTTCGAGGAGGCCGACGGCGGCACCGTCTTTCTGGACGAAATCGCCGAAATCAGCCCTTTCATCCAGGTCAAGCTGCTGCGGGTTCTCCAGGAGCGGGAAGTCGAACGGGTCGGTGACTCCCGCCAGCGGAAAGTCAACATCCGGATCGTGGCCGCCACCAACCGGGTCCTGCTGGATCAGGTCCAGAAGGGCGAGTTCCGGGAAGATCTCTATTACCGCCTCAAGGTCTTCCCCATCCAGGTCCCGCCGCTGCGGCAGCGCAAGGAGGATATTCCCCTGCTGACCCAGCACTTCATCGAGGCGCAGAATCGCCAGACCGGCAAGCAGATCAAGGGGGTGTCGGCCGACACCATGCGGCTGCTCATGGACTATAACTGGCCGGGCAATGTGCGGGAGCTGGAACATGCCATCGAACACGCCTTTGTGCTGTGCGATCTAACCGGGATTATTGAAGCCTTTGACCTGCCCGTGGAAATCCGCCGGGCCGATTACCAGGCAGCCGGGTTGACGAGCCGGGCCAATCGCCCTGCTTTTGAACCGGCGGCGTTTCCGGACCGCTCCCCGGTTCGTTCCCGCCTGAAGAACCTGAACCGGCAAGCCCTGGTGGAATTACTGGTCGCCTGCGGCTGGAACAAGGCCGAGGCGGCCCGGCAGCTGGGCGTCAGCCGGACTGCCGTGTGGAAGTACATGAAAAAATTTGACATTCCATTGCAGCAGCCCGAAGCCGGAATGCTATAACCGTAAAATTGAGAGGAGTCGAGAACATGGAAAACCTGCACACCATGTCGGTTGTGGAAATGGCCGCCAAGATCCGGCAAAGGGATCTTTCGCCGGTAGCGGTAACCGATTTTTTCCTGGATCGGATTGCCGCTGTCAATCCCCGGCTGAATGCCGTGGTGGTGCCGCGTTTTGCGGCAGCGCGGCAGGAGGCCCGGGCAGCCGAGGACCGGCTGGCCGGGGACCCGGAGGACCTGCCGCCCCTGTTCGGGGTTCCCTGTACCATCAAGGACACCTATGCCATGGCCGGGCTGACCTGGTCCGGTGGCGTCTGGAAACGCCGGAACCGGGTACCGGATTTCGACGCCACGGTGGTGGAACGGGTGCGGCAGGCCGGGGCCATTGTCATGGGCAAAACCAATGTTCCGGAAGCGGCCATGTGGTGCGAAACCTACAATCACGTCTATGGCCGGACCAATAATCCCTACGATATAAGCCGTGGCGTGGGTGGTTCCAGCGGCGGCGAAGGGGCCATTATCGGGGCCGGGGCATCGCCTTTCGGCCTCGGCAGCGATGTCGGGGGGTCCATCCGCTTTCCCTCGGCCTTCAACGGAGTGGCCGGGCACAAGCCCACCGGCGGCCGGGTCCCCGGATACGGTCACTGGCCCGAGGCCAAGGGGCCGCTGGCACCCTACACTACCTATGGTCCCATGGCGCGGCGGGTGTCGGATCTGGTCCTGCTGCTGTCTCTGCTGCAGGGGCCGGACGGCCGCGATCCCATCACAGAAGACCGGGGCTGGCGGGATCCGGACCAGGTGGACCGGAATAATCTGCGGATTTTTTACTTCGAGTCCAACGGCATGTTCCGGGTGGGCCGGGATGTCCGCCGGGCCATGGCCATGTGCGTCGGGGCCCTGCGGGCGGAAAAGCTGCCGGTGGAATACTGGCGTCCCCGGGGAATGGAGCGGTCGCTGGAAATCTGGCAGGCCGGCATGAGCCAGAACCCCGATTCCTTTGACCGCATCCTGGGCGACGGGCAGCCGCTCAACCTGGTCAAAGAGACGGTCCGGTTCGCGGCCCGGCGCGGCAAGCTGACGTTTCCCGGCCTGGGCCTGGCCCTGGTGGAAAAACCCGCCCAGCTGTTTGCCGGCCGGAACCGCAAGATGCTGGCCCTGGCCGATGATCTGCGCCGGCGCATGGAAGAGCGGCTGGGGGATAACGGCGTTTTGATCTGCCCGGTTTTTCCCACCCCGGCGCCGAGGCATCATATGATCTGGGCGGACCTGCCCGGCATCGGTTATTCCGGGGTGTTCAATATCCTGGGGTTTCCCGCTACCATTCTGCCCATCTATTATAATGACAAGGGGCTGCCGGTCAGTATCCAGGTGGTGGCGGCCCGCTGGAACGATCACCTGACCCTGGCCGCGGCCGGGCTGCTGGAGTCGATTTTCGGC
>CAYTQK010000186.1:0-6851 GCA_964439745.1 uncultured Desulfobacterales bacterium
GGGAATCAGCGGCGATTATGGCGGGTCTTACTTTATTTACCGGCAACCGGCTGGAGCACCTGGGGGCGACGTTGGCCGAACAGTGGGGGCGACAGCCGCGGCCGCCTCTGGAAAAAGAAGTGGGGATCGTACAGAGCCGGGGCATGGGGCGCTGGCTGAACCCGCAGCTGGCCGACCGTCCCGGGGGCAGCGCCAAACTGGATTGCGGCTTTCCCAAAACATTTGTCATTCACCTGTTTCATACCGTTTTCGGTGCGCCGACGCATGATTTTTTTTCGGCCGATTCCTTGACCTGGGCCATTGTCCGGGTGCTGCCGGACCTCATGGAGGGGCCGGATTTCGCTCCCCTGCGTCGTTACCTGGACGATGACAAAGACGGCTTTAAGCGGTTTCAGCTGGCCGAACAGGTGGCCGCCGTTTTGGAACGCTATCTCATCCTGCGGCCGGACATGATCCGCGCCTGGGATGCCGGCCGCGACGCGATTGTCGATGAGTTCCCCGCCCAGCGCTGGCAGCCGCAGTTATGGCGCCGGATCCAGGCCGAGCTGCCGCCGGAGGCCGGGCGCCGGCATCCGGCCGCCCTGCATGAACGCCTGCGGCGACATCCCGGCCCCCTGCCGGGCTTGCCGCAGCGGTTGACGGTCTTCGGTATGTCCACCCTGGCACCGTTTTACATTGACATCCTGCTGCGATTGAGCTGCCAGATCGCGGTGGATATCTTTTATCTCAATCCCTGCCGGGAGTACTGGGAGTATGCTTACAGCCGCAAAGAACTGCTGCGCCAGGAAGAACCGCATCCGGCCGCAGACACAATTGATCTGGACGTGGGCAACAGTCTGCTGGCTTCCCTGGGGCCGTCCGGCCGGGAATTTTTCAGCCTGCTGCTGAACACCGTGGAAGATACCGGTCGGGAGATTTTCGTCGATCCCGGCACGGATTCACTGCTGGGCGCGGTACAGGCCGACATCCTCAACCTGGTGGATGCCGCCGGCCGGCCGCCGGCCGTTGTTTCGCCGGCGGATGAAAGTATCCAGATCCATGCCTGCCATACCCCCATGCGGGAGGTCGAGGTGCTGCATGACCAACTGCTGGCGCTGTTCGACCGGCACCCGGCAATGCACCCCCGGGATATCGTGGTCATGATGCCGGATGTCTCCCGCTACGCCCCCCTGGTCCGGGCGGTCTTTGACAGTCCCGAGGATCCGGCCCGGAGAATCCCTTATTCCATTGCCGATTCGAGTCTGGCCGCCGTCAACACAACGGCTGCCCCGCTGCTGCGGATTGTGGACATTTCCCGTCAGCGCTACCGGGCTTCCGATGTAATCGATATCCTGGAGACGGCCATGATCCGGCGGCGGTTCGGCATTTCCGAGACCGACCTGGATCTTGTCAAAAGCTGGGTGGCTGAAGCCGGTATCCGCTGGGGCATTGACGGTCCCTACCGGGAATCGCTCGGCTTGCCGGGTTTCCACGAAAATACCTGGGAATTCGGACTGGAACGGCTTCTGCTGGGATATCCCTTCCCGGCGGAAGAGGGGCAGCTCCAGTCGGATTTTCTGTTCGCAGGGATTCTGCCCGCCGGCAGCGTGGAAGGTGCGGAGGCAAGGCTGCTGGGTGCTTTCGTTCATTTCGTCAAAACCCTCATCGCCGCCGGCCGTTCCGTGGAACAGGCCCGCCCGGCGGAGCAGTGGCGGTCCTTCTGGAACCGGCTGCTGGATGATTTCTTTGCTCCGGCCACGGAAGCCGAGGAAAATGATGTCCTGGAAATCCGCGACATCCTGGCCCGGCAGGCCGCCTTCGACGAGGTGGTGCCCGGTTCCGGCGAATCGCTTTCTCCGGCCGTGGGCCGGTATTACCTGGAGAAATTGTTGTCCGGAACGCCCCGGGGAACCGGGTTTTTGAGTGCCGGGGTGACGTTCGGCACCCTGCTGCCCATGCGCAGCATCCCCTTTTCGGTCGTCTGCCTGCTGGGAATGAACGACGGGGACTATCCCCGGCTGACCCGGCAGCCCGGTTTCGACCTGGTCGACAAGCGCGGCCGGCCGGGCGATTTTTCCAAGCGGAACGAGGACCGCTACCTGTTTCTGGAAAGCCTGCTCTCGGCCCGGAAAAAGCTGATGATCAGTTATGTCGGCCAGGATATTCATGATAACAGCGTCATGCCGCCGTCCGTCCTGGTCAATGAGCTGCTGGACTATATCCGGAACGGTTTTGTGGCCGAAGACGGCGGTGATCCCGTCGGCCGTCTTCTTGTCCGGCATCCCCTCCAGCCGTTCAGTGCCCGCTATTTCTCCGCGGAACCGCGGCTGTTCAGTTATTCACGGCATAATTGCCGGGCGGCCGCGGCCGGTCATTCGCCGGCCGCGGAAAGACCGCCTTTTTGCGAAGCGGTGCTGCCGCCCGCCGGGGAAGCCGAACCGCTCCGCCCGACCCTGGCGGATCTAGCCGATTTTTTTCGCAACCCCCCGGCCTTCCTGCTGAAAAACCGTCTGCAGCTTCGGTTGGCCCCGGAGGACAACGGCCGTCCGCCGGATCGGGAACCTTTTGGGACCGATGCCCTGGAACGGTATGATCTTCGGCAGCGGCTGCTGGAAGAATATCTTCGCGGCCGGGACGAGGCCGCGGTTCGACAGGTCTTTGCGGCTGCGGGGCGTCTTCCCCACGGCACCCCCGGAGAAATCCAGTGGCAGTCGCTGCACCGCGAAGTCGACGATTTTGCGGCGGTTGTCCGGCAGTTGACCGGGGGAGAAGCTTTGCCTCCCCGGGAAATCGTTTTTTCTCCGGAAGAAACAATGCTTCGGCTCAGCGGGGTCCTGTCACGGATTTATCCTTCCGGTCAGGTCTTCTTCCGCTGCGCCCGGATCAAGGCCGCCGACCTTGTCCAGGCCTGGATTTTTCACCTGGCGGGCAACGCGCTGGACGATCCGCCGGCCGGGGGACATACCTGGCTGGCCGGCTGGGACGGGATCGTCCGCCTGGAACCCCTCCCGGCCGACTCGGCCCGGGACGGCCTGGGGCAGCTGGCCGATCTGTTCCGGCAGGGGTGGCAGTTCCCCCTGCCGTTCTTTCCCCAGAGCGCCCTGGCCTTTGCCGAAAAAGCGGACGCCGACGGTGCCGCCGGCGAGGCGGCGGCCCGATATCAATGGCTGCCGGGATGGTTTCATGCCGGCGAATCCGAGGACCCCTACATCCGCCGCTGTTTCAAAAGGGACATGCCCGCGGATGCGGCCTTCCAGGAGATCGCCCGGAATGTTTTTTCCCCCCTGCTGGCGGCCATGACCAGAATCCAGCCGGAGGAGATCCCCGCATGAGCCGCTTTACGGAACTGGATATTGACCGGGTACCCCTGACGGAAACTACCCTCATCGAGGCCAGTGCCGGGACCGGCAAAACCTATACCATTGCCGCCCTGGTGCTGCGGTTGATCCTGGAAGCGGATATGGATATCCGCAATCTCCTGGTGGTCACCTTTACCGAGGCGGCCACCAGCGAGCTGCGGGACCGGATCTGGAACAATCTCGTCCAGGCCCTGGGCTGGTGCCGGGATCCATCGGCCGGTGGCGATCCCATGGTGGGCCGGCTGCTGAAACGAAATATCCACAATGAGGCTGCCGCCCGTCGACTGCAGCGGGCCCTGGTCTGTTTTGACGAATCCTCCATCTTTACCATTCATGGTTTCTGCCGGCGCATGCTGAGTCACCATGCCTTTGAATCGGCCCTGCGTTTTGATGCCGAATTGATTACCGACCAGGCGCATTATGTGGAAGAGGTGATCGACGATTTTCGACGACTAACTTTTTCCCGGGCGACACCCCTGGAATGGGCCGCCGCCGCGGTCGGCGGACTGGACCTGGACCGCCTGGCCCGGACCTTTGTCGACAAGCCCACTCTGGCCATGGTACCGGAAGATCCCGGCCAGGCCAACCGGGACCTGGCCGATTCTTACGCGGCGGTTGCCGCCGCCTGGCAGGCGGACGGGGACACGGTCCGGGATATCCTGTCCACTGATGAACGCTTTTCCCGGGGGGAAAAAAATGGTTTCCGGGCCGATGTCCTGGAGGCGCACCTGGCCACCCTGACCGCCATGCTGGCCGGCCGGCCCGACCCGGAAGGCCTGGCCGTGCTGGAGATGTTCACGCCGCAAGGCCTGCGCCAGCGGACAAAACCGTCCCGGCGGCAGGAGGGCGTACCGGAACATCCTTTTTTCAGCGCCTGCCGGGACCTGAGCCTTGCCCGGCAGGACTTTCTGACGCACCTCAAGCATCGTTTCAAAGATTTTCTGGAAAGCGAGCTGCAGGCCCGCAAGCAGGCCGGCCGGGTTCAGTATTTCAGCGATCTGCTGACCGATCTGCGCCGGGCACTGGCTGCCGATCCCGGCGGGGCCCTGGAAAAAGCCATCCGCGAACAGTACCGGGCGGTGCTGATCGATGAATTCCAGGATACCGATCCGGTCCAGTATGATATTTTTCAGCGGCTGTTTGCCCGGGCCGGGCAAGGCCTCTTTTTTATCGGGGATCCCAAGCAGTCCATCTACGCCTTTCGCAGCGCCGACATCTTTTCCTACCTGGAAGCCGCCGCCGGTGTTCCGGACGCCCGCAGGCTGACCCTGGCGGACAACTGGCGCTCGGAGACCGCCCTGGTCGAAGCCGTCAATCACCTTTTTGCCGGCACCGTCAACCCCTTTGTGCTGGGCGAAGAGATCCCGTTTCATCCGGTGCGGGCGGCCGCGGAGAATACCGGCAACCGGCATCCGTTGCTGCTGGATGGGGCGGCCGCCGGCGGACTGGACATTCTGGCGGTTGTCGACCCGGACGGAAACGATGACCGGAAATACATCCGCAAGGAGGAGGCCCGGGCGGCGGCCGTCGGTACCGTGGCCCATGAGATCGCCGATCTGCTGGCCATGTCCCGGCAGGGCCGGGCCCGCCTCGGTGACCGGCCCCTGGTACCGTCCGATATGGCCGTGCTGGTGACCCGCAATGAAGATGCCGGCCGGATCAAGGACCGTCTGGCGGCCCTGCAGATCCCGGCGGTGGTATCCCGGACCGGCGACGTTTTCCAGAGCGATGATGCCCTGGAACTGGAACAGGTTCTTCTGGCGGTGGTTTCTCCCGGTCATGTCCGGCGCCTGAATACGGCCCTGGCCACTGACATGCTTGGGCTGACCGCGGCGGATATCCGCTTTCTGCTGGAAGAGGAGGCCGGCGCGGCCGCGCATGAAGCCCACCTGGAGCGCTTTGCCGGGTTCAACGAACTATGGCGCCAGGGCGGTTTCATGCGCATGTTCCGGCGGCTGCTGGCCGATTACAATGTGCGGGAACGGC
Source organism: uncultured Desulfobacterales bacterium (assembly GCA_964439745.1). Lineage (GTDB taxonomy): Bacteria > Desulfobacterota > Desulfobacteria > Desulfobacterales > Desulfosudaceae > CAYTQK01. Next base: position 5,325 of record CAYTQK010000186.1, read on the forward strand.
TGCTGAGCCTGCCCGATGGCGAGAGGCGGCTGACCAACCTGCTCCACCTGGCGGAACTGGTTCACCGGGCCGCCCGGGAGCAGCGTCTGGACATGAACGGGGTGACCCGGTGGCTGAATGAACAGCGGGTAAAGCCCGGGACGGAAGAGGAGAGTCAGCTGCGGCTGGAACGGGACGGCCAGGCGGTGCAGATCCTGACCGTCTGGAAGAGCAAGGGGCTGCAGTATCCGATCATTTTTTGTCCCTTCATGTGGCAGCAGGGGGCGCGTTTGCGCCCGGCGGAGGATGTCATTTTTCATGCCGGCAACCGGGTCTGGATGGATATCGGCAGCGGCCGGCCCGAAAATCGCCGGCAGGCCGAGCAGGAGCGGCTGGCCGAACTGATGCGGCTGCTTTATGTGGCCCTGACCCGGGCGGTCAACCGTTGCTACCTGGTGGCCGGCCGGATCGGCCGGCAGCCGGCAGTCACTGCCCTTGATTATCTTTTTGCCGGCGGCAGCCCGCCGGCGGAAGATCTCGTCGCCGTCACGCTGGAAAGGATCGCGGCGGAAACGGAAGCTACCTTGTATGAGCGGATTCGCGCCCGGATCGCCCCGGCCGGTCCGTTCATCCGGCTGCAGCCGTGCGGAGAAACGTCGTCGCCGCCGGCCCTGGCAGAAGACAGCGGTCCGGCGGCCTCATTGCGGGCGGCCGAATTCGGCGGCCGCATCGACCAGGGCTGGTCGCTGGGCAGTTTTACCCGGCTGGTGGCCGGCCAGGCAGCCATTGCCACTGAAGATGACCATGGCGGCCGGGAGCTGGAACGGACGCTTCCCGCGACAGGGCAGGCGGCGGAACCTGCCGACGGATTTTTCGCCTTTCCGGCCGGTGCCGGACCGGGACTGTGCATTCACGCCATTTTCGAGCAGCTGGATTTTGCCGGTGCCGACCGGGAAGAGATCCGCTGCCTGGTTCAGTCCGTCCTGCGCCGCTATGACCTGGAGACAGGGGCTCCCGGCGGGGGAACCTGGACGCCCGTGGTCTGCGGGATGATTGATCGGGTCTGCCGGGCGCCGCTGGCAGGGGCGGATTGCCAATTTCGGCTGGGCCGTGTACCGCCGGAGCACGTCCTGGCCGAGATGGCCTTTTATTATCCCATCCGCCGCCTGACGCCGGCCGATCTGCAGGCGGTTTTTCAGCAGGCAGCCGGCGGAGCCGAGGCAGCGTCGTATGCCGGGCAGGTCGGACGGCTGAAGTTCAGTCCGTTCCACGGGTATATGCGCGGGTTTATCGATCTTGTCTGCCGCCATGACGGACGCTATTACCTGTTGGACTGGAAGACCAATCATCTGGGCAACACATATTGGGATTATGATCCGGAGCGGTTGGCCCGGGTCATGGTCGAGTCGCATTATTGCCTGCAATACCATATTTACGCCCTGGCGCTGCACCGCCACCTGGCTGCGCGGCTGCCGGACTACGATTACCAGAGCCATTTCGGCGGTGTTTTTTACCTGTTCGTGCGGGGTGTTCATCCAGACTGGCCCG
>CAYTQK010000187.1:0-6835 GCA_964439745.1 uncultured Desulfobacterales bacterium
GCATGCTTTATGCCGTGCCGACCCTGGGGGAGCGGGCCAAGAGCTGGCAGGAGAAAACCGGCCGGGGGATCAAGGTGGTCATCGGCGACCTGACCCGGCCGGAAATCATGCGGGGTCTTTTTGAGGGAAGAGTGGAATATGCCTGGGCCCGGGAGGAGCAATGGCCGGGCATACCGGAAACCGTGATTCATTACGCGGAGCAGCCTTCGGCGCCTTATTCGCTGCTCAACCACCACTATGCCAACATTACCCTGACCAATAATCTGCTGGTGACCAACAACCTCATGTTCGCTTTGCGGGATTTCGCCCGCGAAACCCATGTCATCCATGTCGGTACCATGGGCGAATACGGCACGCCCGATATCGATATCGAAGAAGGCTGGCTGGAGATTACCCACAAGGGCCGGAGCGACACCTTTCTCTTTCCGCGCCAGGCCAGTTCCCTCTACCATACCACCAAGATAATGGATACGGATCTGATGTGGTTTGCCGTGCGCATGTGGGATCTGCGGATCACCGATCTGATGCAGGGGCCGGTGTATGGTTTTGAGACCGAAGAAACCGGCGGTGACGCCCGGCTCAATACCATTTTCAATTATGATGAAATCTTCGGCACCATCATCAATCGTTTCGTGACCCAGGCGGTGGTGGGCTATCCCTTGACGGTTTACGGCCAGGGCGGACAGACCCGGGGGTACCTGAATATCAACGACACCCTGCAGTGCGTGCACATGGCCCGGCAGACCCCGGCCCGGGCCGGCGAGCTGCGGATTTTCAACCAGATCATGGAAACCTTTTCGGTCAACGAGCTGGCCGAAAAAGTCCGGGATGTGGGCCGCCGCCTGGGCTACGAGGTGGCTGTCCAGAACCTGGAAAATCCCCGGCGGGAAGCCGAGGAGCATTACTACAATCCCACCTACCAGGGCCTGATCGATATCGGCGTGACGCCGCATTACCTGACCGATGAGGTGCTGGAGCGGTTTTTCGCCGCCGTGGAAGCCCACCGGGCCAATATCCGCACGGATGTCATGTTCCACGGCGTCAAATGGTAGCCTTGGTGGTAGCCTGGGTGGTAGCCCGACCGGAACAAGCCGGCCCTGTTTTCGCTTGACAGCCCGGCCGTCGTTTGCTTTCATAATTCATCCTGTTTGGCGCCCTTCGCCAATAGCGGCCGGGCGGTGCCGGCAGGACGGGAGACAGGAGTTCTCCCGGGATTTTATTATTTCATTTTATACAAGGAGGTAGACAATGAAAAAGATGTTCTGTGTGGCCTTTCTGTGTGTGGCGGTCATGATCATGGGGGCGGGACTGGCCGTCTCGGCCGACCAGTCGCAGCAGGCGGACAGCGGCAAGATTAACATCAATACCGCCACCGCCGAAGAATTGACGGCTTTAAACGGAATCGGCCAGGTCTACGCGGCCCGAATCGTCGCTTACCGGCAGACCCACGGCAAATTCACGTCCCTTGATGAGTTGAAAAACATCAAGGGGATCGGTGACCAGACCATTGAAAAGAACCGGGACCGCATGATGGTAGGCCGGACAAGCTCGCCGTAGCGGCCGTATTTGTATGCTGAACGGATTGCGCGGCAGTACCTGCCGCGCAATCCGTCATTATCATACCGGTGTATCCGGAATTTCGCCCCGGCCGCACATTCCCAAGATCCAGCAGGCTGATGAAAAGACGTTTTTTCAGTAGAAATGAAATTATTATTATCGCCACCGACATGGTGCTGCTGGGTTGCGCCTTGTACGGCTCTTTTCTGCTGCGGTTTGATTTTGAAGTCGTCTCCAAGTACACCGTTCTTTTCTGGAAAAGCCTTCCATTGGTACTGCTGGTCAAGCTGGCCGTTTTCCATTGGTTCGACCTCTACCGGGGCATGTGGCGCTATACCAGCCTGAACGATCTCTTCAATATCATCAAAGCCACGGTTTTGAGCAGTCTGGTTATTATCGTGGCCATCCTGTTCATCAACCGGTTCGAAGGTTTCCCCCGGTCCGTATTTGTTATTGATGCGCTGCTGACTCTTTTGCTGATCGCCGCTTTTCGGATTACCATCCGGCTTTTTTTCGAACGCGCGGCCGGGGGGAGTGTGCCGGATTTTGTGCGGCGGGCGCTTGCCGTTGCCAGCCGGCGGCCGGCGGACCGGACCGGCACCAAGCTGATCATCATCGGGGCTGGTGACTGCGGGGAACAGATATACCGGGAGGTGCGCAGCAATCCTTCGCTGGGGTACCGGGTGCTGGGGTTTCTGGATGATGATCCGGCCAAGATCGGCATGAAGATTCACGGCCTGCCGGTAATCAGCAATATTGCCGCCATCGAGGAAATGAGAGGACGGACCGGGGCGGACGAGGCGGTCATCTGCATTCCCTCGGCCACGGCCGAACAGATGCGGCGGATTGTCGCTCATTGCAAAAACAGCGGCCTCAAGTACAGAACCGTTCCCGGCTATGGAGAGCTGATCAACGGCAAGGTCTCCATTGCCGCGGCCCGGGACGTGGCCTACCGGGATCTGCTGGGCCGGGAAGTGGTCAACCTGGACCAGGAAAAAATCGGCGCCTATTTGCGGGGCAAATGTGTTTTTATTACCGGTGCCGGCGGTTCCATCGGGTCGGAATTGTGCCGGCAGGTGTGCCGGTATGCGCCGGCCCGGCTGGTGCTGTTTGAACGGGCGGAAACCGCCCTGTATGAAATCGAACTGGATCTGCGGGCCGGCTTTACAGACATGTCCATCGAGATCGTGCCCCTGCTGGGGGACGTCCAGAATGCCGGCCAGCTGGACCGTGTCTTTGCCCGGTACGCCCCCCAGGTGGTTTTTCATGCCGCCGCGTATAAACATGTGCCCATGCTGGAATCCCAGCCCTGGAAAGCGGTGGAGAACAATATCCGCGGCACCCGCAACGTGGTGGAAGCGGCCAAGCGCCACCGGGTGGAACGGTTCGTGCTGGTCTCAACCGACAAGGCGGTGCGGCCCACCAACGTCATGGGCGCTTCCAAGCGGATCGCGGAGATCCTGCTGCAGAGCCAGGAAGGCGCGGATGCCGCCGGTACGCAGTTCATGATTGTCCGCTTCGGCAACGTGGTCGGCAGCGCCGGCAGCGTCATCCCCTTGTTTAAAAAACAGATCCGGCAGGGCGGTCCCCTGACGGTGACCCATCCGGACATTACCCGCTATTTCATGACCATTACCGAGGCCTGTCAGCTCATTCTGCAGGCCGGTGCCATCGGCAGCAGAAAAGGCGGCCGTGCGGAAATCTTTATCCTCAAGATGGGGACCCCGGTCCGGATTGTTGACATGGCCCGGGACATGATCCAGCTGTCCGGATTTGAGCCGGACGTGGATATCCCCATCGAATTTACCGGTCTGCGGCCGGGCGAAAAACTCCACGAGGAGTTGATCTCGGAGGGGGAAAACGTGGTGCCCACTGGCCATGACAAGATCATGGTGCTGATGAACGGCAACCAGCCCGATCTGGGTATGCTGAACGGCAGGATCGACCAGCTGATGAAATGGGCTGAGAACCAGGACGAGAAAAAAATCCGGGAAACCTTGCGGGAAATGGTGCCGGAATACAACCCCGGTTGATGTCTGCATCGTGCGGCCGTGCCATCAGCCGGACAGACCGGCTGTCTCCGTATTTTTTTGACAAAAAATGTCTGATTTTTTGTGCCGTGGGGGAATCATTGTCAAAATATGATGAAGCGCGTTTGCATCTGGTGAACGAAACGGGGAGAAAAGGGAATGGGTTCGAATGGAGTAATGCCGCCGCACGGTGGTAAACTGATTGACCTGATGGCGGATGAAGAGCGGAACGCGGCGCTCCGCGAGATGGCGGTCAATCTCACGGAAATTGTTCTCAACAGCCGCCAGCTGTGCGACCTGGACCTGCTGGCCACCGGTGTGTTTTCTCCATTGACAGGGTTTATGGCGCGGGCGGATTACGAATCCGTGCGGGACAGCAGGCGCCTGAGCACGGGAGAACTGTTTCCGGTGCCGGTCTGCCTGGACGTGGCCGAAGGCGTGGCCCGTTCCCTGGCTACCGGACAGTCCGTGGCGCTGCGGGACCAGGAGGGACTGCTGCTGGCTGTCATGCGGATCGAGGATATCTGGAAAATCGACCGGGAGCGCGAAGCGGCAGCGGTCTTCGGCACCAACGACCCCGTTCACCCCGGCGTCGATTACCTCTACCATGTCTGCCGGGAATATTATGTCGGCGGTCCGGTGGAAGTGGTTCGCCTGCCGATTCATTTCGATTCCCGCCAGCTTCGCAAGACGCCGCGGGAGATCCGGGAGATGTACCGCAAGCTGGGCTGGCAGCGGGTGGTGGGATTTCACACCCGCCAGCCGATTCACCGCCCCCAGTTCGAAATGACCATCCGCGCCATGCGCCAGGCCAAGGCCAACCTGATGTGCTTTCCCAGCGTCGGCATGACCGCCCCGGGGGATTTTGACCACTATACCCGGGTGCGCTGTTACAAACGGGTGGCCGAACGCTATCCGCCGGATACCTTTCTTCTCAACCTGGTTCCCATGGCCATGCGTATGGCCGGTCCCCGGGAGGCCCTGCTGCACCTGATCGTGGCCAAAAATTTCGGCTGCACCGACTTTATTATCGGACCGGGCCATGCCAGTCCGGAAGGCAACCATCACGGCCGTCCCTTTTACGAAAGCGGGCAGGCGGCGGAACTGGCCGCCTCGTTTGGGGAAGAACTGGACGTCCACGTGATTGTCTTCAAGGAGATCGTCTACCTGCCCTTTGAGGATGAGTATCTCCCGGTCGACCAGGTGCCGTCCGGCAGTCAGTACCTGTCTTTGTCCGGTTCCCATATCCGCCGGCGGTTGACGGTCGGCAAGAATATTCCCGACTGGGCCACCTTCCCGGAAGTCCTGCAGGAATTGGAGCGGGCCTACCCGCCTCCCTCGAAGCAGGGGTTTACCGTTTTTCTGACGGGCCTGTCCGGCGCCGGCAAATCGACCATTGCCAAGATCATCTACGCCCGCCTGCTGGAAATCGGCACCCGGCCGGTCACCCTCCTGGACGGGGACATCGTCCGGCACAACCTCTCCAGCGAACTGGATTTTTCCAAAGAACACCGGGATATCAACGTCAAGCGCATCGGGTTCGTGGCCAGCGAGATCACCAAGAACCGCGGCATCGCCATCTGCGCGCCCATCGCGCCCTATGCCGTCACCCGGCAGGCCGTCCGGGACGAGATTGAAAAATACGGCGGATTTATCGAGGTGCACGTGTCCACCCCCCTGGATGAGTGCGAAAAACGGGATCGCAAGGGGATGTACGCCAAGGCCCGGGCGGGCCTGATCAAGGGCTTTACCGGCGTGGATGACCCCTACCAGGAGCCGATTAATCCGGACATCAGCATTGATACCACCGATTTGACGCCGGATGAGGCGGCCCACGAGATTATGGTACTGCTTGGTGAAAAAAAATACATCTGACCTGAATTGCACGATTTCCAATTTTACCGCATCTACGGCGTCAGCTGATACCCCGCATAGTACACTATAGCGGGGTATCAGCTTCCTTGTACCTGCGGCAAACTTGAAAATCGTGCAATTCAGGAGTTGTTTACGGCCCCGGAAAACGTCTCCTATCGGCGGCGCGCCTTGATCGGATACGTTTTTCGGGGCCGTTTTATTTTTCAGGGGCAGGGTGTGAAAAAACGGCAGCCAGTGCGCTTCCTCCTTATTCGGGAGAAAGATCGGTGCCGGATTGGTTTTCAACGTCCGCCAGCCGGGCGGTAACATCGGCGATGATTTCGGCGGTAACGGATTCCAAGGCCCGGCTCATGGCCTCGGCCAGGGCCCGGGGATTGTTCCGGACACAGGGCTCGGTGGCGGTATACCGTTTCTGCAGAAGAACCTGCCGGCGCGGTTCAGCCGCCGCCATATCCACCAGCGTAACCACCAGGGCCAGTTCCGCCTGCCAGGGAGAAACGGTATAATTTTCCAGTAATGTCTGCATGGTGCCCGCCAGGCGGTAATCGGCGGGGTGTAAGGCGCCGGGGCCGAACACCCCCCGGGATGACACGGCGGGCCGGAAGGATTGATGCAGCGCGGCGGCGGTCATGTCGGCCGGCGGGATGTGCCAGCGGTGATAGATATACTCGGCGGCCTGGTAGTTTTTTGTCTTGTACACGATCGCCCTGGTGGCGTAGAGGGGATTGGTCGTAAATTGCCGGATGCGCAGGGCACAGGGAAGCGTCTTTTTCGATTTTTCCGGCAGGGGAACTTCGATGGTATAGGATTCGATCTTCAGGTCCGGCTGGGTCAGCTGCGACAGGTCGGCGCAGCCGCCGGCCGTCAGCAGCACCAGCAGGCAGAAGATCAGCGTTCCCGGCAGGCAGGCCGTGTCGACAGCCAAGAGGCGGGGATTCTGGTGTACGGATCGTTTATTCATAGGTTTCCACTTTCTTTTCCGGCGGCGGCGCCGCAAAGAACAACTGGGAAGGCTGGTCGGCGCTTTTCGCGCTCAGCCGGCTCAGTTCGCGGCCGGCTTCTTCCAGTTGGCGCAGGGCCGTTTCCAGCCGCCTTTCAAGCCGGGCCGCCTTTTCATCCGTACCGGCCACCAGCTGGTCGGCCCGGCGAAGAGTCCCCCTGAGCTCGCCGATGGCGGCGGTCAGTTCGGTTTCGTTTTCCTCCAGCAGTCCGTTGACCCGGTCACTGGCCCGGGCGGCCTTGTCCGCAAAGCGGTTGAACCGGGTGCCGGTCTTTTCAGCCGCGGCCATGATTTCATCCCATTTGCGGTTGTCCAGAATCCGGTTGGCTTTGTTGATGGCCGCCTGGAGGGAGTTGGAAATTTCCGCCACGCG
>CAYTQK010000188.1:0-6777 GCA_964439745.1 uncultured Desulfobacterales bacterium
TTTATTATTTGACGGGCATAACATTTTTTAAACTTTTTACGAAGCCATCAAAAATTCAAACTGTCATGTACGACATGAGGCTTTTTTTGCAAATTTTATGTCGAAAAATTTCACCCCCCAGGCGAGCTGCCTTGACCGCAACTGCTGTGTCGCGGGACATTCGCGGTAGATTTTCTACAGCTTCATGTCCCGCGCCTGGCATCTGCGGCCAAATCAACTCGTGAGATATCCGGGCTATGCCTGTATTTGAATATACCGCCATAAACGCCAGGGGCAAAACGATCTCCGGCATTATCGATGCCGACAGTGAGAATGCCGCCCGCGAAAAGCTCCGGGCCACGGCGGTCTATCCGGTCACCATCCAAGAGGCGTATGACACCGCCCCCAAAAAAGAGGGCGGCCGGTTTCAGCGAATCCGTCTTTTTTCGCGGGTTCATCCCAATGAACTGACCATTACCACCCGCCAGCTGGCTACGCTGGTAGGCTCCGGTTTTCCGCTGGCATCCGCCATTTACTCCCTGATCCCGCAGACCGGCTCGCCGGCCCTCAAAAAAATTCTTTCCCGTGTCAAAGACGCCATTGAAGAGGGCAACAGTTTTGCCGAGGCCCTGGCGAATTTTCCGGACGTCTTTTCCCCCATCTATATCAACATGGTCCGCGCGGGTGAAGCCTCCGGCACCCTGGAAGTCGTGCTGGAACGGCTGGCGGAAATCAATGAAAACCGGCAGGTACAGAAAAACCGCATCATTTCCATCCTGGCTTATCCCGCGGTGATGATGGTTCTGGGATGCGGCATCCTGGCCTTTCTGCTGATCGGAATCGTGCCCCGCTTTGTCTCCATTTTTGAAGACATGAACCAGGTGCTGCCCCTGCCCACCCGTATTATTATCGGCTTCAGCGACCTGCTGGCCGGCTACTGGTGGCTGCTGGCAGGCCTGCTGATCGGGCTTTACCTGGTCCTCCAGGCTGTCATCAAAACCGAAAAGGGCCGCTACCAGACGGACAAGCTCATCCTTCTTTCGCCCGGCATCAGTACTCTGGCCATAGAGGTCGCCCGGGCCCGTTTCGCCCGCATCCTGGGGTCCCTGCTGGAAAACGGACTTCCCCTGCTGACGGCCCTGCACCTCGTCAAAAATATCGTCGGCAACAAACTTATTGCCGAGGCTATTGCCGATACCGCCGGAAAGGTGGAAAAAGGAATGGGACTCGGTGCCGGCCTGGAGGAAGCGGGCATCTTTCCCATGCTGCCGGTGCAGATGATCAAGGTGGGCGAGCAGAGCGGGGACCTGGAAAAAATGCTGTTGAAAACGGCCGAGGTGTTTGAAAACGAGGTGGAAACCACCCTGGTCAGCCTGACCTCCCTGCTGCAGCCACTGCTGGTGGTCTTCATGGGGCTGATTATCCTGTTTATCGTGCTGTCCATCATCCTGCCCATCTTCCAGATGAATCAGCTGGTGGGGTAATCCGGGCTAAAACGGTACCGTTACGCCGGCCATGATGCCGCGGCCGCCGTGAACCGGCAGAATGGCCACCCGGCAGCAGGTGGTAAGATTTTCGATAAAGTCGGCGGAAAGACGCCGATTGTGCTTGTGCGCCGCCGAGACCGAACCATAGATGCTGCCGGCGTAAAACCCGAAATCCACCAGGGCGATCATGGTTCCCAGCACTTCCAGATCGTTGTCATAGGCCTCGGCCGCCGCCCAGATCATGCCGCCGTTGAACAGAAAAGAAACCAGGGCGTCCCGGTACCGGCCGCAATAAAGATATCCGCCCCCGGGGAAAACGGCCAGCCCCCCGGCCAGGGCCGGACTTTTACGGGCGGACAAAAATTCTTCCCGGCCGGCCTGCCCCGGGGCCAGCCGTTCTTCGAGCATCTCCGCCCGGAAGGGATCTTCTTCCCCGGCTCGGATCAGGGAAAAATACTCCGCGGCCCGGTCCAGGTCGGCGGCCGCCAACTCGGGGGAGGATTCCAGGTAAATCCAGCCCAGCTGATAAAAAATCCGCTCCTGGAGGTCCTTGTCCCCGGCAGATTCCAGCATCTGTTTCAAGTTGGCCACGGCCGGCACCCGCCGGCCCATGGCGGCGTAACACCGGCTTACCATGAACCCGGCCGTGGCCTGCGGTTCTGCGGCCAGGGAGCCGGCCGTTGCCAGGCCCTGAAATTTCTCCAGGGCCTGTTCGTATCGGGACTGCTGAAAAAAGGCCAGGCCGATCCGGAATCGGGCGTAATCGGTGCGAGCGTTTTCTGCAAACAGGTAGCAGAAGGTTTCGTATTCGATGACGGCCTGGGCATACTCCCCCCGGGCAAAAAAATGATCGGCCAGGCCGAGCTGCTGTTCCGGGGTAATCGTCCGGGCCGACACCGGAGCCACAAGGGCCCCGCTGAGGCCAATCAGCAGAATTACCTCCACCAGCCAGGCCGGGAAGCGCCAGAGGACGTCCCGCTTATTCCGCCCACCAGTAATCATTGGCCTCCAAGGGATCATGGCTGCGTCTTTGGCCGTCAACAAAAATTATCGGCGCCAGTGACAACTCGTCCCGGCCGCACCGCAGCAGCCGGTCGCAGGTCAGAATCCAGCCCGGCAGCAGACCGTGCCGGTCAAATGCCTGGCGGCTGTATTGGGAGCAGGTGGGATACATGGCACAACGATCGCCATCCACTGGAGAGAGCCACCGGCTGTAAAGGGAAAGAATGGAACCGGCCGCCGTATCACCCGCAGCCGGCACCGCTCCAGGAGACCGCTCGGCCCGGAGCGGGGTCCGCGCGCAGGCGGACAACCCCGCCAGGAAAAGCCCCAGCAGGCCGACTATCAGAACTGCTGCCATTGTCTGCCGCATCATCACCACCCGTTTTATCGCTGTGTCACCCGCAGCACCTCGGCGATGCTGGTCTCACCGGCCAGAATTTTTCCAATTCCGCTGTCGCGCAGGGTGGACATGCCCTTTTTCCTGGCCTGGGCCTCAATCTGGCTGGAGTCATGTGTGGTCAGAACCATCTTCTTAATGGTTTCGTCCATGACCATGATTTCAAAAATACCGACCCGGCCGCTGTATCCCGTGTTCAGACACCGGTCGCATCCCCGCTTGCGGTAAATTACCGTGTCGGTAAACCGTTCCGGATCACCGCCGACGCTTCTGATGGCTTCGGCATCGGCCACATAAGCCTCCTTGCAATGGGGACACAAGACCCGCACCAGGCGCTGGGCCACCACCGCGATCACCGAAGAGGAAATCAAAAACGGCTCCACCCCGATGTCAACCAACCGGGTAATGGCACTGGCCGAATCATTGGTATGCAGGGTGGAAAAGACAAGATGACCAGTCAGGGCGGACTGTACGGCGATATCCGATGTTTCCCGGTCGCGGATCTCCCCTACCAGAATAACGTCCGGGTCCTGCCGGACGATGGAGCGCAGCCCCTTGGCAAAGGTCAGCCCGATCTTGGTGTTGACCTGGATCTGGTTGATCCCGTTGATCTGATACTCCACCGGATCCTCAATGGTAATGATATTGATATCCGGGTTGTTGATTGAGCTCAGGGCGGCGTACAGGGTAGTAGTCTTGCCGCTGCCGGTGGGACCGGTGACCAGGATAATCCCCCCGGAATAACGGATCAGCCGCTGTAGCAGCGCAAACTGGGCCGACGGCAGCCCCAGCTCGGACAGTTTCAGCAGGGTACCGGACTTGTTCAGCAGCCGCAGCACCAGGCGTTCGCCGGCGGTAATGGGGATGGAGGAAACGCGGATATCGATCTCCTGGTCGCCCACCCGCACCTGCATGCGCCCGTCCTGGGGAAGGCGTTTTTCGGCGATATTCATGTCGGCCATGACCTTGATGCGGGAAACCAGGGCCGGCTGAATGCGGCGGGGCGGCGTCAAAAAATCATACAGGATGCCGTCCACCCGGTACCGGATCTTGAAGCTGTCCTGGTAGGCCTCCAGATGGATATCGCTGGCCTGGGCCTTGGCGGCCTCGGCCACAATGTAATTGACCAGGCGGATAATGGGGGCGGCACTGGCGTCATCCAGCAGATCGGCCGTCTGATCGATCTCGTCGATGATATCGTCGGCATTTTCCATGTCCCGCACCAGTTCCTCGGCCGTGCCTCCGCCGCGGTCGTAAAGACCGCTGATGGCCGAACGAATGGCCTCCCGGGTGGTTGCCACCAGCGAGTATCCGCCGGCGCCCAGCAGACGGGCGAGATCATCGGCCGCCGCCAGATACGCGGGATCATTCAACGCGATGACACATTCGCCCCGGCCGCTTTCATCGGGTAGCCGCAGGGGGACCAGAAGATATTGTTTCAAAAACGCGGCCGGCACTTTTCCCAGCCGTTCGGCCACATCATCCGCCACCACCGGCTCTTCGTCAAAGGGAATACCGTACAGGGCGCTCTTAATACGGACCAGCTGCTGTTCGGTAATCAGCTTCCGTTTGACCAGCGCTTCCGCCAGCTGTCCCCCGTTGGCGGCCGCCACCCGATCAATCTTCTCCAGCTGCTGAGCCGAAAGTCCCAGCGGACCGGCCTGGTCGCGGATAATGGTAAGCAATTGGTTTTTCATGGGCGTCTTTGGTCTGCCTTCCGCTTATGGCGACTACTCTTCCGGGACGGTTCCGGTCGGTTCTGTCATTCCCGGGTTCGGTTTTTCCGGCTGCGGCGGCTGGAGCGCTTCTTTCTCCTCCCGGCTCCGCGGCGTGGATTCAATGTCTTCCGGTTTCCTCTGTTCCTCCCCCGGAGAAAACTCCAATCTGGAACCCTTTTTCAGTCGCTTGATATTCTCTTCCTTGTCATCGACCACCGCTTCGGCCTCATCAAAAGTCTTGATCACGCGCGGCGTCAAAAAAACAAACAGATTGCTCTTTTCGCGGGCGTCAGAGAGCCCCTTGAACAGCCAGCCCAGCAGGGGAATATCGCCCAGGCAGGGCACCCGGTATTCCACGCTGGACATGCTGTCGTCGATCAACCCGCCGATGACGATAGTATGCTGGTCGTGGACGATGACGTTGGTCTCGATGGTCCGCTTGAGGGTGGCTGGCCGGTCCATGGAAACCGTGGTCAGAGTGTCCAGCCGGGTCACCTCCTGGGTCAGGTCCAGCCGGATAAGCCGGTTTTCATTGATCTGCGGCTTGATCTTGAGGCTGATGCCGACATCCTTGTATTCATAGTTGCTGTAAGTCTCGGTGCTGGAGGTGGTGCCGATCTTGGTCAGATAGGGAATATTCTTGCCGACGGTAATGCTGGCTTCGGTATTGTTGGTGGTCATTATCTGGGGCGTGGACAGGATATTGACATCCTTGTTCTTTTCATAGGCCTGGATAATGGCGGCCAGGTTGGGGAAGACGACATCCCCGATCTTGATGGCCTCGCCAAAGGCTCCCAGGGAAAATCCCGGCGGCAGGGTGCCCAGGCCGGCTTTATTACCGGGGGCGACCAGACCTAAGATATTGTTGTATCCCCGATCTTCACTGGCCCCGCCGAAACCGCCCCCATAGGCGCCGGCCTTGCCGTCGTAAGTGCCGTCGTTCATGGCCATCCATTCAGTACCCAGGCTGAAATCACTGTCCACGTTGACTTCCATGATAAGGCACTCGATATATACCATGGAACGGGGAATATCCAGTTGTTCGATAATATCTTTCAGCACGGCGTAATCGTCCCGGTCGGCCATGATGATGAGACTGTTGGTGGCGCTGTCAGCGGTAATGCTGACATCCTTGGAAATCACTGGCGTCCGGCTCGCGCCCGCTCCCTCCTTGGGCTGATCCTTGGGCAGATTCAGCAGCACTTCCGACAACTCTTCGGCGTCGGCGTTTTTCAGATAATAAACATGAATTCGCTCTTTTCCCTGGGGCCTTTTGCGGTCCAGCATCTCGATCAGCTCCCTGACCTGGCTGAGCTCGGCCTGGCCGGCCAGAACCACCACGGCATTGGCCCGCTCATCGGCAATCAGCTTGATACCGCCCCGGGATTCAGGTTTGCGGCCCCGGGCCTGGTCCTGGAAAACATGCTCCAGGATGGAAACCATCTTGGCGGCGTCGGAGTACTCCAGGGGGATGACCGTCACCTGGCGGCCGATCCCGGTAACGTCAATCACCTTGATAATCTTCTGCAACCGCTGGATATTGGAGGCGATATCCGTCACGATGAGCATGTTGGTGGAAGGATAGGAGAGCACCACGCCGGTTTTGGAAATCAGGGGGACCAGCAGCTGCTTGACCTCCTCCGTATCGGCATAAGTCAGCGGAATGATCTGGGTGACCACCTTATCCCCGGTCTCCCCCGCCTCATCCAGCAGGCCGGTGGCGATACTCTTGGTGCGGGCATCCACGGACTTGACGATCTTCGTCACCTGGCCGGATTCCACGGTGGTATAACCGTATACCTCCAGCACCGACTGAAAAACCTGGTAGGCCTCCTCGATGGAAATCTTGGAAGGGGAAATCACCGTCACCTTTTCCCGCATGTGTTCGTCGATGACAAAATTGCGGTTGGTAATCTCGCTGATAAACTTGATAAAGACCGTCAGGTCCACATCGTTAAAATCAACGGAAACCATGCGTTCGGAAACGTTTTTTTCTTCCGGTTCCCCGGGCTGATCTACCTCCTGGCCGGCTGCCCGAACGGTTGTCAGGCCGAGGATAACCGCGCAGCATAACAGGCAGCACATCCATCCCGCCGGCTTCGGCATTTTTGTCAATAAATGATTCAAAAAGACCTCCTCTGTATGGCCCCCTGGATGGAGCCGCTTGGCTTACCTATCTTCACCGGATCGTATA
>CAYTQK010000189.1:0-6775 GCA_964439745.1 uncultured Desulfobacterales bacterium
CCTGTGACCCTCGGCTTGTAAGGCCGATGCTCTCCCAACTGAGCTACCCGCCCTGTTCGGCGTTATATGGCATCGAAGTTACCGCCGTTGCCACATAAGATTCCCCTATGTAGCAATCGCATCGTCCAAAGTCAAGCCAAAATAACAACCCCCGGACGATTTTTACCGTAAAAAAACAAAGAAAAATTTATCCCCGTAAAAATTGGAAACGTCCGCTTCAGGTTTATTGTCGCGGCTGTCCGGAAGGCCGTTCGGCCGGGGGGGCGCCCTGCTCGAAAAGGGGATTCTGTTCATCCAGTTGGGGCAGGTCCGCTTTCAGGGCCTGGGCCAGGATCTCGTCCATATGCTCGGACAGGATGATGTCAATTTTCTTGGTGATGGACGCGGGAATGTCCGCCAGGTCCTTTTCACACTCCTTGGGAATAATAACGCGATGGATGCCGCTGCGATGGGCCGCCAGGATCTTGTCGCGAATGCCGCCCACCGGCAGCACCCGGCCGCGCAGGGTGATCTCACCGGTCATGGCCAGGTTCTTGTAAACCGGTGTCTTGGTCAGGGCCGAGACCAGGGAGGCGCACATGGACACCCCGGCCGAGGGACCGTCCTTGGGAATCGCCCCTTCCGGCACGTGGATATGGATGTCCAGGTTTTTGTAAAAATCGCTTTCCAGATTGAGCACCTCCGAGCGCGAGCGCACGTAGCTCAGGGCGGCCTGGGCCGACTCTTTCATGACGTCGCCCAGCTTACCGGTGATGGTCAGCTCTCCCTTGCCCGGCATGATGACGGTCTCGATATTGAGCAGTTCGCCGCCCACCTGGGTCCAGGCCAGGCCGGTCACCAGGCCGATGTAGTCGTTCTCTTCGATCTGGCCGTGGCGGTACTGGGTCGGTCCCAGGTACTTGCCCACGGATTTGGCGGTCACCCGGTACGAGGAATGGCCGTTGTGAGTGGTGGTGATTTCCCGGGCGATTTTCCGGCAGATGGTGGAGATCTCCCGTTCCAGGTTGCGCACCCCGGCTTCCCGGGTGTAATACTGAATGATCCGGTAGAGGGCGTTCTTGGAAAAATGGATGTCGTAGTCTTCCACTCCGTTGGCCTTGATCTGCTTGGGAATCAGGAAATTGGTGGCGATGTTGTACTTTTCATACTCGGTATACCCGGGCAGCTTGATGATTTCCATGCGGTCCTGCAGGGGCAGGGGGATACTTTCCAGGGTGTTGGCCGTGGTGATGAAGAGGATGTGGGACAGGTCGTAGTCCACGTCCAGGTAGTGGTCACTGAAGGCGTAGTTCTGCTCCGGATCCAGCACCTCCAGCAGGGCCGCCGAGGGATCGCCCCGGAAGTCCATGCTCATCTTGTCCACCTCGTCCAGGCAGAAGACCGGGTTGTTGACATTGGTCTTCTTGAGGGCCTGGATGATTTTTCCGGGCATGGAGCCGATATAGGTGCGCCGGTGCCCGCGAATTTCCGCTTCGTCCCGGACGCCGCCCAGGGAAATGCGGATGAACTTCCGGCCGGTGGCCCGGGCCACGGACTGGGCCAGGGAGGTCTTGCCCACGCCGGGCGGCCCCACCAGGCAGAGGATGGGGCCCTTGACCTTCTTGACCAGGGACTGCACCGCCAGGTACTCCAGGATGCGCTCCTTGGGCTTCTGCAGGCCGTAATGATCTTCGTTCAGGATGGCCTCGGCCTGTTCGATGTCGTGGCGCACCTTGCTTTTGTTGTTCCAGGGGAGGCTGATGAGCCAGTCGATATAGTTGCGAATGACGGTCGCCTCGGCCGACATGGGAGTGGTGCTGCGCAGCTTCTGGAGCTCTTCCTTGGCCTTGTTTTTCCCTTCGCGGGACATCTTTTTCCGCCGGATCTTTTTTTCCAGCTCGTCCAGTTCGTCGGCCTCTCCGTTTTCGCTGCCGATCTCCTTTTTGATGGCCCGCATCTGCTCGTTCAGGTAATAGTTCTTCTGGTTTTTCTCCATCTGTTCCTTGACGCGCTGCTTGATACGCTGCTCCACGCTGGAGATCTCCATCTCCGAGGCCAGCATGCCGGCCAAATCGGTCAGGCGTTTCTTCAGGTCGGTCGTTTCCAGCAGCTGCTGTTTCTGCTCGATTTTCAGCGGCACGTGGGCGGCAATGGTGTCGGCCAGCTGCGAGGGCGAGGTGATGGCCGCGATATTGGTCGCCGTTTCTTCGGAGACGATTTTTTTGTTCTGGCGGGCATATTGCTCAAAGGTCTGTCCCACCGTGCGGATGAGCGCCTCCTGCTGGGTCGGCGATAATTCGTTTTCTTCCAGGAATGATAGGGCCACCTGGAAAAAATCGGCCTGGGAAACAAAGTCGGTGATGGTGCCCCGGACATTGCCTTCCACCAGCGCCTTGACAGTACCGTCGGAAAGGCGCAGGATCTGCAGCACGGTACCGATAGTACCGATGGTTTTGATGTCCTTGGGGCCGGGATTGTCAATGTCCGGAGACGCCTGCATGGCCAAAAAGATCTTCTTGTCCCCTTCCATGGCCTGGGTCAGGGCGTTGATCGATTTTTCCCGGCCGATGAAGAGCGGTACGACCATGTGCGGGAAGACCACGATGTCCCGCAGCGGCAATAGCGGTAAAGTCAGGGTAGGTGACATAGTATTATTCTGCCTGAAAATTCTGGGTATATGTATCATTGATTACGACAACGGTCGAGCAGCCGGACAGCAGAGCCGAAGCCCCTGCCCGGCCGGGACCGGATATGATTACGGCGGCTCATTTTCGCAGGGCGCCGCCGGCGCCCGGAAAAGGCAGTCGGTAGTTGTTTTGTATACAACCGCAATTGTCAGGCCTGAACCTGCCTATCCTCGTGTTCGTATAGGAGGATAGGTTCTTCCTTGTTGCGGATGACTTCTTCGTTGATAACGCACTCCTTGATGCCCGTCTGGGACGGCAGTTCATACATGATATCCATCATGCATTTTTCCAGGATCGACCGCAGCCCCCGGGCGCCGGATTTCCGCTTCATGGCCACTTCGGCGATGGTGGACAGGGCGCTGTCCGTAAAGCGGAGGTTGACGCCTTCAATCTCAAACAGTTTCTGGTACTGCTTGACCAGGGCATTCTTGGGTTCGGTCAGGATCTTGATCAGCGACTCCTGGCTCAGTTCGTCCAGGGTGCTGGTAATGGGCAGCCGGCCGAGAAATTCGGGGATCAGGCCGAAGCGGATCAGGTCCTCGGTTTCCACGTTCCGCAGGACCTCGCTGAGATCTTTTTCCTTGGACGTGGTGACCCGGCCGCTGAAGCCGATGGTTCTTTCCCCCAGGCGGCGTTCAATGATCTTGTCCAGCCCGGTAAAGGTGCCGCCGCAGATAAAGAGAATGTTGGTGGTGTCCACCTTGACAAAATCCTGCTGCGGGTGTTTGCGGCCGCCCTTGGGCGGAACACTGGCGGTGGTGCCTTCCATGATTTTGAGCAGGGCCTGCTGCACCCCTTCGCCGGAGACGTCCCGGGTAATGGAAGGATTGTCGGTGCGCTGGGCGATCTTGTCGATTTCGTCCACGTAAACTATCCCCCGCTCGGCCTTTTCCACGTCGTAATCGGCGTTCTGCAGCAGGGTCAGGATGATGTTTTCCACGTCCTCGCCGACATAGCCGGCCTCGGTCAGGGTGGTGGCGTCGGCAATGGTAAAGGGCACGTTCAGGAACCGGGCCAGCGTCTGGGCCAGCAGGGTCTTGCCGCAGCCGGTCGGTCCGATGAGAAGGATGTTGCTCTTCTGGATTTCCACCTCATCGGCCTGCACCGAGGAGTCCAGCCGCTTGTAGTGGTTGTAGACCGCCACGGAAAGAATCTTCTTGGCCAGGTCCTGCTCGATGACATAGTCGTCCAGCAGCAGCTTGATTTCCTTGGGCGTCAGCAGCTCCTGGGGGCCGGCCACTTCCTTTTCATACTCTTCGGCGATGATTTCGCTGCACAGGTTGATGCATTCATCGCATATATAAACAGCCGGGCCGGCGATGAGCTTCTTGACCTCCTTCTGGGTTTTGCCGCAGAAGGAACAGATCAGCTTGTCACTGCCCTCGTTTTGTCGCGTCATGTTTATTTCTCCTCAGGCTGGTCCAGTTTGTCCAGATCGTTCCGGTTGGTGATAACATGATCGATCAGCCCGTAATCCCGGGCTTCCTGACCGGACATGAAAAAGTCGCGGTCCGTGTCCTGCTGGATCCGTTCCAGGGACTGGCCCGTGTGCCGGGCCAAGATGTTGTTTAAGGTATCTTTCATCTGCAGGATTTCTTTGGCCTGGATGGCCACGTCCGAGGCCTGGCCCTGGGCCCCGCCCATGGGCTGATGAATCATGATGCGGGAGTTGGGCAGGGAAAACCGCTTGCCTCTGGCGCCGGCCGCCAGGAGGAAAGCCCCCATGCTGGCCGCCTGGCCGATGCAGACGGTGGCGATATCGGGTTTAATGTACTGCATGGTGTCATAAATGGCCATGCCAGCGCTCACCTTGCCGCCCGGCGAATTGATGTAAAAATTGATATCCTTGTCCGGATCTTCTGATTCCAGAAAAAGCAGCTGGGCGATCAGCAGGTTGGCCGTGTCATCGTCGATGGCGGTGCCTACGAAAATGATCCGGTCCTTGAGCAGCCGGGAATAGATGTCAAAGGAACGCTCGCCCCGGCTGGTTTGTTCGATGACCATCGGTATTAAAGGCAATTTCATACCTCCTTTAGGCGTTATCCGCCGCGGCCTCTTCGGCGTCGGCGGTTTCGGGTTCAACTTCCTCTATGGTACTGTTGGCCATGATCTGCTTCATGGCCGCCCGCTCCAGCAGGGAGTACCGCAGCACGTCGATCTGCTCCGGCCGTTCCTGGTAGAACTGCTTGATCATTTCCACCGGCTGCTGCATGGCGTCGGCCATTTCCTGAAAGCCCGCCTGAAGTTCTTCGTCGCTTACTTCCAGCTTGTCCTGTTCGATAATCTTATTGAGAATAATGTGCCGGCGGGCCTGCTTGATGGCCGTATCCCGGTATTGCTCCCGCAGGGACTCGTGGGTCTGGCCGGTCATCTCCAGGGACATGTTGTAAGCGGAGTAGGTGCGTTCAATCTCCTGGATGATGCCGTTGAGCTCGTGTTCGATCATGGTTTCCGGTACTTCGAATTCACACCTGGCCAGCAGGGCCTCGAAAACCTGTTCGTTCATTTCCTGTTCCTGCCGCTTGTCATACCCCTCCTGGAGATGCTTGCGGATTTCTTGGCGGAGCTGGTCCACGGTTTTAAATGGTCCCAGCTTGGCGGCCATCTCATCGTTTACCTCGGGCAGGACCTGTTCCTTGATGGCGTTGATGGTCACGGTGAAGGCCACGGTCTTGCCGGCCACGCTGGCATCGTCGTAATCCGCGGGCAGGGTCAGGTCAAAGGTCTTTTCTTCTCCCGCCGGCAGCCCGATGAGCTGTTCATCAAACTCTTTGGTAATGCCGCCCTGGCCGATGATCATTTTATAGTCTTCGGATTCCGGAAAGGCTTCGGTGGACGCGCCGTCCAGGGAGGCGCTGTAGCGGATATGAACGATATCACCTTCCGCGGCCGGACGGGATTCGGTGATCTCCTCTTCTTCGGCCAGGTTTTTGCGCAGCATCTCGATCTGGTTGTCGATCTCCGCCTGGCTGGCCTGGTAAAGGGATTTTTTCAGGGTCAGGCCGCTGTAGTCGATATCCTCGATCTCCGGCTTGACCTCCACCGTGGCCTTATAGGCAAAGGGGCCTTCTTCCTTGAGTTCCGGCGGATCAATATCCGGTTCCCCGATAATGTTGAGCGATTTTTCCTGAACCGCTTCCGGCAGGGAAGACTGGATCAGCTCCATGGCCACTTCGGCGTGGACCTTATCCTTGTAAAGGCGTTTCAGCATGGACACAGGCGCTTTCCCGGGGCGAAAGCCTTTGATCTTGGCGTTTTTTCTCAGCTGCCGGTAAGAATCGTCCAGTTTTTTGGCAACTGTTTCTTCCGGGATCTCGATGTGAAGTTTTTTTCGGATGGCGCTCTGGTCTTCGACGGTAACCTGCATGTTGATTGTTTACCTCCAACGGTTCTGTATGATTTTTTTATGTATTGTTCATGGTGCGAGAGGGGAGACTTGAACTCCCACTCTGTTTCCAGAGCTGGATCCTAAGTCCAGTGCGTCTACCAATTCCGCCACTCTCGCCGACAGCTGTTGTCGTTTTCAATGAACGTCGGTAAATTTAAAATTTTTACTCCGTATAACCGGGTTATACCTATTCAAAAAATATGCCATTCTGTTTTCCTGCTAACATAATCATCATGCGGCAAAAATCAAAAAAAAGTATCGGAAAAAGGGATTAAATGTCATGAAAAGCCATGAAATATCCAAGTTAAGCCTTGTTTTAAAGGGTAAAGGTAGATTAATGTAAAGTCAACCGGTATTTGTGTCAAGAAAAAATGAGACAGCGAGACAGCGAGACTGATGGCGGCAGACCGATTTTTCATTGTTCAGACAAGACGGCGATCAGCCCTGACGATATTTTTACTGATAGTGGCCGCGACCGCTTTCGGCACGGCCGGAGGCGCCATGGCGCTGCCCACCATCGTGATCGATCCCGGTCATGGCGGCCGCGATGTTGGGATTACCCATGCTGATCGTGCGGAAAAAGACATCAACCTGGCTTTGGCCCGGGCGCTGGCCGCCCGCTTACAGCAGCAACACCGGGTCATCCTTACCCGCACCGGCGACTATTTTCTGTCCGCTGCCGAGCGGGTGGCCAAGGCCAACCGGGCCGGGGCGGATCTGT
>CAYTQK010000190.1:0-6699 GCA_964439745.1 uncultured Desulfobacterales bacterium
GCGACTCCACCGGGGCGGGCCTGCTTTCGGGACCGTTTCGGGACCGCTTGGGATTTTTCCTGAAATTTGATTTTTATACCGGGGCGGAACTGATCCGGATCGGGCAGCGGTCGGCCCACCTGCTGGACCTGACCATGGACGAGGCCAGCGCCCGCACCCTGGCCCAGCGTTCCCGGGGCACGCCGCGCATCATCAACCGGCTGCTGAAACGCGTCCGTGATTACGCCCAGGTACATTACAACGGCGCCATTACCGGCCGGGCGGTGGAGGCGGCTCTCTCCCTGGAGGGCGTCGATGAAAAGGGGCTGACACCGCTGGACCGGTCGTACCTGCGTACCATTATTGAATTCTATAACGGCGGGCCGGTCGGCATTGAGGCCGTAAGCGCCACCCTGCAGGAGGAAAGCGACACCCTGGTGGACGTGGT
The DNA here is from genome assembly GCA_964439745.1 of uncultured Desulfobacterales bacterium. GTDB lineage: Bacteria > Desulfobacterota > Desulfobacteria > Desulfobacterales > Desulfosudaceae > CAYTQK01. The sequence goes on from CAYTQK010000190.1 coordinate 428, forward strand.
GGAACCCTTTCTGCTGGCCCAGGGACTGCTGCAGCGGACCTCCTCGGGTCGGCGGGCCACGGCCCTGGCCTACCGGCATTTCGGCCTGTCCGAGGCAGGCGGAGCCGCCGGTGACAATGTGTAAAACACGGGGAGGCGGGGAAAAATATTATGAAGGAGAAGCTGGCGGCCGCTGGTAACCGGATCCGCAACCTGTACCAATCGGACTGGCAGGTGACCTTGGTGGACAAGTACGGCCGGGCGGTCCGGATCCCCCACCTGCAGTGGTACGTGATCCTGATGGCGGCTATTACCATCGGCGCTCTCATCGCGGCGGTTTGCCTGGGGATACTCTATGCCCACTCGCGGCAGGCCAATTCCGAGCTGAAGTCGTCGATCGCGGTTTCCCGCCAGCGGATCAGCGACCTGGTGGATGAAAACGACGCCTTGATGGCGCGGCTGGTGGTCCTGAAAAACCGATTGCCATCCGGAGCCGCCGACGGGGAGGAGGCCGTGCCCCCGGCCGACGAAGCGCCGGACAAAAAAGTTGTTGAGGAGGAGGCTGCCGGCGGGACCGGCAACCCTTCTGCGGCAAAAACGGCCGCGTCCGAACCGCCGGCGGCAGATGAGTCTGCCGCGGACCCGCCGCCCATGGTGGACTTGAAGCAATTTGAGGTGGTGCAGTCGCCGGGGGACAGCGCCCTGCGGGTCCGGTTCCGGATTCACAAGACCTCCGGCTGGGAAGGGGACGTGTCCGGAAGGATTTTTGTGGTGCTGAAAGATGACAGCGGCCTGGAACTGGTCGCGCCGGCGGCTCATCTGAAAGACGGTGTCCCCACCCGCATCGAGCGGGGCGAGTATTTTTCCATCGCCCGCTTCAAGCCGGTGGAACTGAAGGTGTGGGCGAGTCACCCGGCCGCGCTGGAACAGGCGACCGTATTCGTGTTTCTCCCGGATGGAAAACTCCTGCATCAGCAGGACTTTGACGTGAATATCAAGCAGGTTGCGCTCGCCCCGACCCGCGAATCCGCTTCCGCCCCCAGCGAAACCCAGGAAAAAACGGTCGCGACGGATTCGCCGGTGTCCTGAGCGGCTGCCAAAGGCCCGCCAGCTGTATCGGAAGCCGGGCGGATGCGCCGCGGCAGGAACGGCTATGGATTGCCTACCTGGAACCGCCTCAGCAGGGCGGGCAGGTCGACAGCGACATCCGTGAAATTGTCGAAGGTGACATCGGTAAAGGGCAGGTTGGCTGTTTCGCGGATATAGGCGAACATTTCCAGGTAATTGGCCAGGATGCGCCGTTCCCAGGGCAACCCCAGGCCAGCCGCCAGCCGCCGTATGGCCGCTTTTTCTCCCTCGATTTCCAGGAAGACCCCGTAGGGCATGATATCCAGGCAGAAGTGGGCATCATCCACCCGGTAGATGCGTCGTTGTTTTTCATACCGCTGCACTTCCGCAAAACCGATGGCCGCCAGGATCTTGCGGGCGGCTTCGAAATCTCCCACCGTCGTTTCAATTTCAGTGTAGGTCTTGAATTCGTCATCGGGTTGGGCCGGCGGGGTTTTAAAGGTCAGGGTGGCCACTTTGTCCTGCCGCAGTCGCAGCAGCCGGTCGGCGGCTCGCAGGCTGCGGCCGGCATCATCCAGCCGGATGTTGATTTCAAAGACCGTTTCTTCCGGTACCGCTCCGCAGGCCAGCAGGCGATCATGCATCTGGTCGCGGTCGGCCACGTGAAATTTTACCTCGGTTTCGGTCTGTTCCATGATCCTGGTTCATTTTTGGTATTGACGGATATCGGCTTCCAGCTGGCCGCAGGCGGCGCAGATCTCGGCGCCTTTGCTCAGCCGGGTCATGACGGTGTAGCTGTGGGCATGGAGCAGGTCCTTGAAACGCTGGATGGCCGCCTCGTCCGGCCGCCGGAATTCGCTTTGGGGATGCTCGTTAAAGGGGATCAGGTTGACCTTGGCCCGGATGGGCCGCAGCAGGCGGATCAACCGACGGGCATCCGCCTCCGAGTCATTGACGTCCCGGATGAGAATATACTCCATGGTGATCTTGCGGCGTTTGGACAGGGGGTATTCGGCGCAGGCCCGCAGCAGGTCTTCCAGGGGGTACTTTTTGTTGACGGGCATGAGCATGTCCCGGGTGGCGTTGTCGGTGGCGTTCAGGGATACGGCCAGGTTGACCTTGGTGGCCCGTCCCAGCTCGGCCAGGCGCGGCACCAGGCCGGCCGTGGACAGGGTGACCCGCCGGGTGGAGTACTTCAGGCCGCAGTCGCCGTCGGTGATGGTATCCAGGGCCGTCAGCACGTTGGTAAAATTGGCCAGGGGTTCGCCCATGCCCATGAGCACGATATTGGTCAGCCGCGCCCGGGGATTGACGCGTTTTTCGATGTCCCGGACCTGGGCGATGATTTCGCCCGGCCGCAGGTTGCGGATGAACCCCCTGGCGGCGGTGAGGCAAAAGCGGCAGCCCTGGGCGCAGCCCACCTGGGTGGAAACGCACAAGGTGGCATGGCCTTCTTCGGGGATCAGGACGCTTTCGATATGGCGGCCGTCGGCCAGCTCGAACAGAAATTTCTGGGTCTGATCTGCGGCAATGCGGGTGTCCCGGATTTTCAGGCGGTCGATGGTGAAATGTTCGGCCAGCACCGGCCGGATGGCCTTGGAAATGTTGGTCATGCGGGCAAAATCGTCGACCTGGTGCTGATAGATCCATTGCATGATCTGGTCGGCCCGGTAGGGGGCGATATCCCGGGCGGCCAGCCAGTCGGCCAGTTCCTGCCGGGAAAGATCCTTGATGTCCTGGGGGGCGTCGGGATTCGTCAACTGGTATCCTCTGCTGCTGCGGCCGAAACGGATCGGTCCGGTGATAATGGACGGGTTTGTTGTCTCTGTTATCCGGTAATAAAGAAAAATACCGTCTTTTGCAAGATATATAATTTTCTTGACTTACATGGATAACCTATATTATTTTTACAGGATTTAAGTGTCTAAAGATTGTTGTTCAGTGGATTCAGTGAATATGGTAGTGATGGTGAGCAGCCGCAATGTTTGAGAATCTGACCAGCCGCCTGGATGCTGTCTTCAAGAAGCTGAAAGGCCAGGGAAAACTGACGGAAAGCAATATCGAGGCCGGGCTGAAGGAAATCCGCATGGCCTTACTGGAAGCGGACGTCCATTACCGGATTACCAAGCAGTTTATTGCCGATGTCAAGGAGCGCGCCCTGGGCACCGAGGTGCTGGAGAGCCTGACACCCGGTCAGCAGATCGTCAAGATCGTCAACGAGGAGCTGACCCGGCTGCTGGGCGGCAGCCGCCAGGAGTTGTCCCTGAGCGGCCAGGAGCCGGTTTCGGTCATGCTGGTCGGCCTGCAGGGGTCGGGTAAAACCACCACCGCCGCCAAGCTGGCCGTTCACCTGAAAAAAGAGGGCCGGGCGCCCTACCTGGTGCCGGCGGACGTGTCCCGGCCGGCGGCCATCGACCAGTTAAAGACCCTGGGACGGCAGGTGGATGTGCCGGTCTTTGATTCCACCCCGGAAATGGATCCGGTGGGGATCTGCCAGCAGGCCCGGGTGGCCGCCCACCAGGCCGGCTGCCGGACGCTGCTGCTGGATACGGCCGGTCGTCTCCATGTCGATGAAGCCCTGATGGATGAGCTCGACCGCATCAAGGCGGCCCTGCAGCCCGCGGATATTCTGCTGGTGGCCGATGCCATGACCGGCCAGGATGCCGTCAACATCGCCCGGTCCTTTGACGAGCGGCTGGATATCGGCGGGGTGGTTCTGTCCAAGATGGACGGCGACGCCCGGGGCGGCGCGGCCCTTTCCATCAAGGCGGTCACCGGCAAGCCGATCAAGTTCGGCGGTGTCGGGGAAAAAACCGACGCCCTGGAGCCGTTTCATCCCGACCGGGTGGCTTCCAGTATTCTCGGAATGGGAGATGTCCTTTCCTTTATTGAAAAGGCCCAGGCCACGGTGGATGAACAGCAGGCCGCCGACCTGGAAAAAAAGCTTCAGAAGAACGAGTTTACCCTGGAAGATTTCCGGGACCAGATGGTGCAGATCCGGAAAATGGGTTCCCTCGGGGATCTTATGAAAATGATTCCCGGCCTGGGCAAAATGAAGCAGATGAAGAATCTCGAGGTGGATGACCGCGAACTGGTCAGGATCGAGGCCATCATTAATTCCATGACTCCCGAGGAACGCAGAAAACACGGGATCATCAACGGCAGCCGGCGGAAACGGATCGCCCGGGGCAGCGGCACCCGCGTCCAGGATGTCAACAAGCTGCTGAAAAATTATACACAGGTTATGAAAATGGTTAAAAAACTTAACCAGAGCGGCGGCATGCGCGGCCTGGGCCGCGGCATGATGCCCTTTTAAGGAGAAGCGAATGGCTGTTAAAATCCGTTTGGCAAGGTATGGCAGAAAAAAGAAACCGTATTTCCGGATCGTGGTCGCAGATGAGCGGTTCAGCCGGGACGGCCGGTTCCTGGCGCGGGTCGGAACCTATAACCCCCGCATCGAACCGGCGGAAATCACCGTGGAAAAAGACAAGGTGGAATACTGGCTGGGCCAGGGCGCCATTCCCACGGTGACGGTCCGTAGCATTCTGAAAAAAGAAGGCCTGACAGTTTAAACTGGAGATGTTTCTTCGACGAAACCGCCCTTTTTTGACTTTTGCCGGAAAGATTCAGTATACTGATAGGTATGAAACAAGTGCGTATACCCTGAAGGGAAGGATTGCCGATGGTTGGTATTCATTATCAATTACAAGTGGCAGCAAAGGAGGCGGGGCTATGAAAGAGCTGATCGAGTACATCGCAAAAGCGCTTGTTGACAATCCTGATCAGGTTTCCGTGACGGAGGTGGATGGCAGCCAGACTTCGGTCCTGGAGTTGAAAGTGGCCAAGGAGGATCTGGGCAAGATCATCGGCAAACAGGGCCGGACCGCCCGGGCCATGCGTACCGTGCTCAGTGCCGCTTCGGCCAAGTTGAAGAAACGGACGGTTCTGGAAATCGTCGAATAGAGTTCATGGCAGCATCCGAGAGTTATCTGCCGCTGGGAAGCATTACCGGCGCCCATGGCGTTCGTGGCAATGTCAAGTTGTATCCCTATGACAGTGAGCCGCCGGACCTGGTCCGGGGAACCCGCCTGCAGATGGAAGATCCGCTCAGCGGCCGACGGACTACCTGTACGGTTCGATGGTGTAAGCGCCATGGCCGTATTTTTTTATTGGCCTGTGAGGAAATTACCACCCGGGAACAGGCCCGGGCGGTGGCCGGACATACCCTGCTGATCAACCGGATCAATTTGCCGGCCCTGGGAACCGATACCTATTACTGGAATGACCTGATCGGTCTGCGGGTGTATGCCGGCGGCGGTCGGTTTCTCGGTCACCTGACGCAGATCATTCCTACCGGCGCCAATGACGTGTACGTGGTGGGTCACCCCGAATCCGGGGAGGAGGTCCTGATTCCGGCGGTCAAATCAGTGATTCAGGAGGTTGACAGTGCTGCCGGTATCATGCGGGTGGATCTCCCGGAAACAGCGGAATAGGGGATGGGATGGATTTTACGGTATTGACGATTTTCCCGGAGATGGTCAATGCGTTTTTCCGCCACGGTATTGTCCGCCGGGCCATTGACGCCGGCATCATTACCGCCGGCAGCGTTGATATCCGGGATTATGCCGCCGGCCGGCACCGCCAGGTCGATGATCGGCCCTATGGCGGGGGCAACGGCATGGTCATGAAGCCCGAGCCGCTGGCGGCGGCCATTGAAGAGGCCCAGGCCCGCCGGCCAGCGGCCCGGACCGTATTGCTGACGCCGCAGGGCCGGGTGTTTTCCCAGGAAGCGGCCGCGGCGCTGGCCGCAGACGCAGAAGACCTGATCCTGATCTGCGGACGATACGAAGGGATCGATGATCGGATCCGGGAACAATGGGTGACCGATGAGGTGTCGGTCGGTGATTATGTGCTGACGGGCGGGGAACTGGCCGCCATGATTGTGATTGACGCGGTCACCCGCCTGATTCCCGGAGCGCTCGGCGGCGAAGATTCCGCCGCCCGGGAAACCTTTCAGGAGGGCCGGCTGGAACATGCTCATTATACGCGTCCGGCCGTGTTTGACGACAGGGCCGTGCCGGAGGTATTGATTTCCGGTGATCATGAAAAAATCGCGTCCTGGCGACTGGAAAATTCGCTGCGGCGCACATTCATCAACCGGCCGGATCTGCTGCGGGAACGACCGCTGTCCGGTCCGGAGCGACGGATTCTGGAAAAGTGGTGCC
>CAYTQK010000191.1:0-6670 GCA_964439745.1 uncultured Desulfobacterales bacterium
GTTCTTTTCTGCTTTTTCCGAACAAATTGTGTTTAAATTCATTTACTTCTCTTTGAATTTTTCCCTCTCTGACAATATCTGAATCAACAATAGCAAGTTTGCTATGAAAAAAATTTTCTAAATACCCCGGTTCAGCTTTGATTTGAAATCTAGCATTTTCGAAAATTCTTTGGACTCTTTTTTTTAGAATATACCATTGGTGTTTTTTATTCCTTATTTTTCTCCTATTATTTTCCAATTCGCTTTTGATCTTTTGGGCCTCTAACCGCAGATTATCGGCCAGTAATTTTTTTTTGAAAAGGCGCCGGCAGTCCTGCCACTTTCCTCTTCCCTTCTTGACATTTTTACCCGTCTTTTTGTAAATAATATATAGAAATATTTCCATATACTTCCAAGGGACGACAAACGTCATGAAGCAATGGCTGGCTGCGGATGCGGCCCAAACCATCCTGTATCACCTGATCCGCCTGTATGGCCGCACCTTTAACCTGCGGGTGGAAAACGAACAACCCTGGCTGACGCATTGCGGCAGCCAGGGGGGGCGGGTTCTGTTGTGCTGTTTTCATCAGCAGTTTTTCGCGGCCATTCGCCATTTTAAAAATTACCAGTCCCTGCACCCCGGCTTAATGATCAGCCGGAGCCGGGACGGGGACATCATTGCCGGGGTGGCCCGGCGGTCCGGGTGGCACCCGGTCCGGGGCTCTTCCTCGCGGGGCGGGACCGAAGCTCTCCGGGCCATGATTGATCATCTGCGAAAATTCCGGCTGGGTGCCCATATCGTGGACGGTCCCCGCGGCCCGGCCCGGATCGTCAAGCCCGGCGCCATCCGCCTGGCCGCCGGCGCCGGGGCGGTTATCGTGCCCTTTTACGTCGCCGCCAACCGGGGCTGGTATTTCAACAGCTGGGACCGTTTTTTTATTCCCAAACCCGGGGCGCGGGTGATCCTGCGCTACGGCGATCCCATCGAACCGGGGGACAGCAATGCGCCGGAACACTTCGAACAGCAGCGGCAGGAACTGGAAAAAACCATGAACCGGGAATCGGCCCGCCTGGATCAGCAGCTGCGGACGGGCGCCTGACGGCATAAAAAGGAGTTGACACCATGGGGACCGTTACCATCCTCAGCCTGCTGACGGGCATTGTTCTGCTGCCGCTGTTCATACTGGCCTGTTCCTTTGTCCGGGCGGCCAGGGGCCTGCCGCCGGATCTTTCCTTTGACCGGCGGGACCGGTGCCGGCGACCCGGTTATGCCGGCAAACGCAGGTTTCAAAGACCGGGCCACCTGCTGCGGCGGTGCGCCGATACCCTGGGGTACGCCTATCCCCTGCTGCAGGTTTACCTTTTCAGAAAAATTCCGCCGGCTTTCCGGGAAAAGATCATGATTATTACGGCCATGGCCAACCAGTGTCCGCAATGACTGGCGGCCCATCAGCGATTCGGTCGAATCGCCGGTCTTTCCGAAGAAGAAATCGTGGTGCTGGCGGCGCTGCCCCCGGAGCGATTCGAACACCGGGAATGGGTGGCCCTGACATGGGTACGGACCTATCTGGACTGCGAGGGGACGTTTCCCGACCCGGATCTGCCGGAACAATTTAACGCCTTGTTCTCTGCCGACGTTCAGGTCTGCGTCCTGGCCGTGTGCAAGCTGATGCTCTTTTTCAACATGCTGGCCAATACCGTGCTTCCGGACAAACCGCTGCCGGAAGGCGCCGCCTGTGTCATCTCCCCGACGCCGCCGACAGCAGCTGACAACCCGCGTCAAAGGGAGTAGGTCATGTCCGAAGCGTTTACCAATCTGACGCAATTGCTCGACAGGATCAAGCAGGCCACGGACGGACAAAAAAGCGTTTCCCTGGACTTGATTGTCCGGATAGTGGGCACGGAATCGTTCGGTCCGTTGCTGCTGCTGATCGGCGTCATTCTGTTTTCGCCCGTAAGCGGCATCCCCGGCGTGCCAACCCTTTCCGGAGTGATCATTCTGACCACTGCCGTCCAGCTGCTGCTGGGAAGAAGGCGCTTCTGGCTGCCGCAATGGCTGCGGCGGCGGCGGTTTTCCCAAAAGAAACTGGACCGGGCGCTGCGCCGGCTGCGCCGGCCGGCCTATTTCATCGACCGACGCCTGCAGCCTCGACTGACGATTCTCACCCACGGCCCGGGAATCATTCTGATCGTCGTTTTCTGCGTGGTGATTGCCGCGGCCATGCCGGCCATGGAACTGGTGCCGTTTTCCGCCACCACCGCCGGGGCGGCCCTGATTGTATTCGGTTTGTCCCTGATCGCCAATGACGGCCTGCTGGCCCTGCTGGCCATGGTTTTTACGGGACTTGCCTTCAGCCTGATTCTCAGCCACGTCCTGTAGGATAACAGCGTAAAAAACCGGGAAAATGAATGCGGCGGGTGCTGGCGGACTTTGCTTTTCTGTCTCTGGCAGACCGGGAACTCACTATCATGAACGGTCATGCCATGCGCGGTTTCCAGTATTTCGGGCGGAAAGTGGGCGGACGGTCCCCCTGCTACCCCCCTTCTTTTCCCGCCGGATCGGCAGGCGGGAAAAGCAGGAGTTCGGCTTTATGAATCACCACCGGCGTGGCCGGCACGTTCGCCATCCGTCCCATGGTGCGGGTAGGCGTTTGCGTGACGGCATCGACCACTTCCGTGCCGGAGATGACCCGGCCGAAGACGCAGTACCCCCCGCCGCGGGGATCCGGTGAACGATGATTCAAAAAAGGATTGTCCGTCAGATTAGGCTAGGACAACCAAAAGGATCAACAGAAAAAGTACCGGCGAAATGTGCTGCCAGCGCATGGGAACTCCTCTTTTTGCTTGACCATCTTTACGGAATATCATATCTGAAAAATCTGATAATGGCCCGTGCCGAATCAGAGGAGGTCTTCTGTCGCCTCCGGTCCTTGTCCGGGAATGTCCAGCAGGAGGCCGATCCGGGCCGGCTTTTCTGCCAGGCGGCGGGAGTGGAAAACAGATTTGCCGGTTGCCGGCAAAATAACCGGCTGGAAATGAAAGCCGCTACCGGGTATGCCCTTTTCAAAAAAATACGTCTGGAAAAAACTGGGACAGGACGCGATCCTGTGGATCAATCCGGTTAAAATTCAGTTTGACGTGGGCACCAAGTGGCCCAACACCAAAAACCGGCAAAGAACCATCGACCGGTGGGGAGCGACCATTCCCCTGGGGAAAAAGCCCGCCAGGATCGTCACTGGCCTGGTCCGCCGATTTGATTCTTTTCTCATCCGCCCGGAGAATTACCGTTCCGTCCGGCGCATCGAAGATCTGGACAACTACCGTATTGTCCGGGATGTGGTCGACAAGCGGCACCAGATGGAACAGTCACGCTGGTACCGTCAATTGACCGCCGAACTGGCAGAAAACGGATACGCGCGGCACAAAGGGATAAGACTTTTCAGCCGGACCGATATTGATCATTTTTTTCAAGGATATGTCCGGGGACTGATCGAAAGCATGGAATCCAGCGGCTATGACCTGAACAAGGGCGGCGCGGAATTCGGATCTGCGCTGGTGGCCGAAGACGGCTCCCTGCATAAATCCGGTTCCGGGTATCACCGGTTTTTTGTGGCCCGGCTGGTCGGGGTGCAGTCTTTCCCCCTGCTGATCAACGGAGTCCACCAGACCTGGTTTGAACGACGGGTGGGTGGGAAAAAAGATCTGTCAAAGCTGTACATGGCCTTGAAAAGTGTGGAAAAAAGATACCGGTAAAGACCCAACCCGGTAAAAGATGCCATCCCCTACCACAGGCAAATGACTTTTTTTCCGTTTCGCATCTGTGCCCGTACTTTTTCCATGTGACGCAGGACCGCCATCTCCCGCTCCAGGTCATCTTTGCTCATATCCAGGGCCTGGCCCAGGGCCGCCGGCGTGGCCGGTCCGTTTTTGCTCAGGTAATCGACGATGGCGGTCTGCGATTCGGTCAAGGCCGCACCGTTGTCGGCGGGCAGATTCCTGGCGCTGTAAACCGCCCAGGGATCACAGGCCTTGGGTTTGGCCGCCCGGTCAATATAACAATCTTCGCACAGGGTCTGGCCGTCAGCCTGCCTGGCCTCGGCCGCCGGGATCTTTTGACCGCATTGATCACATTTCATCACGTCGTCCCTCCTGACCTCGGCCGCTCCTCCGTTCTGCTCCTGTTTGGCCGGCACTCCGGCCGTGATCTCCAGTCCGCTTACAGAATTTTAACCTGGTCCTATAATAAGGCTGAAAAGCACTTTTTCAAGGCGGGGCAGCGGCAGCGACCGGTCGGGCGGCGCAACCGGCCAGTCAGCCGGTCAGGCCCAGCCCCAGGCACAGCAGCCCCAGCAGGGCAGCGGTAAACACGGCCATCAGGAGCCAATCGGTCCGCAGCAGCTGCCGGGCGGAAGAATACCGGATAAGAATATAGGCGGAAAATACGGCGCCGATCACCGGCAGAACCGGAATAAACCGATCCCAAAAACCGGCCGCAAGGATGGCGGCCATCAGCGCGGCGGCACCGAGGGGAAAATACAGGCCGACTTTGCGGTCGGCGGCCATGGCAGCCGGCCCTTTGCCGGCCAGGTTGTCGTTGATATAAAATTTGGCGGCCGCGGCCGACAAAAAAACGACAATGATCCAGTCCGACACCCCGAACAATGGCTGCAGATGAACAAGACCGGGAACAGGCACCTTGATCAGCAGAAAATCCACTGCCGGCGGCGGACCGGCCAGTCCGGATTCGTAGTATATCCGGATATCACGGACAAAATGCATGGTGGGGCCGCTGATCAGGCTGAACAGGTCGGCCAGCGCCATGACCAGGCAGACCAGGACCAGCTCGGCCTGACGCTGGAGCACGGTCGCCATCCAGGAACCCAGCAGGTTGGCCAGGACCAGGAGGTTGGCGGTATAGACCATGTAAAAAACGGGCGACTTGATCAGCCAGTGCTGCGCGGCGGCATACATCAAACCGGCGGCCGCAGATACGACCAGGAAAAAGGCCAGCCGTACCCCGGGATGCCGATGGAGGCTGTCCTGGACCCAGACCAGATAGAGCGTATTGGCCAGGCAGCCCAGCAGCACAAACAGCACCACCGCCGCGGTAAACAGACCGGGATACCATTGAGCGGCTTGCGGCAGCAGCGACGAAAGGCCGTATACGGCCAGACTGACCCCCGTCCACAGGCCGTAAATGGCCGCCACAATAAAAATCGGTCGCGGCTGCTGCATGCCTGGCTCCTGACTGCCGATACGATACCCCGGAACTTTCATGAATTTTTTCGACTATCGTTGTTTAATTGATTGCGCCCAAAGCGACTCGTGAAATTTCCGGTTTATCCTTCTTTCTGACTGCCCGTACAGCTTCCCTCCGGTGGAAGAGTCAGGGCCGGTGCCGCCTCGTTGCCGGGGGCGGCCTGGAAACGCAGGAACAGGGCCAACAGGGCGCCGCCCAGGATCAGCCCCCCCGTCGTGGCAAACCCCATGGAAAACGATCCCGCCTCACCAAAAAATCCGATCATGGCAGGAATCAGACCGCTGCCGCATAGAAAGGCCAGGGGAATGGTAAAGGCAATGGCCACGTTGCGGATATCCACGGAGAACAGCGAGGAGAGCGCCGTGAATCCGGCCGGAAAATAAATGGTGGACAGCACCGCCTGCAGGAACACCAGCAGAATCACCCAGCCGGGTTCGGCCAGCAGTCCCAGCAGGACAGTGGCCGTACCGGTCAGTAAAAAGGCCGATATGATGGTGCGACGGGCGCCGAATCGATCAGTAGCCCAGCCGCTGAGCAGGGCGGTCAGCAGGCCGGCAATGCGGGAAAAGGCCATGAAGGTATTGGCCATGCGCCGGCTGATGCCGATCTCCCCGGTCAGGTAGAGGGGCAGCATGTTATAGATCCCCATGGTGCTGCTGATGGCCAGGCCGAAAAGGATGACCATCAGCCAGAACGATTTGCGGGCGAAGATGGCCTTGACCGCGGCCGGCCGGGGCGGCTGACCGGGGAAACACCCCCAGCGACTGTACCGCGCGAAAAAAAGACCGATGACAATGGTAACGCCGCCGATAACCGCCAGCACTGCTCGCCAGGAGAACCAGAGCATGAGGAGTTCGGCCAGCAGCGGCGCCGCCACGAAACCCAGGTTGGGCGCCAGTTCGTGGATGGAAACCGCCTTGCCCCAGTGCCGGGTTTCGACCATGTCGGTCAGGGTGGTGACCCCCGAGGGAAGATAGAGGCCGGCAGCCATGCCCAGGAAAAACACTGCCGCCCGCACCGGCCAGAGGCCGCGGCTGACCGCCAGCACCAGCAGAACCAGGCCGACCAGAACGGCGGAAAGGGCGATGGTATAGCGATGGGTCAGCCGGGCGGAAACTAATCCCGACCCCATCATGGCTGCGAAATATCCGCCGGCCAGGACAAAAAAAAGCATGCCCGCCTGGCTGTGCGAAATATGCAGCTCGGCCTCAATGGACGGCATCAGGGGCGACAGGGCCGTTCGGGCGACAAAGGTGAGAAAGAAAATCAAGGCCACAAAAAGAATGGGCCAGAGCCGCTGCCAGCGATAAAAAGGTTCCGGAGAGGTATGGTCATCGACGATCATCATTTTTCAATTGTACACAGACATGCTACATCATTTCAAAGAATAATCATTCAGGAGGAGACCACCATGATCACCCTGTCCGTATC
>CAYTQK010000192.1:0-6658 GCA_964439745.1 uncultured Desulfobacterales bacterium
TGACGACGGTCAACCCATGAGTTACGCTGCCGTGAAATTTTTTTTCGAGGGGGAGAAACTTCCCTTTCAAAACGGCCGCACTGATCGCAACGGAAGGTTTCTTTTTCTACCGGACAAGACCGGAACATGGCAGGTTACGGTCAACGACGGCATGGGGCACCAGTTGACCGTGGCGACCGATTTTGCCATGGAAGGCCAGGACACCGCTGCCTGGCCCGAAGCGGCCGGCACCGACACCCCGTCCCGGCCGTCAAAGGGAACCAGGCTCCTGGCCGGCCTGGCCACAATCTTTTTTCTGTCCGGCTGGTTTTTCTGGTGGCGGGGACTGAAACAATCCCGCAGCCGATCTGACAAGAACAGATAAGAACGGAGTATTCATGAAACCCTGTATTGGTATCATTGACGGTCAGGGCGGCGGCTTCGGCGTAGCCATCCTCAAAATGATGAAACAAACATTCGGAGAATCGGTGGAACGGATTGTTCTGGGCACCAATGAACTGGCCATGGCCCAGATGCTGAGAAGCGGGGCACACCGCGGAGCCTCCGGGGAAAGCGCCATCTGCCGGGCGGTGGACCATGTTGACTGCATCATCGGCGCCATCAGCATAACCTGGCCCAATGCCATGCTGGGCGAGGTTACGCCCCGGGTGGCCGAAGCCGTGACTTCGTCTCCGGCAAAAAAAATACTGATTCCCCTTCATCAGGAAAACATAACAGTGGTGGGAATTTCAGATGAACCCCTGCCGCATTTTATCCAACTGGCAGTCGAAAATCATGTCAGAAAAATTTTTAAATCTTTGTAAAAACAATCGCGGTATCCTGAAAAATTGAAGCGTACTTATCGTACCTGAAATTTCTCAGGATACCGCACAACACAGATATGGGACGGTTTACTGCGCCGTATTCTAATTATAATAGCCGTATTTGAGATCAGCCTGAACCATCGCCCGGACGGTTTCCGCTTTCGCGTTGGGCGGGATCTCTCAGCCGCCGGCCAGGATAAAGCCGCCGTCCCGGCCGACCTCCTCGATCAGGCGGTGGCAGTACTCCTCCACCTCGGCCGGGCTGCCGGTGACCAGCTTGGCCGCCGGCACGTCGCCGAAGATGCACATGCGGTCGCCGATCTCGTGCTTGGCGGCGAAAATATCGGTCAGCCCGTCCAGCTGGATGATGATCTTGCCGGCGGGCAGGCGGCGCATGATTTTCAGGTTTTTGAGCCAGTCCCCGTCGCAGTGGAGGATGGGCGTCAGGCCGGCCTCGATGAGCCGGTTGACGATCATTTCCAGGCTGGGAAAGGCCAGTTCCTCGAACTGCCGCGGCGAGATGAAGCTGTTGGAGGTGCGGTGGCAGTAGCACTGCACCGTGGGCACCCCCGTCAGCCGGGCGAAAAGAACGGCCGTATCAGCGAAGTTCCGGGAAAGATGGTCCGTGGCCCGGCGGATCTTGTCCGGCCGCTGAAACAGGTCGACCGAAAAGTTGATGACGTTGCGGGCCTGGGAAAAGGTGTCAAAGGGCATCTCCGCCTGGTAGCCGATCTGCACCACCGCCCCCTGGTCGCGCCACCACTTGAAATCCCGCCGCCAGAACTGGCACTGCCGGATGGCGTCATAGAGCATGGCGGCCGCCATCCGGAGCAGCCCCTTGCCCCGGGCCTCCTGGCTGAACCGCGGCAGCATGCGCAGCCGAAAGGCCAGGTCCGCCACCAGACCGGGCGCCTTGAAGACCTGGTCGTAATCCTCCGGCTCCATGTAAGCGATTTCATCGATCTTGGCCATGGCGTTTTCCTCCAGCTCCAGGCCGGGCCAGAGCTCCCGCATCATCATGACGTAATTATAGGTCAGCCGGGAATAGGGATTGATGTTGTAATAGATGTCCCAGGGACCGATATCCTCCCAGACCTGTTTCATGACATCCCGGTAAACCGCCTGTTTGAGCATGTATTGGCTCATCCGGGCGCCGACATGCAGGGGCGCGTAATAGTAGAGCATCAGGGACAAGGGCACCCGGTCCGGCTTTTCCAGCCGCACCACCGTCTCGAACCGCTGCTGCGCCGTCAGGGTGTCTTTTTCGTAAAGCCGTTGGCCGGTATTCATACGCCCCCTCCTTTGATCTCCCCGTCGGTCAGTTTCTTGATCATGGTCAGCCCTTCATAGGCGTCCCGGGTCTGGGAATCCACCCCCAGCTTTTCCACCAGGCTCTGCTCGGTGGCCCCGCCGCCGAGAATGATATGGGTCTGTTGCCGCAGGCCCCGCTTGTCTAAGCCGGCCACGATCTCCTCGATGGTTTCAAAGGTGGTGGTCAACAGGGAAGACAGACCCAGAATGGACGCGCCGGTCTCCTCCAGCCGGGCGAAAAATGCCTCCGGCGGCACGTCCACCCCCAGGTTGTGCACGGCAAACCCGCTGGCCTCGGCCAGCACCGCGAAAATGTCCTTGCCCAGGTCATGGATGTCCCCGCGGGGCGTGCCCAGCACGATGGCGGCAATGGCGTCATCGGCCTTTTCGGCCGGCAGCACCTGCTTGATGCGGCCGCTGACCGTCTTGAACATCTCCCCGGCCATGACCAGCTGCGGCAGGTAGTATTCCCCCTTTTCAAATTTGTCCCCGATTTCTCCCATGACCGGCGTGCAGGTGTCCAGAAACTGTTTCACGGTCACCCCGGCGGCCAGCATGCGCTCGGCCTCCTGCGGCATGGCATCCAGGTCAAACCCCAGAAATTTTTCCCGGAAAGACGACAAGGCCTGCAATTGCGCATCATCCATATGCCCCTCCCTTGTTTGCCCGACGCGTCGGGCGTTTTTGGTACTGCTTATTCAATATAAAAAAGCCGGCGGCCGCGGCCTACCAGTCCGCATTTCCACCATTTTTACCGGACGGCTGCATCTGGCCCAGCAGGGGCAGCAGCAGACCGGCGTAAATGCGCTCCAGGGGCAATCGCTCCTCCAGGATGGACATGTAGATATGTCCTTCCGTCAACGACAGCAGCATCAGGGCCATGGCGGCGCAATCAGTGCCCTGGGGTAGAAAGCCCGCGGCCACAGCCTGTTCGGACAATTCCTCGATGAGTTCCATGACGCGGCGATAATGATCGTTGACCTGCCCGGAAAAATTGTCACTCTGGTTCCGGGCCTGGTGCAGGGAAGAAAAATGGACCAGCTTGTTGAGCGAGTCATTGTTCCGGGACATTTCCAGGTAGTCCCACAGGAATTGATAAAATTTTTTGATAAACGGTTCCGGGGAGGCCGCTGTTTCGGCCAGCAGATCGATATAGGGCTGCATGCAGGTATCGATCAGTTCGGACAGGAGGGCGGCCTTGCTTTCCCAGTACCAGTAGATCAGGGACTTGCTCACCCCGGCCTCGGCGGCCAGGTCATCCATGGTGGACTGCTGGTACCCCTTGGTGGAAAAAAGCCGGATGGCGGCTTCCTTGATCTGGGCGCGCCGCTGCTGCTCCTTAAGGTTGCGGCGGATGCCCCGGGTTTGCCGGGCCAGGGCCATGGCGATGCCTTGAGAAAGTTAATATTGAATATATAGTCAGTATAAGATCGGGCCGATCTGGCTGTCAAGCAAAAAATGATCTTTTCCCACCGCCGCTTGGTAGCCGGATGGCTGAAAAAACACACCGGTATTACCGTGCCCGAGTGGTAAACCGGGGGCCGGCGGCGGTGCCGGGGGAAGCGCCTCGCCCGGCCAAAGACGCCATGACTTTTGGTAAAAAAAATGATATGGCTGGTGACAAGAGACAACCAGGCCGGCGGCTTTTGAACCTGGAATCAAATTTCGCCTGATATGAATCACCGACCCCTGATCCGCGAGGAGGTTTCCATGGAAAAAGCGACTGTTGCCATCGTCAAATACGAACAACCCCTGGAATCCGTGCGCCGGGCCGTGGACCTGGCCGGCGGCCTGGACCACCTGCCGGCCGGCGCCCGGGTCTTTATCAAGCCCAATATCGTCTTCTGGACCAAAGAAGTGGCCTTTCCCAAGTGGGGCGTCATCACCACCTCCCGGGTGGTGGAGGACATGATCGTCCTGCTGCGGGAACGGGGCATCACCGACATCACCATCGGCGAAGGCATCGTGGTCAATGATCCCAAGGACACGGCCACCCCGGCCCACGCCTTTGAAACCCTGGGCTACAACGCCATGAAGGAAAAATACGGCATCAGGGTGGTCAACGTCTTTGACCGCCCCCTGGAAGCGGTCGACCTGGGCGACGGGGTCACCCTCAACTTTAACACCGATATCATGAACAGCGATTTCGTGGTCAACCTGCCGGTTTTAAAAACCCACAACCAGACCGTGGTCAGCCTGGGCATCAAGAACCTCAAGGGCACCATTGATTTTAAATCCCGGAAAATCTGCCACAACGCCGACCCGGAACGGGGCCTGCACTTCATGATCTCCAGGCTGGCCGAAAAAATGCCGCCCATGCTGACCCTGATCGACGGCATCTACACCCTGGAACGGGGACCGGCCTTTGACGGCAAGGTCCATCGCAGCGATCTGCTCATCGCCTCGAAGGACGTGCTCTCGGCCGACCTGGTCGGCGCGGCCGCCCTGGGCCACGGCGGGGCGGGGGCGGTGCCCCACCTGGCCCGGGCCGCCGCCGAACACGGCCGGCCGGCCGACCGGTCCGACATCGACATCGTCGGCGAATCCCTGGAGAGCGTGGCCGCCTTTCATGAGTATGATTTTCTCTACCAGGAGGACGAGAATGTCTGCCTGCCCGTGCCCATGGCCAAAAGCGGCATGACCGGCATCTACTACCGCAAGTACGACGAGTCCATGTGCACTTACTGCTCCGGCGTCAACGGGCTCATCCTGACCGCCATCCGCTACGCCTGGACCGGCGAGCCTTTTGACAAAATCGAAGTTCTGACCGGAAAAACCATGAAACCGACCCCGGGCATGAACAAGACCATCCTGGTGGGCAAGTGCATTTACCAGGCCCACAAGGACAACCCCGACATCAAGGAGATGATCGCCATCAAGGGCTGCCCGCCCCAGCCGAAAAACATCCTCAAGGCACTGCAGCAGGCCGGCATCGACGCCAATCCCGACCTGTTTGCCAACGTGGCCCAGCTGCCGGGATTTTTCATGGGCCGCTACCAGGGCAAGCCCGAATATGACGAAGACCTGTTCCGCCTGAGCAGCGACTGATCCCCTCCCCTGCCGGCCAGGCCGCCCTCGAGGCGGCCTGGCCGGTGCGATTTTTCCCGGGAACGGATGCGGTCTTTCCCGGCCAGGCCCCAGGCAAAGGAACAGGCCGGGGGCAGCCCTCCTTCCTGCAACGCTTGTGGCCGCAATGTATTTGCGGCTACGAACCCCAAGTTTCCAAATCACTGTTTTTAAAATCGCGCCTGTTCCAGGCAGCCTGCTTTTTTTGTCTTCCTTGAATTGACCTGCCCTGCCCCCCCTTTTTTTCATAATGCCGGCACGGTACTGCGGGTAAATAAATATTGACACAAAAGTCTGATCTTGCTATGCATAATAGCTTTGAAGGGGGGCCATTCTTTTCATCCTGGAAACATTTGGTTGAACAGACAGGCAGGGGGGCGGACGTGTTGCTGAGTCCTCTGGATAGAAACGAGACATTCAGATTACTCCACAGCATTCTTCGTTTGTTGTTTATTTAGCCCGGATATTTCACGAGTAGACTTGAACGCGAGCCACCGCGGATACTGATACCTGTGTAAAATCAAGGCCAGTGCAGGGATGTTACGTTTTGACAGAGGCGAACAAGATGAGCCCATCCAGCAGCAACAAAAATCAACCGCATCCATGCGATATAGCTATCATCGGCATGGGATGTCTTTTTCCCAAGGCGCCGGATGTAGAGACGTATTGGGAAAACATACTCAACAAGATAAATACGATCATCGAAGTACCGGAGGATCGCTGGGATTGGAAAAAATATTACAGCGAAGATCGCTACGCCAAAGATAAGGTGTATTCGAAATGGGGGGCGTTTATCGATGATATTCGCTTTGACCCCTTACACCATGGTATCCCGCCGAATTCTCTGGCCTCCATCGAACCGCTGCAATTACTGGCACTGGAGGTAGTCAGCCATGCCCTGGACGATGCCGGCTATGATCAACGGGGCTTTCCGCGGGACAGGACGGCGGTTATTTTCGGGTTCAGCGGGTCCGGAAAACATGGACAAAAATATTGTTTCGGTTCCTCGCTGCCGATGTTTTTCGGTAATTTTTCCGAAGAACTCGCCGCCTATCATAGGGACCATCTGCCGACCTGGACGGAAGACTCCTTCCCCGGCATCCTGACCAACGTCACCGCCGGCAGAATCGCCAACCGGTTTGACCTTGGCGGGGTCAACTGCACCATTGATGCCGCCTGCGCCTCTTCCCTGTCCGCCCTGTACATGAGTGTCCGGGAACTCGAGGCGGGGACAAGCGATATGGTTATTGCCGGCGGCGCGGATTGTACCCAGAATCCATTTGCCTACCTGTGTTTTTCAAAAACACAGGCCTTGTCACCACGCGGCATATCCGCTCCTTTTGATGACCATGCCGACGGAATCGTTCTGGGAGAAGGACTGGCGGCAAGCATCCTTAAACCCCTGTCCGATGCCCGGCGGGAGGGGGATAAAATTGATGCCGGTATCCAGGGCCTCGGGGCGTCCCGTGACGGCCGGG
>CAYTQK010000193.1:0-6601 GCA_964439745.1 uncultured Desulfobacterales bacterium
GCCATTGGCGGGCCGGCGGCTGCCAGACCTGGGCGTTGAAGATGAGGGTGTCGGGATCCTGGACCACCCGCTGGGCATAGGTGGGCAGGCGGTCGCCTTCGCCCCCGGGCCATTGCAGGTGCAGACGGTACAGGGCGCCGTGGGCCAGGGCGTCGGCCGGCATGCGGATTTCCCAGATCCCGTCGCCGGAGATCCGTTCCAGGGCATAGCCGGATCGCCGCTGCCAGTCGGTCATCTCGCCGATGATGTGGATGGCCGCGGCGTTGGGCGCCCATTCCCGGAAGATCCACTGGCTCCCGGTAAAATGCAGGCCGAAATAGTCGTGACCGCGGGCGAAATCGGCCAGCAAGCCGTCCCCGCCGGTCAGGCGCTCTTCCATGGCCCCGGCGGCGGCCAGGCGCCGACGCAGGGTATCCGCGTAAGGACGCAGATAGGGATCCTTGTCCAGCAGGTAACGCAGGCGCTCTTCGATCATGGCGCTATCGGTGGCAGGTGATGTGTCCGGCATAGACGGGTTTTCCGTTACTCCTTGGTTCAGGGGTTGACAAAGGGCCGCTGCAGCATCTTTTCATACAGGTCGATATAGTGCCGGGCGGTGACGGTGTGGTTGAAGGAGGCCCGGCTTTCTTTCATGATGCGGGTAATCTGTACCTGTTTTTCCTGGTAGGGCCGATTGTGAAAGTAAATGGCCTGGTCGATGGCCCAGGAAAAACCGGGCGCGTCGTGGGTCTTGAAGAGAAAACCGTTGCCCCTGCCCCGCTTGAGATCGAGATGTTCCACGGTATCGTGGATGCCGCCGGTGTCGTGGGCCACCGGCAGGGCGCCGTAAATGGGGCCGATCATCTGGGGCAGGCCGCAGGGCTCGAAGGCCGAGGGCATGAGAACAAAGTCGGCCGCGGCATAGGCCTGCCGGGCCAGGTCCTCGTCAAAATCGCGGATGGCCACCCGGCTCTCCAGGCGGAACTCCCAGACGATCAGTTTCAGGTAATGCTGGAATTCGCCGTTGGCCACGAAGACCAGCTGCAGGGGCAGTTCCCAGTACCGGGAGACCAGGTCGTGGAGGATGTCGGCCATGAGCTGGCTGCCTTTCTGGATACTGTCCAGGCGGGATGGCCAGAAAAAAATGGGTGCGTTGGGATCCGGTACCAGGTCGAGTCTTTCCTGCAGATTCCGTTTGTTGACCGCCTTGCCCTCGGCGTGATCGTCGGGACCGTATGGCCGCACCAGGCTGGTGTCGATCTCCGGGTTGAAGGTGCTTTCCGGGCTGTTGAGGATGCCCACGGCGCAGCCGGCGTGCCACTTGTTGGTCAGTTCCTGCCGCAGCGGGTCTTCCACAAAGCCATGGCGGCCCTGGATGATCTCCTGCAGAAAGGTGGGGCTGACGGTGTTGACGAAATGGGCCGCGAACACCCCGCTGACAAGGAAATCCACCGGGTTGGTCTCCCGGGTGATCTCGTAGTTGGCCGGCGGCCAGTTAAAATAGAGATTCTTCCAGAAGAGGGCGGCGTCGATGCCCCGGTCCTCGATTTCCGCCAGAACGCGCTTGACGGTAAAGATGTTGTGAATGGTGAACAGGCAGGGAATGTCCAGCTGCCGGGCCATGGCCGGGATCAGGCCGGTCATCCAGTCGTTGCAGTGGATCAGGTCCGGCTGGACCTTGGGCACGATGTTGTTGATGACCTCCCGCTGAAAAGCCAGGGAGATCTTGATGTTCTCCCAGGAGTAGGAGGAATAGACATTGCTCATATAGAAAAAGGCCCGGTCTTCGGCCAGGTGAATGCGTTCCTCCGGCACCTGGCTGCGGATGGCGTTCAGTTCTTTCTGGAGCACCTTTTCCGGACCGGTGCCGTTGCCGAACATGCTGCGGTAATCGGGCAGGGCCACGTGCACGTCGCCGCCCTGGCGGAAGAGGGCGTTGACCAGGGCGGCCGACACGTCCGCCAGGCCGCCGGCCTTGGCGGTCAAATGGTTGGCGATGTTACCCATGCCCTCTGGCAGGTAGGTCACTTCCGGCGTGACCACCAGCACCCGCGGCTTGTCTTTGGAGGGGGGTATCATAAGAGCTGCCCCACAACGGTTTTTTTATAGTGTCCCAATAAAATTTCAGTGATACCGGGGGAGTGATGTTTCTTTTTCCCCCGGGACGAATCAGTATCTGATTTTTTACTCGGTCAGGCCCAGGTGATCAGGCCGGGGGTATGGCGGATATAATCGTCTCCGGCCGGCACGATCCGGACGGTAAAGCCGAAGCGGCCGGCATCCTGGCAGGCCAGGGAGCAGGCATAGCGGTATTTGCCCTGGCCCAGGTCTTCCTCCACCGACATTTGTTCCACCTGGCCCTCCTTGATGCGGTCGATCCGCTTGATGCGGCCGTAATAGAGCTCCACGCGGACTTCCTCCGGGTCCAGGTCGCCCAGAAAGACGTCACAGCTTACGGTCAGGGAACTGCCCACCCGGAAAGGGCCTTCTTCCCGGCCCACCGGCTGGTCAATGGTGATCTGGTCCCATTTTTCCATGAGCCGTTCATGGAAGGTCCGCAGTCGCTGGGCCTCGGCCGCGCCGTCGGCGGTGAGCTGGTGGTAATTTTCCACGGCCGGCACGTAAAACTGTCGATAATAGTTTTCAATCATGTGGTGGGCGCAGAAGCGTTCCAGGATTAGGCGCATGGAGGCTTTCATCTTTTTCAGCCAGCGGGTGGGCACGCCGCCGGCTTCCCGCTCATAAAAGCAGGGAATGACGTCATTTTCGAGAATGTTGTAAAGAGCCCTGCTCTCCACGGCGTCCTGGTAGCGGGCGTCCTCGTATTCTTCGCCGCCGCCGATGGCCCAGCCGGTTTCGGTGCTGTACCCCTCGCACCACCAGCCATCCAGGATGCTGACGTTGAGCACGCCGTTGGCGGCCGCCTTCATACCCGAAGTGCCGCAGGCCTCGTAGGGCCGGCGGGGGGTGTTCAGCCAGACGTCGGCCCCCTGGACCAGGTGACGGGCGATGTTGATGTTGTAGTCTTCCAGGAAGATGAGCTTGTGCCGGAATTCCGGATGCCGGGCGAACTGGACCAGCTGCTGGATCAGCTCCTTGCCCTCGTTGTCCTTGGGATGGGCCTTGCCGGAAAAGATGAACTGCACCGGGAATTCCTTGGAGCGGAGAATGGCCTTGAACCGTTCCATGTCCTGCAGCAACAGGGTGGCCCGCTTGTAGGTGGCAAAGCGCCGGGCAAAGGCGATGGTCAGAACATCGTCGTCCAGCGCCGAGGCGGCCTCCTGCATTTCCGACTTGGGTGCGTTGCGCCGGCCGTACTGTTCGGCCATGAATCTCCGGCAGGAGCGGATCAGGCGGGTGCGGCTCATTTCATGGGCCCGCCACAGCTCCTCGTCATAGATATCCTCGACCCGGTCGATGAGGTCCCGGTCGCGGCAGGCTTCCAGCTGCCACTGCGGGCCCAGGTAGCGCTGGTAGAGCTGGGCATTTTCGATGGATATCCAGGAGGGGATATGAATTCCGTTGGTGACATGGCTGATGGGCACCTCTTCCTTGGGCATGGACGGCCAGACATGGGCCCACATGTTCCGGGCCACGGAACCGTGCAGCTCGCTGACACCGTTGCAGTACTGGGCGTAGCGCATGCCCAGCACGAACATGGAAAAGGGGCTGCTGTCCTGGTCCCCGTTGATCTGCCCCCAGTGCAGAAGCGCCTTGGGGGTGATCCCGAATTGATCGGCAAAAGGGGCCAGGTAGGGCTTGACCATTTCCGGCGCGAACTCGTCGTGCCCGGCCGCCACCGGGGTATGGGTGGTGAAGATGGTGGTGCGGGCGCTGATGGCGATGGCCGTGGACAGGTCCACCTGTTTTTCTTTCATGATCTGGCTGATCCGCTCGATGCTGGCAAAGGTGCAGTGGCCCTCGTTGAGGTGACAGACCACCGGCTGAATCCCCATGGCGGCCAGGGCCCGCATGCCGCCGATGCCCAGGATGACCTCCTGGGCCAGGCGGATCTTGCTTTCGGAATGGTACAGCCGGGCGTTGATTTCCCGGATATGCGGTGGGTTTTCCGGGAGGTTGGTGTCCAGGAGCAGGAGAGTGACGCGTCCGACCTGGAGCTTCCAGGCCACCAGGCGTATGTCGCCGTCCGGACCGGCCACGGTGATGTGCAGTTCGTGGCCTTCCTTGTCCCGGGCCCGTTCCACCGGCAGGTGAAAAACATCCGTCTGCAGGTAGTCCTCCTGCTGCCAGCCGTCGTGGTTGAGATATTGATGAAAATACCCGTTTTGATAGAACAGGCCGATGCCGACGATGGGTATGCCCAGGTCCGCGGCGGCCTTGAGATGGTCTCCGGCCAGAACGCCCAGGCCGCCGGCAAAAAAGGGCAGGCTTTCGTGGATGCCGAATTCCATGGACAGGTAGGCGATGGCATTGGGGCTGCCCAGACCGTCCATGAGGTCGCCGTGGGTGGCCGTCATCTGCTGGCGGAACTGCTCCTCCACCTGCTCCATGTTGGCCAGGAAGCCCTTGTCCGCAGCCAGGTCCTCCATGCGCTGAGATTCGATCAGGGTCAGAAAGGCCACCGGGTTGCGGCCGGATACGTCCCACAGCTTGGGGTCGATGCGGCGGAAGAGATCAATGGCATCCAGGTTCCAGCACCACCACAGGTTGCGGGCCAGTTCCTCCAGGAACTTCAGTTTTTCCGGAATATACGGCAATACCTGAAAGGTTTGCAGAAAGCTCATGGTAATCGGTCCTGTTCTTTGGCATTATGGTAGGTATAGACGGTATTGGAAATTGTATAAATTACTATACCACAGGTAATGGCAACTTATACAGGTCGGATTTGTTTTTCAGACCACCACCACCGAATTGTCGCAGTTGCCGAAATCGCTGTGAACATAATCATCCGCCTCCCAGTCGTTTTCCCATTGGCGTTCATCCATGAAATACCGGAACTGGTATTTTTTGCCGGCCGGCAGGTCGAGGGTGGTGGTAAAATCACCGCTTTTCAGTTTTTTCATGGGGTTGTGGCGGATGCTCCAGTTGTTGAAGTCCCCGACCACGCAGATGGAATCCGACCCCATGGCCGCCTTCTTGGGAACCCGGAAGGTGACCTTGCAGACCGTGTCTTTTTTGACATACTTTTTTTTCAGGCTCATGATCTCCTCCTGTGATGCGGTTGGTGACCCCTGGTTCGGCTGTGGAAATGGCTGCCGGGAATACGGCGGGGCCGGATACGCTCGGACCATAACGCGTTGACCTCTCAGAGGCGGATTCTGCAATTATGATACCAGTGTTGGCAATGGTTCTATGCGAATATTAATTGCATTGAAAACAGTTTGTTCTTCGTCTGGCACCAGGATGCCGCCAGTTACTGCTGGGAGGAAAGCCGACTGTCGATGTTGAAAAAATTGACTTTCTGATCAGTTTTTTTCCCCAAGACCATTATTCTTATAAAAATAAATCTGTATGGCTGCTTGTCAATCGAAAATCGACTGGAAGGAAAACAATTTTTACCTACATTGAGCGTTCCAGATCGATCCAGACCCGCAGCCATTCGCTCAACCCCCAGGCCTGGGCGTCGCAGCCCCGCTGGTGATGGGGATAGTCGCCGTCCAGGATCTCCGGCAGATGGCCGGCACAGCCTTCTTCCATCAGGGTCAGGCTGCTGGTCATCCAGGCCCGGGCCGTGGGCCGGGCAGTTTGACCGTAAACACGGACCCAGGCCTCGCAGAAAACCGGAAACTGCCAGGTCCAGGCGGTGCCGTTATGGTAGGCCGGTTTGCGGCCGGTGTCTTCATCGCCCTGGTAGCGGCCCTGGTAGGGGTGATGGGGATCGTTCAAAAGCTGCCCGTGGTGGTGGATGGGCAAGGGATGCCGGAGCGGCCGGTCGGCCAGGCTGCGAATCGCTCCCGGCACCAGCAGTTCCCGGCAGTGTTCGACCATGCTTCGGCCCATGTCCGTGTCGGTCACGGCGCCCAGGGCTATGGCCAGCAGCTGGTTGGGACGGAGGGCGTCGTCGGCCACGGCCCTGGCGGCGGACTGACCGGGCTCGGCGTGGAGACAGTCCGCCAGGAAGCCCTCGTCCCGGTAAAAATAACGGGCCAGAGACGCTTTGACCGTTTCGGCCAGGGCCAGCCACTTATTTTTTTCCTCCGGGTCCGGATCAATGTCCCCCAGCAGACGCAGGGCGGCGTACCACAGCGCCTGGATTTCCACGGCATACCCCTGGCGCGGGGTGCCGGCCGGATGGTCGGTGTCCATCCAGGTGAAATGGGCCGGGCTGAAAATCAGGCCGGAGTCGGCATCCATGGCGATGCCGTTGGGCGTGCCCGCAACGTACCGGCGGCCGATGTTCAGCAGGATTTCCCGGATGGTGCGGTCGCCGCAGTATTCATCGAAAAATGTCCGGCCCCGGACGGTGGCGGCCATGTCGGCGCAGGCCGCGAAAAACCACAGGGGCGCGTCCGAGGTATCCCGGTTGGCGGCATCCTGCCCGCTGATCATGTTGGGCAGGGTGCCGTCTTTTTCCAGTCGGCCGAACTGTTTCAGGACCGAGGCGGCTTCGGCGTCCAGTCCGGCGGTGATCAGTCCCCGGGCCACGATTAACGAATCCCGT
>CAYTQK010000194.1:0-6525 GCA_964439745.1 uncultured Desulfobacterales bacterium
GGTGTCAGCGGGGGCAGCTCCCGGCGGACCGGATAGGCGCCGAAACCTTCCGCCAGCGCCTCGACCATTTCGGCCCGCGCCGACGGCTCCTGCAGATAATGGTCCAGGCGGCGCAGCACCGCCCCGGCAAAATCGTCTCCCCGGGCCGCCGCCGCCAGATCCACCACGGGCAGGGTCTCCCTTTCGATGCGGTCCACCCGGCGCAAGCCAGGACCATCGGGATCGCTGCCGTTGATCTGCTCGCGCAGTTCCTCCAGGGCCAGGGGCTGCAAATCCGCGTGCAGGGACGTCCGCCCTTCCAGGCGCACCCGCAGCATGATGCGGACCGCCTCCCCGGCCGAAATGGCCGCCTGTTCACAGGCCTCTTCCACGCGCTCCCTGAGGTGTTCCAGCGCGGTCACACCGCTGATATCCACCGTCATGGTTTCAAAAACCACCGCTCCGGTCGGGATAAACCGCAGTTCCGGCGGCGGGCGGGGAACCAGGGTGACGTGATAACACCCCGGCCGGCCGCATGCACCGAAGTCCCGCCCCTGGGGATGGCCGGGATAAACGATGGCCGGATCCACGGGCCGGATCACCTGCGGCCTGTGCATGTGGCCCAGGGCCCAGTAATCAAAACCCTTGTCCCGTATATCGGCTTCCGTGAAGGGACTGTATTGCTCGTGGGGACCGGCCGGCCCGATGGTTCCATGCAGCAGCGCGATGGACAGGGGGGCCGCGTCGTCCGGCCGCGAAAACCCGGCCGCCAGGTTGTCCCCCACCGATCTTTCGGCGAAACTGATGCCGTGGATATCTGCCAGGCGGCGGCCGTCTTTGCAAAAAGGAACCATGCCCGGGCCAGCGGCGGGAAATTGATGGACCTGCCCGGGCAGTTCCAGTTCCCGCAGCCAGGACCCGGCCGGGTCATGATTGCCGCCTACGAAAAATACGGGGATTTCCGCCCGGGCCAGTCGCCGCAGTCCTTCAAAAAACTTCAGCTGGGCGCCCAGACTGCGGGTCTCGCTGTCGAAAATGTCGCCGGCAATCAGCAGAAAATCCACCGCTTCTTCGAGACAGGCGGAAACAATATTGTCAAAGGCCTGAAAAGTGGCTTTTTTCAATGTTTCGGCCAGATCCGGATCTACGCCGGTCAGTCCCTTAAAGGGGGTGTCCAGGTGAAGATCGGCCGCATGAATAAAGGTGATTGTCGACATATCTTTTTGATAATAACCGAATTTGAGCGATTTTCAAGTTTGCCGCAGAATCGGGGAAGATGACGCCCCGTGATCACGGAAACCAGGC
Source organism: uncultured Desulfobacterales bacterium (assembly GCA_964439745.1). Lineage (GTDB taxonomy): Bacteria > Desulfobacterota > Desulfobacteria > Desulfobacterales > Desulfosudaceae > CAYTQK01. The sequence goes on from CAYTQK010000194.1 coordinate 1,285, forward strand.
CCTGTTGTCCCTGGCTGTCATCCCGGCGTTTCCGGGCGGGCGGCGCTTTCTGTCCAGTCCTCCGCGTCCGCCGGGCCCAGCCCGGTCCGGTCCCGGCTGGCGTCGTTTCCGGACGCCCGCCGGCAGCGATATGGAGATACAGCCAGGCCAGGGTCACCAGGTGGGCATTGACCGGCAGGGTTGCCGCTGTCGCCGTCGCTGCGGCCTTCCTTTTTATCCCGGCCGCCGCCGGCATCATCCTCCGGAGTCTCTTTTGTCTCCTCGGGTTCTGCCGCGGGCACAATCCGCAAAGACTTGATATCTCAGGAATTTTTCACCATTTCCCGCTCTGCGCCTGGCAGGTGGAGCCAGGGGCTCGGGCTCAAATCGACCCGTGAAATACCCGGGTTATTATTCTGGTTGCGGGGCCGCGGCCGTGCGCCCGGATTCACCGGCCGCCGCGCCGTTTTTCGGTCCGCCCGGCACCGGTCACCATGAAAGACTTGATAAAAATAACGGCCTGCTTGCTGACGTAGTCGCCGGCCATCTTTTCACCCTTTTCGCCGATTACCGCCAGCACCTCGGGCGGCTGCCGGGAAGGATGATAACTATTGAGGTAGAGCGTATATTCGCCGGAGGGAAAGTGGTTGTTCCAGGTGGGAAAGGGACCGATTTCCATGGCACCGTCCTGGATGACCAGGTCGACCCGTTCCAGGGTGGCGTCCATGGAATTGATGATGCCCATGTCGTCGGCAATGGCGGCCATAAAACGCATCCCGGACGGCAGGTTGGAAGTAACATCGAAATAGAGCTTGCCGTTCTCCAGGCGCGGCTCCACCGCGAAGGTGACCACAAAGGTTTGGCCAGCGTCCGGATCCGAAACAGCGGAGGCGGCAGACCGGGATGCTTCCGGCGCCGTGCGGGTAGCGCCCGGAAAAGCCTCGCTGTCTTCGGCTGTTGACATCCCGGGCAAAATAGTAATTACGCCGACAATCAGAACCAAGCAGGCGTGCCGTATGAACAAAGACCGTCCTCCCTTTCGTGTGGTCGCATCAGGGAATCGGGATTGCCTTCTTTCTCCCCTGCGGAATCCGTTCCTCCGGCCGGGCAACCCGCCGAATCATCTCCCATTTATTATTTTTTCTTTTTCGGGGAAGTTGTCAATTGCTTTTGACCGCCGCTCCGATTCTGCGGAATCCGGACAGGAGGCGGTCAAATCCCCAGATATTTTTTAAATTTCCCGGTCTTATAAATGTACGCCATGACCTTGAAATAAGTTTCCGGAAAAAACCGCTTGGCATACCACATGAATTTGCCGTCTGCCTGGGCAATGATGTAGAACTTGTTTTTGTTGATCCGTTTGATGGCGTGCCGGGCGACCTGTTCCGGGGTAATCCGGGATTTGTTGAAAAAGGCGTTGGCCATCCGGCGCTGCTCCTCCTCCGGCGAGGTGAACTGGTCCATGAGATTGGTCTTGAAAAAGGTGGGGCAGATGACGGACACGCCGATATTGTGGGGCGCCAGTTCGCCGCGCAGCGTCTCGGTCAGGGAAATGGCCGCCGCCTTGGTGACGTTGTAGCAGCCCATTTCCGGCAAAGAGGCAAGTCCGGCATTGGAGGCCATGTTGACGACGTACCCGTACCCCTGTGCCTTGAGCATGGGCAGAAAGGCCCGGCAGCCGTAAATAATGCTCTTGGTGTTCAGGGTCAGGATCCACTCCCAGGTTTCCAGGGGGGTGTTCTCCACCCGCCCGGCCGCGGCCACGCCGGCATTGTTGACCAGAATATCCAGCCCCCCCCAGGCCTCCTTGATCTCATCGGCGGCCGCTTCCAGGCTCTCCGGCTGCGACACGTCGCAGATCATTTCCCGGGCCTGCCCCCCGGCCCGGTTGACCAGCCCGGCGGTCTCGGCCGCCCGTTCCGGATTGATTTCGGCGATGGCCACCTGCCATCCCATTCTGGCGAATTCCATGGCCAAGGCCCGGCCGAAACCGGAACCGGCGCCGGTGATAAACACCCGTTTTTCAGGAAATTGTGCGAATGACATGTGGAAAACATCCTTATCTAGGCAGTAAACAATGTTTCATTCCGATTCCTGATATCACAAATACGCACAAGGGGCCGAATTTTTCAATCTTTTTTTTGGCCGGCCGGGCTGGCCCGGGATCACCCGCCTGGCCGCATCCGCTTCCCGTCCTGGCACAAAAAAACCGCGGAGAAAAAATCCTCCGCGGTTTTTATCGGCTGTTTTCTGTTGGGCCGGATCCGGTTTTTACTTATCCGCCTCTTCGTAATCGTCGGCAATTACATCCTCATCCGTGGCGTCGCCGCCCTGCTGCCGGGCATCTCCGGCCGCTCCCCCGGCGGCCGCTCCGCCCCCGGCCTGCTGAGCGCCTTCCTGGGAAGCCTGCTGATACATGGCTTCGGCCAGTTTATGCGAAGCCTGGGTCAATTCCTCGGACAACTTCTTGATGCGGTCGGCATCATCCGTATCCTTGACCTTCTTCAGTTCTTCGACCTTGGCTTCAATATCGGCCTTGGTGGCGGCGTCCAGCTTGTCCTCGCCGATCTCCTGGAGCGATTTCTCCGTCTGGTAGACCAGCGAATCGGCCGCGTTCTGGGCTTCGACCAGCTCCTTCTTCTTCTTATCCTCTTCCGCGTGCGCTTCGGCATCCTTGACCAGGCGGTCGATCTCCTCCTGGGAGAGCCCGCTGGAAGCGGTGATCTGGATGGACTGCTCCTTGCCGGTACCCAGGTCCTTGGCAGACACGTGGACGATGCCGTTGGCGTCGATATCAAAGGTCACCTCGATCTGCGGCACACCGCGCGGCGCCGGCGGAATATCGGTCAATTCGAACCGGCCCAGCGTCTTGTTGTCCTGGGCCATTTCCCGTTCCCCCTGGAGCACATGGATGGACACGGCCGGCTGGTTGTCGGCTGCCGTGGAAAACACCTGGCTCTTTTTGGTGGGAATGGTGGTGTTCTTCTCGATCAGCTTGGTCATTACCCCGCCCAGGGTCTCAATCCCCAAAGACAGCGGGGTCACGTCCAGCAGCAGCACGTCGTTGACGTCACCCTGGAGCACGCCCGCCTGGATGGCGGCGCCCATGGCGACCACCTCGTCGGGGTTGACGCCTTTACTGGGCTCCCTGCCGAAAATCTTTTTAACCCGTTCCTGGACCGCCGGCATCCGGGTCATGCCGCCGACCAGAATGACTTCATTAATCTTATCGGCGCCAAAACCTGAATCTTTCAAGGCGATGCGGCAGGGGTCCTCCAGCTTTTCCAGCAGATCGCTGACCAGTTCCTCGAACTTGGCCCGGGTCAGCTTGATGTTCAAATGCTTGGGGCCGCTGGCGTCGGCCGTAATAAACGGCAGGTTGACTTCGGTCTGGACCGCGGAAGACAACTCCATCTTGGCTTTTTCCGCGGCTTCCTTGAGCCGCTGCAGGGCCATCTTGTCTTCACGGATGTCAATCCCCTGGTCTTTGCGAAACTCGCTGGCCAGGTAATCCACCAGCCGCAGGTCGAAGTCTTCGCCGCCCAGGTGGGTGTCGCCGTTGGTCGACTTGACCTCAAACACCCCGTCGCCGAGCTCCAGGATGGAAATATCAAAGGTACCGCCGCCCAGGTCGAAGACGGCGATTTTTTCGTCGTTCTTCTTGTCCAGCCCGTAAGCCAGAGAAGCGGCCGTGGGCTCGTTGATGATGCGCTGCACGTTCAGTCCGGCGATCTTGCCGGCATCCTTGGTGGCCTGGCGCTGGCTGTCGCTGAACAAGGCCGGCACGGTAATAACCGCGTCGGTCACCTTTTCACCCAGGTACTCTTCGGCGGTATGCTTGATGTCGGCCAGGATGAACGAGGAAATCTCGGCCGGGCTGTGTTTTTTATCCCGGATGACAATCCGCACGTCGCCGTTGTCGGCCTTCTCGATTTTATACGGCAGAATCTTGATGTCATTCTGCGCTTCCGGCGATTCAAACTTTCTTCCGATGAGCCGCTTGACACCGAATACCGTATGCTCGGGATTGGTAATCGCCTGCCGTTTGGCCACCTGCCCCACCAGGCGCTCTCCTTCCTCGGTAATGGCCACCACCGACGGGGTTGTCCGTCCGCCCTCGGGGTTGGTAATCACCCTGGCCTCGCCGCCTTCCATCACGGCCACACAGGAATTGGTTGTTCCCAGATCTATTCCGATCATTTTACCCATTTTGGTCTCCTCCTTATATATCCTTTCATTTTTTGAAAATGAGATTTCATTTCATGTCTCACCGGCACGGTCCGCGAACTCAGGCGCTCGGCGCGGCGGAGACTACCACCATGGCCGGCCGCAATAACCGGTCATGGATCAGGTAGCCTTTCTGCAGCTCCTCCAACACGATATTGGCACCGACATCTTCGGCCGGCTGCGTGGAAACAGCCTGGTGAAAGCCGGGATCAAACTTTTCCCCCTTGGAATCAAACGGGGTCACGCCGAATCGTTCCAGAATCTTGAAAATCTCCGTCAGGGTAATCTGAATCCCCTCCAGTAGACCGCTGTCGCCGCCATTGCCCTGGGCGGCCGCTTCCACGGCACGTTCCAGATTGTCGATCACCGTCAGCAGTTCCTTGACCAGCGCCTCATGAGAGTACTTCTTGAAATCCGTCCACTGCCGGTCGACGCGTTTCTTGTAATTGTCAAATTCCGCCGATATCCGGTAAAAGCGATCCTTGAAATCCTCTTTTTCCTTTTCCATGGCTGCCAGCCGGTCTTCCAGAACGGCAATGGCATCCTCGGGAACCACGGTCTCCTTATCCGGTTCCGTTTCCGCAGCGGCCTGTCCGGCTTCTTCCTGGGCTGGACCGGATTGCGGATCCTTCTGATCTTTCAGCGTTTCTTTATCGTTACGTTCATCCGTCGGGGTCAAGTTACCACCTCGCTTCAAATATTCGCTGCCGCGTCAGATATTTAATAATTTTTATAAATTAGGCGAAACATTCAGTTATTTTGAAAAATAAGAATGAATCGGACATTGTCAAGAACACCGGTTGGTTAAAAATTAAGCGGCTTTGACCACGGCCTGCTTTCATGTAATTTTTTAATTTTATTTTCAATTGGTTGGCATCTAAACACAAAAGCGCCGGGCCATGGCCGCTTTACTGCCACGCCGGCGGCACCGGAAAACAAATCGAAAAAAAAGAGAAGTTCGGACAGACCGGAATCGAACGGTTTTCAAGTTGGCCGCAGATACCGGGAAGATGCAGCCCCGCTATAGTCAACTTA
>CAYTQK010000195.1:0-6478 GCA_964439745.1 uncultured Desulfobacterales bacterium
GCCGGGGGCGGGACTTGCAGCTGCGCTCAAATCGACTCGTGAAATATCCGGGCTGATAGAAAGGAGTATACCATGAACGCTTCATAAGTAAAACGTTTCAACGGGTTGTACCAGCGACACCTGGAGCTGCTCAAGCTTCAGGGAAAAAGTCAAAAGACAATTGCTGCCTATTCCCGTGCGGCTCGTCGCCTTGGAGAATATAGTCGCATACCGTGCGGCGCCATTTTTTCATAAACGGTCTTCCTGGGAGGCAATGTCCGGCAGTTTCGCGCTTTTCCTTTCATCATGCAGCCATCCTTCTGATGGACCGGGTGGCAATCAATGCCGCCCGTGGCCCATGGCACGGCGGCCTGCTTGCAACCGATCACTTGCCGTTGAATGCTTTGGCAATGCGGTCGCCCACGTCCTTATCAATATTGCGCCAGTATTCAAAGGCCCGCTCCAGGACCGGCCGGGTTACCCCGTTTTTCAGGCTGCCGACCACGTTGGACACCAGCCGGTCCCGCTGGGCGTCGTCCATGACCTGGCGCACCAGGGTGCCGGGCTGGCCGAAGTCGTCGTCGTCCCGGCGCTTGGAATAGGCCGCGCGGAGGAACTCGCCGTCGGCACTCCAGACGGCCGTCTCGGGGTAGCGTTCGGCATCGGCCTGGGGACCGCCCTTGGAGTTGGGGGCGTAGACCGGATCGGTGACGTTGTCAATCCGCATGGTGCCGCCCTTGCTGTAGCTATGTACCGGGCTTTTGGGACGGTTGACCGGGATCTGCTTGTAGTTGACCCCCAGGCGGGCCCGGTGGGCGTCGGCATAGGATACCAGGCGCGCCAGCAGCATTTTGTCCGGGCTGGCCCCGATGCCGGGCACGAGGCTGTTGGGCTCAAAGGCCGCCTGCTCGATCTGGGTGTGAAAATCGGTCGGGTTGCAGTCCAGGGTCAAGCGGCCGACCTCCTGCGGGGGGTAGTCCTGGTGGGGCCAGACCTTGGTCAGGTCAAAGGGATTGTACCGATACAGGTTGGCCTCTTCAAACGGCATGATCTGTACCTGCAGGGTCCAGCTGGGCTTGTCCCCCCGCTTGATGGCCTCGTGCAGGTCCCGCCGGTGATAGTCGGCATCCTGGCCGGCGATGCGCTCGGCCTCTTCCTGGGTGAGAAAGTCGATGCCCTGGTTGGTCTTGAAGTGATATTTCACCCAGAAGCGCTCCAGTTGGGCGTTGACCCACATGTAGGTATGGCTGCTGTAGCCGTTCATGTGGCGGTAGCTTCTGGGGACGCCGCGGTCGCTCATCAGGATGGTGACCTGGTGGGCCGACTCCGGGGACAGGGTCCAGAAGTCCCACTGCATGTCGTTGTCCCGCAGGCCGTTGTCAGCCCGGCGTTTTTGGGAATGGATGAAGTGCTGGAACTTCATGGGGTCGCGCACGAAAAAGACCGGCGTGTTGTTGCCGACCATGTCGTAGTTGCCCTCCTCGGTATAGAATCTGAGGGCAAAACCGCGCACGTCCCGCCAGGTGTCCGGGCTGCCGGCCTCGCCGGCCACCGTGGAAAACCGGGCCAGTACCTCGGTCTTGGCACCCGGCTGAAAGACCGCCGCCCGGGTATAGGCGCTGACGTCGGCGGTTACCTGGAAGTGCCCGAAGGCCCCCGATCCCTTGGCATGGGGCTGGCGGTCAGGAATCATCTCCCGGTTAAAGTTGGCCATCTGCTCCATGAGATAATGGTCGTGGAGCAGGATGGGGCCGTCCGGTCCCACTGTCAGCGAAAACTCGTCGCTGGATACGGGTATGCCGGCATCATTGGTGGTGGGTTTGCGATCTGCATCGGCCATGGGTGACCTCCTTTGGTTTTTCCTGGTTCCGAAAGTGGGTCCCGGCGCTGCGAACCCTGTGATTGTGAAATGATAGAGCGGAAAAAGGAGGAGGTGAAATAAGGGGAAAAGTGTATTTTGGCAGCAGAAAGATGGTATTTTACAATCAGCGGGGGACAGAAAATCAAAGGCCGGCCTGGTTTGCAGGCCGGCCTTTGATTTTTTTCAGGCAAAGCGTGGCGATTGTTTATGCAGTCAGAACAGTCTGTTTGCAACTACTAAAATTTATAATGTACCCCGAGAGTGACGTTGATGCCGGTCATGTCCAGGTCGACATCGGCGCCGGACTCCTCATGCTCGGCAAAGATGATGGCATAGGCCACTTCCCAGTTGAAGCCCAGTTCCGGCAGTTCCTGAAAACTGTATTCCGCGCCGAGCAGGGGGCTGAGCATGAGGAAATCGCCTTCGCCGTATCCCAGGTCATCGGCGTCATATTGACCATATCCCAGCTCACCGCCAAGATAAAATTTACTGTGATCCTTGACCACCGCGGCATACATGACCTGGCCATCCAGGAGCCAGAGGCTGGCATCCCCGTCGATGCCGCCGGCATCGGCTGTCATGGTACCGTGGAAAAGGGTGCCTTCAAAACCGATGTTTTCATTCCAGTTCCTAACGCTGACGCCGCTGAGCATGTTATTGCCACTGCCGATCAACCCCTGATACCCCACACTCAGATCCTGCGCACCGGCGGTGTTGGCCCCGATAAACAGGGCTATTGCCAGCAATCCAACCAACAACCAGCTGATTTTTTTCATTTGTGCCTCCTTGGTTTGTTTGCCGCATCCCAATGTCCCGGTGATTTGAGCTTGCCCGAGCAGGGGACGCCTTGCCTGAATTTATGACCAATACAGCTTTATGCCCCAGCCGGTCCGGTAATTCACGTTTTTCCGGTATGCCTTCTGGTTATTCCTGTTTTTTCCGCAGCACTTTTTTGTCGATCTTGCCCACGGCGGTCAGGGGCATCTCCTTAATGATGTGTATTTCCTTGGGAACTTCGTACGGGGAGAGATGCTCTTTGGCGAAGGCCAGGAGGTCGGCTTTGAGCGCTGCCGGGTCGTCGGCCATGGCAGCGGAGGTCAGGGGGGTGACGTAGGCTTCCACCAGCTCGGAGCCGGGGCGCTCCGGGTTGTCCCGGCCGATGATGGCGATGACGTCCACGGCCGGGTGCTGGGTGAGGATATCCTCCACCCGCCGGGAAAAGACCTTGAAGCCGCTGACGATGATCATGTCCTTGGTGCGGTCGACGATGCGCAGAAAGCCTTCTTCGTCAAACACGGCTACGTCCCCGGTATGCAGGTACCCCTCGTCATCAAAAACCCGGCGGGTCTCCTCGGGCTGGTTAAAGTAGCCCGGCATGACCTGGGGACCCTTGACGCAGATCTCACCGGCCTCTCCGGCGGCCACCCGCTCGCCTGTGGCCGGATCCTTGAGGCAGAGGTCGGTGTTGGGCAGGGGCAGGCCGATGTGCCCCAGCTTTTTTTTGCCGTGCAGGGGGTTCATGGTGGTCAGCGGGGCGGTTTCGGTCATGCCGTACACCTCCAGCAGCTTGCCGGCGCCGACGATGCGCTCCAGCTCCCGCTGGGATTCTTCCGGAAAGGGCGAGGCCGCCGAGATGCAGACCTCCAGGGGGGTATGGTCCAGCTGCTGAAAGCGGGGATTGGCCAAAAGGAGCTGATACAGGGAAGGGACATTGACCAGGACCGAGGGCTGATGTTTTTCGATCTCCTTGCAGATATGATCAGTATCCCGGGGATTGGGAATGAGCACCTGGGTCCAGCCCAGGTAGACGCAGTTCTTGTTGAAAAACAGGCCGGCAATATGAAAAAAGGGAAACCCGGACAGGGCCAGGCCCCGGCCCTCTTCCCAGCCCAGCCAGTGCTGGGTGATGAACAGGTCGGCCACCACGTTGCGATGGGTCAGCATGGCGCCCTTGGGCAGGCCGGTGGTACCGCCGGTGTACTGGATATAGGCCAGGTCGTCCGGGGTCAGGTCCACCGCCGGATCCGTATCCGGGTAGGCGGTAGTCTTGATGACCGCTTCCATTTTCATCACCTGCTTGCCCGGCAGGGCGGACACCTTGCCGGTGGGAATTTTGCCCAGCCGCTTGCCGAGGAAGCGTTTGACCGCCGGCAGAAAGCCGCCCACGCTGGCGGCCGCCACCACCTTCAGGTCGGGCAGGTCGGCGGCGATGCCGGTCAATCGGCCGGCGAAAATGGCATCCAGGGTGACCAGGCCCCGGGCCCGGGCATCGCTCAGCTGGTGCTTCATCTCCCCGGCGGACAGCAGTGGGGAAACCCCGGACACGGCGCACCCCGCCCGCAGGGTGCCCAGCCAGGCAATGACATATTCCGGGATGTTGGGCAGGTTGATGCCGACCACATCCCCCTTTTGCAGGCCGTTGTCCAGGAGCATGCGGGCAAAGCGGTTGGCATAGCGGTCCAGTTCGCCAAAGGTGATGTCGACCCCCATGTAGGACAGGGCGGTCTTGTCCCGGTATTTCTGAAACGCCGGCTGAATGGCCGCGGTGTAGGTGGTTTCCCATACCGCCGGGTCCAGGTCGCTTACCCCGGGATCATAGGAACGGGTCCAGAAACGCTCGTCGCTCATAATGCTCTCCCCCTTGTGACTCCTGGATTGCGGGCTTTTTGCGGTTGACGGCTGCGTAAAAGCCTTTCTTATTTTGCCGGTCCGCCAACGCCCCGGTGCGGGGCATCACGGCCGGTTGTCCGGTTCCGTCAGTGCACTCCCCGGATCTCCTTTACCGCGGCTACGATCTGCGGCAGGGCTTCCCCGGTTTTCATGGGAACATAGACATCAGATACCCGGGAAAACGCGTTTTCATGAGGATTGACCACGATCACCCGGGCACCGCTTTTTTTGGCTTCATAGGGCAGGTTGGCGGCCGGGAAAACCACTCCCGAGGTGCCCAGGGCCAGCATGACATCGCAGTTGGCGGCGGCTTCAAAAGCCAGTGGCAGGGCCCGGACCGATTCGCCGAACATGACCACATCCGGCCGCATGACGCTGCCGCAGTAATCGCACCTGGGCATCAGCTCGATAAAGGCCGACAGGGAATATTCAGCCAGGGTGGTAATGCTGTTCCGGGTTTCCCGCAGCAGCTCCTTGCGGGGATGCGCCACGGTGCGCTCGCAGGAGAGGCAGCGCAGCCGGAACCCGTTGCCGTGCACCTCGACTACCGTGGTGCTGCCCGCTTCCTGGTGAAGATTGTCGATATTCTGGGTGATAACGGTTTTGAGAATGCCCATGGCTTCCAGGTCGGCCAGGGCGACATGGCCGGGATTGGGTTCGGCCTCCTCCAGGGCGGTCAGCAGCTCCAGGAAGAAGGGTACGAACCGGCCGGCGTTCTGCTCCAGGGCGCACATCAGCCCCTCGGTGGTGCCGACTTCGGCGGGGTTCAGCCGGTCCCACACCCCGCCCACATCTCGAAAGGTGGCGATGCCGCTTTCCGCGGAGATACCGGCACCGGAAGAGGCGGCCGCGTTGGAGGCCCGGGCCAGGATTTCCGCCGCCTGGCGGATGGGAGTGGTTGTGTCCATGATCAACCTCCTTGATGGTTTCGCCACGCCTTGTAAACGGTCAGGTCTTTTTCCAGAAAAAACAGGCACCCCAGGGCTACGATAGCGTCGTCGATCTGGCCGTAGCCGGGAATATAGTCCGGCAGCAGATCGAACGGAAAGAGGATGTAAGCGATGGCGCCGCACAGAACCAGCAGCGACCAGGCCGGCAGCCGGCGGTACCGGCCCAGGACCAGGTCCCGGATCATGGCCAGCAGCAGCACGACATCCTCGGCCAGGCGGCCGATGAGCCCCAGTTTCCGGTAGCGGCTCGGAGACTTCGACTCTTTCATGGCACCCCTTTTATCCCGGACATTTCATGAAATATCCGTGTTACCGGGAGCCGGTAACACGGATGATAATACGGTTTTCGGTCACGTCTGTTATCTGGATCGCCAGGGGCCCGTCGGCCGCTTCCAGGGCGGCGGCCAGTTCCGAGCTGTCGCCGGTGCAGGCGGCGCTGAAAATCGCCTGGTCAACGGCCATCTCCTTCAACTGGAAAGCAGTTACCATTTCCATGTTTTCCATTTGCCGGTTGAGACGGTTGAGCGCGCCGAGGTAGTCATCACCCCGGACAATGATTTCTACGTTTCGGGAGCGGCCGGATACCTGCGAGAAGGCGCTCACCAGGGCCGGTGCCAGCCGGTCGGCGGCGGCTGTGCCGGCGGCGGCCAGGGCCTTCCTGGCGCTGGAAATTTCCTCACCGGAAGGTTGCCGGCTGTCGGTGTCGGTCTCGGCTACCTGGCGGCCGGATTCGACGGCCAGGGCACGAACCATCCCCCGGGCCGACCAGGAGGCGGGTTCGCCGCCGGCGCTTTGTCCGCCCGGGCTGAGGGTGATTTCGCCGCTTATCATAAAATCCGCCCCGGCCTGCCCGGCCGCCTCCAGGATATCCTCCGGGGCGGTGTCCGGAGCGGGACCGCGGCCGGAGTCCTCCAGGATGACAAAGCCCCCGCTCCGGAAATTGTCCGCCCTGGCCCTTTCCCCCCCCCCGGCCCCCGCGGCCCGCCCCCCCCCGGGGGCCCCCCCCCCCTCCCCCGGC
>CAYTQK010000196.1:0-6427 GCA_964439745.1 uncultured Desulfobacterales bacterium
TTTTCGATGAGCCAGCCCCGCAGCCGGATATTTTCGGCCACGGGAATTTCCAGCCGGGTCAGGTGGGGATAGTTTTCCTGGAGAAACTGCTGGCGGGCCGGGGAAATGGTATCGGGATAATAGAGAAGTTTGCGGGAAAACCTGCAGGAGGAAAACAGGGGCAGCAGCACCAGAACGACCAGTACCAGCAGAATCGGTTTCATACGCCTTTCTCTCCTTGATCGCGATTGAGGGCTTCTTTACCAGAAGAAAGCGGCCGCCACCGCGGCCAGGCCGGCCAGTCCGGCGGAGAACATCAACAGCCGGCAGGCCTACATAATGTGTTCCGGCGCGGCCTCGCCCAGGCCGTACCCGATGCGGGGTTTGTCCACCAGGCGGCCGTGGTAATAATTGGGCCCGCCCAGCCACAGGGACAAGGCGCCGGCAAAGGCCGCTTCCGGATAACCGGCATTGGGACTGCTGTGATGCCGGCCTTCCCGGACGGCAGTGACCAGGGCGGCCCAGCCGCTGCGGAAAAGGATGCTCGCCATCACCGGAATAATGGCCACCGACAGACGCGCCGGGATAAAATTGGCCGCGTCATCAAGGCGGGCGGCGGCCCGGCCGAAAAGCAGGTATTGCTCGTTCTTATATCCCACCATGGAATCCAGGGTATTGACCATTTTATAGGCCACGGCCAGCGGCACCCCGCCGATAACAGCGAAGAACAGCGGTGCCATGACACCGTCCACCAGGTTTTCGGCCACCGTCTCCACCGCCGCCCGGGAAATACCCGCTTCGGTGAGTCTCTCCACCTCCCGGCCGACGATGAGAGAAAGATTCTGCCGGGCCGCGGTCAGCTCCCCGACCGCCAGGTCCTCGTAAATGACCAGGGCGGCCTGCGCCAGCCCACGGGCGGAAACGCAGAAATAGAGCAGACCAATGGCGGCCAGGTCGGCCAGCAGCGGCGCGATCATCCCGGCCAGGTGAAGCACCAGGACGGCCATGCCCCCGGCACCGGCCACCAGTACCACCGCGAAGACCAGGCCGGCCCGCACCGGCGAACCGGGCAGCCGGCGGAAAACCGGTTCGGCCGCGGTGATGACCTTGCCCATCAGGCGGATGGGGTGGGCCGAGAAATCCGGATCGCCGAACCGCCAGTCCAGGGCCAGGGCGGCCGCGATGATATACCAGGAGATATCAAACACGGGTTAAAATCCCAGGTCCTGGTTGATGAGTATAATTTTGATACGGCCCGCCGGAAAGGATTTCTCCGTGATCACCCAGGTATTGCAGATGCGGTCCGGGCTGGAGCAGTCCTGGCAGGCGGCGGTCTTGGCGCAGGGGGTCTTTTTGTCCAGGCGGCGGGTGTTGACCGGGGCGGCGTAATTCTTGATGCGCGCCACGGCCGCCTCCACGTCCGGAACCAGCTTGTTGCGGCCGGCCAGGATGAGCACGTGCCTGGGCCCGTAGGCATAGGCCGCCACCCGGTTGCCGATCATGTCCAGGTTGACCAGCTTGCCGCTGTCGGTAATGGCGTTGGTGCCGGTGACAAAAAGGTCGGTCAGCAGGGCCTGGCGCCGCCGCTCCAGGCTCTCTTCCCGGGGCAGGCTCTTGTCAAAGGTGTCCAGCACGGTCAGGTCACCCCGGTCCCGCAGGGCTTCATACAGGCCGGTGCTGGTAAAGGTCAGTGATCCCCCCCAGGCCACGCTCCGCGGGGCCAGGGCCGGAATGATCTTTTCTACGGCCAGGTTCCGGGCGGCTTCGGCACTATCGGCCAGGTGAACCTCGAAATTATTTTTTTCCAGGGCCCGGGCGGTTTCCGCCAGCCGGGTCTGCCAGTAATCGGTAATGGGATTTTCCATGGTATGTCCCCTCCTCTGACTGATTGACGTGAAGCTGCCTGTTATTGAAGTTGATTCAAATACGCGGCCAGCCGGCTGTTTTCCGGCCGGGTTTTCAGGGAAATCCGGATATAGTCCGCGGACAGCCCTTTAAAATTAGCGCAGTTCCGGATCAGCATCCGGTGTTGCCCCAGAAAGTAACAGACCGTTTCCGCGGTATGTTCGCCGGCCAGGGCCGCCAGGACAAACGAGGTATGCGACGGCAGGGGCCGGACCACGGGATTATCGGCCAGCTGCCCGGCCAGCCATTTTTTTTCCGTGGCCAGCAGGGCCACGGTCTGGGCGACAAATTGCCCGGTCTCCTCAGGATGCGACATGAGCCACTCCACGGCCGCCTGGGAAAGGCTGTTGACGCTCCAGGGCAGGGTAACGGCCGTCACCCGCTCAATGATTTCCGGCGCGGCCACGGCAAAACCGATGCGCAGCCCGGGAATGCGGAAAATTTTGGACATGGAATTCAAGACGATTATATTTTCCGGCAGGTCCGACCCCACCAGGGTCAGGGAACGGCTGTCCGGCATAAACGGCAGATAGGCTTCGTCGATGACAAAACGCGTAGCCGGATGGGCGGCACACAGGTCCCGGATCCCGGCCGTGGGGATCCAGACGCCGGTGGGATTGTTGGGGTTGCAGATAAAAACCAGGTCCGCGCCGGCACTGCCGATGGCATCGGACAGCGCGGACAGGGAGGGCCGGAATTCCTCTTCGGCGGCGGCCGTAAAAAAATCAGCGGGCACCTGGTTCAGGGCGCAGGCATCGGCGTAATCGGCATAGGTCGGTGTCAGTATCAGGGCGCGGCGGCTGTCCAGGGCCCGGGGCAGGCTGTAAATGATCTGGGTGGTGCCGTTGCCGGCGACCACCCGGACCGGGTCCACCTGGTGGCAGGCGGCAAAGGCCCGGCAGATCCCGCCGGCATCCACCTCGGGCAGGGCCCGGATCCGGTCCAGGTTCTCCTGCAAAAAGGCCGACAATCCCGGCGGCGGTCCCAGGGGATTGACATTGCTGCTCATGTCCGTAATTTCGGACGGGTCACAGTCCTGCTGCCGGGCCAGTTCGTAGATGTTGCCGCCGTGTCCCTGGAGCATACTTTTTTACCTTATGACGACAAAGTCAAACGTCCGATATCGGCGTTGCGCTTCATCCCTCGAAATTAAACGTACTTTCAGTAAGCTGCATTCCGAGGAATTCGCGCGCCTTGATCTTGAACGTTTGACTTGGCCGTTCTAATTTTGACATTGTTTTTCTACCCGGCCGCCACCAGCAGAAACAGCAGCGCCTCGGTCACCTCGATCATGGCGCCCAGCATATCGCCGGTAATGCAGTTGACCTTTTTTTTGTAAAACCACAGCATACCTGCCGTAACCAGGACAAAGCCGAGATTGATCATGAAAAACCGGCTGCCGGCCAACAGCGACAGGACCACCACCGGCAGAAACCAGCGGAAGGCGGACCAGGAACGGTCCGCATCGAAAAAGGCGCCGGCCGTGCCGCCTTCGGGCCGGCCATAGGGCAGTGCCCGGAAGCCGAAGAGACTGCCGGAACGGGCAAAGGCGGGTACCAGGACCAGCAGCAAAAAGCGGTCTTCTTCCAGGCTGGCCAGCCCGGCCCATTTCACGGCCAGGCAGCAGACCAGGGCCACCACGCCGATGGCGCCGGTGCGGCTGTCCTTCATAATGGCCAGGGCGGTATCCCGGTCGTGGCCGCCGTACAGGCCGTCGGCAGTATCCGCCACCCCGTCCAGGTGCAACCCGCCGGTGATAACGGCCAGAAAGACCAGGTCCAGGGCGGCTACCGCCGGCAGCGGCCAGAGCGATGCGACCAGCCAGTCAAATCCCGCCAGGAGCAGCCCGATCGCCAGCCCGGCCAGGGGCATGCCCGCCACCATGGCCCGGGGGGCGAACTTTCCCCGCCCCAGGGGCAAAAGAGTGGTGAACCGAAGAGCCGACAGGAGGGTCTTCACGAGGGCATCCCTTCTCCCTTGACAATTACCGGCATCCCGGAAACCATCCAGGCGACATGATCGACCTGCCGCGCCAGGGCCTGGTTGGCCAGCCCGACCATGTCCCGGTACAGGCGGGCCAGGCGGTTTTCCGGCACAATGCCGCAGCCGACCTCGTTGCTGACCAGGATGACGCTGGCAACGGTCTGGTCCACCGCTTCGACCAGGCCCGCAACACGCCGCTCGATTTTTGCCGGGTCTTCGGTGACGGCCAGCAGGTTGCTCATCCACAGGGTCAGGCAGTCCACCAGCACCACGGCCTGGTCATTTTCCATATCCCGGAGCACCGGTTCGATATCCAGGGGGCACTCCCGGGTCTGCCACTGCTCTCCGCGGTCCTGCTGGTGCCGGGCGACCCGCTGGCGCATTTCCTCGTCGGCCGGCTGGCAGGTAGCCAGAAAATACCGGTCTGTCACGGCCATCTGTTCGGCCGCCCGCTGGGCATAGGCACTTTTACCGCTGCGGCAGCCGCCGGTCACCAGCATGGTTTCTTTCATGCTTTACCTGCCCTTTGCGCGGCCCGCTTTGGTCAGTCCGCGCGGCACCAGTTAAATATAGATAAAAAACAATACCTTATAAAAATAATCGGCCGCCATCAAATCATCTTGTACCACACAACCGGTCCGGCTGACAAGCCGGGGCTTTGCCGGCAGCCCGGCGGCGGCAAAAAAGGCTTGCCATCCAGGTGAAGATTGGTAGGGTAAGGGCTCACCCGCAACCAAACGAGGAAGCAGCATGCCGGTGACACCAAAGAACGATTTTTACGCCGGGTTACTGTACCACACCTTTTTTGACCCTTTTACCCGGTATATGCGGAATCACATCGCCGAACTGGCCCCGCCCGAAGCCAGCGTGCTGGACGTGGGCTGCGGTACCGGTCATCAACTGCTGCAAATGGCCCCCCGCGTCCGCGCCGGCCTGGGCATTGACCGGTCCGACCGGATGATCGCTTTTGCCCGCAGGCAGGAGGCCCGGCGAAAGAACGGTAATATCTCCTTTGACCTGGCCGACGCCGCCGACCTGAGCCGGTTTGATGATAATGAATTCGACCTGGCCACCATGACCCTGGTACTGCACGAAATGGAGACCGACCTGCGCCTGCCCGCAATCAAGGAGATGATCCGGGTCTCCCGGCGACAGATCATCGCCGATTATGCCGCAAGCCCGGCCCTGCTCAGCGCCATGGCCATGCACGGGCTGGAGCTGACGGTGGGCATCCTCCACTACCACTTTTTCCGATCCTACCTGGCCGCCGGGGGCGGACCCGGCCTGTTCCGGAAAACCGGCCTGCGCGTAGTTCGGGAGAAAAGCGCCCTGATGGGCATGGTGCGAATCTGGGAATGTGACAAAAAAGAATAACCGACCGTGGTGGTCTCATCCAAAACCGAGGGCGCTTTTGACTTTGCCCTCATTTTTCAATTCCGATGCGGGCGGCCACCCCTTTCTGAAAATAATGCTTGATCATTTTCATTTCCGTGACCAGGTCGGCCCGTTCCAGCACGCCGGCCGGGGCGCTGCGGCCGGTAATGACCAGTTCCACCGTGTCCGGCCGGGCTTCGATCAGGTCGCACAATTGTTTTTCGGAAAACAATCCGCAGGCAACAGCGACATTGGCCTCTTCGGCAATGACCAGGTCATACCGCCCGCCGGTCAGGGCCGCCCGGATCCGGGCCAGACCCTCTTCGGCAGCGGTCACCTCCTCGGCGGAAGGTTTGCCCCGGACAAAGCGTCCCATTCCGAACTGTGCCACCGTCACCAGCTCGGAAAAATACTGCAACGCCTTGATTTCACTGTAATCCCCATTTTTTAAAAACTGGCCGATATACACCCGCAAGCCGGCTCCCGCCGCCCGCAGGGTCAGCCCCAGGGCGGCCGTGGTCTTGCCCTTGCCGTCGCCCGTGTATACCTGTACATATCCTTTCATGGATATACCGCCTGCTAATAATTTTGATATCTACTCCATACTTTACAAGACAAGAAACCATCCAGGTCAGGCGCTCATAATATATATCAGAACAAAAGGTCGGTGGCAAGCCGCCGCTCATTCGGGGGGCGGTGGATACCTTGATTTTTCAAGGAGAATGATTATAGTTTATTTCAATAGAATTGGACATCAACAATCCACTGGATTACAAGAAAACCAATAGAAAATCGGAGATTTTCCTCCATAAAGGAGATGAAATAATTGAACATGATGAAAATATCCAATGACAAGCCCCTTGATCCCAAAAAGATCGAAAAAGAAATCGGAGAGTTCCTCCAGGACAAGTACGGTGACACGGTCAAGCTGGTCTCGCCGGTGGTCGCCCCGGAAACCGATTCAGCCGGGGAAGAATCGCATTCCGGCGGCGCCGGCACGGTGCTGAACTTTGACCTGAAACCCGAGGAACTGGCCGGCTACCTGGAGCAGTATATCATCCGGCAGGACGAGGCCAAACGGATCCTGGCCACCCAGATCTGCACGCACTTCAAGCGCTAAACTCAGCCGAGGCTCTGGGGCGGCTCCGACACTCTGGTGTGCGGCCTCCAGAACAATGGTCTACTG
>CAYTQK010000197.1:0-6378 GCA_964439745.1 uncultured Desulfobacterales bacterium
CGGCACCCTGACCTCCGGCGGCAGGTCGGCCAGGCAGATGGCCACGGCGTCCGGTTGGATGCGTTTCATGTCGGCGCAGATCATTTTTTCCGAAACCGGGTGAAAGGACTTGTCCGGGCAGGCCGTTTGCAGGGGGTAGAGAAGGCCGTTCTCCGTACCGACCAGAGAGCTTTCCCTGGGCGATGACTGAGCGTATCGCAGCATACCGGAGGTGCTCAGCACCGCGTCGGCCAGGGCCGTCACTTCCGGCCGGCATTCCGGGTGAACCATCACCGCCGCCTCGGGAAACCGTTTTTTGGCCCGGTGAACATCCCCGGCCCGCAGGGCATCATGAATGGGGCAGCAGCCGTTCCAGCGGTGGATGGTCTTGCTGGTATGGGCGGCGGTGTAGGCGGCCAGGTTTTTGTCCGGGGTCATCAGGAGTTCCGGGGCGTCCAAGCTTTCGACTATCTTGATGGAATTGGCCGAGGTACAGCAGACGGTGGAAACGGCCTTGACCGCGGCCGAGGAGTTGACATAGGTGACCACCGGCAGTTCGCCGAGCTCCTTTTTTTTGGCTGCCAGGGATTCCGGGGTGATCATGTCGGCCATGGGACAGCCCGCCTCCTTGGCCGGCAGCAGTACGGTTTTTTCCGGGCAGAGGATGGAGGCGGTCTCGGCCATGAAATGGACCCCGCAGAAAACGATCACATCCGCATCGGTTTCGGCGGCCTTGATGGAAAGCTCCAGGGAGTCGCCGCACAGGTCGGCCAGGTCCTGGATCTCCGGGGGCTGGTAGTTGTGGGCCAGAATAATGGCGTTTTTTTCGCTCTTACGCCGGGCAATGGTTGCGGTGATGGTCATGGCGCTGGTTTTTGTTGTTGATTGTCAAGGGTAATGACATCAGCTTCCAGCGGAATCTCAAAGGAAAACCTCTTGTCGTCCATTTGATCGACAAATTCGATCTGTTGGAAGGCAATGGTGGTGGTGTCTTCGTACGGGCTGACGGTTTGGATCTCGACCAGGTCAAATGAATCCCGGCTTATGGTCAGGTAGAGGGCGGCTACATCATCATTTTTGGTCTCTTGTCGGGGGGTCAGCTCCAGCTGAAAGGTGTTCTGCTGATCCGGGTCCGGCACTCGTTCGACCGTAAACTGTTCTGGAATTTTTTTGATCTGGGTGAGCAGGTCGACGCCCCCTCCTTTTCCGAAAAGAGTCGGCGCTTTTCCAACAACGACCTGGTTCTCTTCGGGTTTATAAATCCATAAGCGCTCGCCGTCGGTGATGATCTGCTGCGGTGTAGGTTCTTCATACTCCCAGCGCATTTTCCCCGGACGCTTGAAAAAGGCCCGGCCGGAAGCCGTATCTTTGATATCCATGGCTTTCAGCGTAGATGTCTGGGTAAAGCGGGCGGTAAAGCCGACCTTGTCATACCGTTTTTCCAGCCGTTTGAGAATCATGTCGGCAGAGAGTTCTGCGGGGGCCGGTTCCCGGCACAGGGCCGGGCCGACGACAAGGAATATCAGAAAAAACAAGATGCCGGCCCGGATAAATCGGGCGGTCCGGTGTCGTTTCATGGAGTTCGGAGACGGTGATACCGGCACTGAGGCCGAGTCGAAGTAACCGGCAGAACGGAAACGTGCTGGACAGGATGTATGTAAATATCGGGAAGGGACCATGGCGGATTACATCAGTGATGAGTCTTCATTGGTAGAGGATTCACCGTTGGCAATATAGGCTACGCCACAGCCAAAGCGGGTCAGTTCATCTCTTACAGCAACAGCCATGCACCAGCGAACCTCGGCCCGGCGTATTTCCCAGGTGCCGGCGGTAACGGGATCCAGAACCGATTCATCATCGGCCTTGAGCAGGATCTCCATGCCTTCTTCCAGCTCCAGGCTCGATTCAAAATACAGTCCCGCGTCGCTGTAATTTTTCATGGTAGCCGAATGATGGGGGGGAGATGCCGGGTCTGTTGTAAGGACAATAGGCACTTCACACCGGATGCGGGGATACGCCCTTCTCTGTTTAATGGCCGTCATCTGTTTTCCTTTTTTACTGCTCCACGGAGGCTCCTGTTGTCGCTGTCGGTCCAAATCTGCGCGATCACGGCTGCGGCCTGCTTTGAAAGGACGCTATATATGATGGCTTCGTAAAAAGTTTAAAATATGTTATGCCCGTCCAATAATAAAAATATAAGTTTTTGATTTTACTTAATAACTTAAAACTTAACACTGCCTGTAAAAAAGACTTTTTACAGGCTTGTCATATATATTAAATATTATTAAAACAGAAAACAATGCAAAGGTCAAGGACCATCCGCAATCCGGCGGGCGCAGCCTTTTTTCTGATCCGCGGCCGGAGCAGTTTTGTAGCAACTAACAGGATTCGTCAGCCGCGGCTGCGGCCGGATTGATCCGGTTGACGATAACCCCCTGTCCATTCAACAGAACGATTTCAAATTCGTTCCTGGCCGCGTCCCGGCATAGTTCACTGAAAAGCACCGCCTGAATTTCATATTTTCCGTTCACCTGCTGGGGCAGTTTGGGAAAGCAGGCCTGGGCATCTTCTTTGTCCAGAAAAATCGGAATGGTGGGTATGTTTGTTTCCCGGTCTGTATACCCCAGAAAACTTTCTTTTGCCCCCGGATTTTCAATCACCGCGAAAACCCAGTCATTTTTTCCCGGTTCTGTTTTCATGGTTACGGCCTCTTGTTTCGATGTATCCAAAATGTCAGTTGGCTGCAGCCTCAAGGAGAGTTACCATCCAGCGGCAGGCGGCACGACCCCCGACGCCTGCCGAAAAGCAGGTAGATCAGCCAGCCGATAAAAGGGAAAAAAAGCTACTCCGGCCCAGATCGCTTTTTCCACGATTGATGAAAACCGGCGCTGGGCCACGTCGATCAAGGCCCAGCAGGTCAGGGTGTAGCAGATCAGGCCCACGGCAATGACGATGATGGGTAGGGAGGGCACAATTATTCCTTCAGGCGCTGCCGGATGGTTAACAGGGTATCCACGTAATAGCCGCTGTTGTTGTAGCTCCGCAACACCCGGCGGGCGTCATCTCCGCCGATACCCGGCCGCCAGCCGTGATAGTGCAGGTAGCGGGCGACGCTCAGAATAGCGTCAGCATGGGTAAACAGGTCGACGCGGCCATCCAGATCGCCGTCCTCCCCGAGGGCCAGCACGTTGCTGGGCATGAACTGGGGAATGCCGATGGCGCCGGCATAGGACCCGGAAATGGCCAGCGGATCATCAATGTCTTCCCGGTCCAGATAGACCAGGAAGGCTTTTAATTCCTTGTAGGCCCAGGCGGACTTGCTGTCTGCTTTCTGCCGGTATTCCGTCCTGGTCAGGCCGGATTCGTCTGCAATGGATCGCCAGAACGATTCCCGCACCGCCGGATCGGCCAGGGCAGCCATGGAGGAAAGGGTGTTGAAGGTGACGGCCCGGCCGGTCACCCGGCCGAGACGGGTTTCCACCAGGATGATGGCGGCAATAATCTCTTTTTCCACTTGGAATTCCGACTCTGCCCGCTGCATCCACTGGTGGTGTTTTTCGATATACTTGCGGGCCCGGCTGATGGAGGCGGGAGTGACAAACTGACCATAGTCCAGCCGGGCTTCACTATGATGGAAATAACGGGCGACCGTTTCTTTTTCAAAGCGAAGGTGATGATTGTCGTAATATGCGTCGATGCGGCCGGGATCAAAGCCGTCCTGCTTCAATTGCCGCCGTAAAGAGGCGAAGGAATCCTCCGCCGCAAGGCCGGGCGGGCAGCACAGCAGCACGGCCGCCAGAAGAAAGCCGACCGCAAAAAGAAAAGCGTATGGCGAAAGGCAGACGCGCGCAGACCTGTCATTGGTAATGTTCATCTTTTTTCCTGGCTGGGCCGGCAACCGGTTTTGTGATGATTGGTTTTGCAGGGGCGGCAATTGTCGTGCCATGAATCGCCAACGCCCGGTATCAGCCGTCAATTCCAAAAACTTCCTTCAGGCTGGCCAGGTGCTTGGGGTCTTCACAGGAGGTTTTTCCGGAATCGTCGGCAATCCGGCCGACCGGACCGCCGTTGCATTCCACCAGATTAAAACGGATATTCAAGGGAATCACACCCACGTCATGGGTTAAATCGCTGCCGGTGCCGGAGGTGATGTCGATCATTTCACTCAGGGTTTCATGCAGTTCAATGGCGGTATCAATACTGACGTTATCACAGAACATGACCGATTTGGTTTTGGGATCAATGCCGAGTTTGTCAAAGTGCTCGATCAGCTTGACACACCAGGAGGTGGGGTCGCCGCTGTCATGCTGGCAGCCGTCGAAAAGCTTAGCCTGGTACAGGTCAAAATCCCGCAAAAAGGCGTTGAATCCGACCACGTCGGTTATGGCGATACCGGGTTCTCCGTTGAATTCCTGAATCCAGTCCTTGAGAGCCACCTTCTGGCTCAGTTCCAGGCGGGTGCCCAGCTGCTGGTAGGCCATCAGCCATTCATGGCGCATGGTCCCGACCGGTTTGAGTTTGTGCTTCATGGCAAAATAGGCGTTGCTGGTACCCACAAAGAGATAGGAGCGAAGCTTTTTTTTCAGCGTTTCCAGGACGGTGTCATGCCAGTAATGGGAGTACCGGTGATGAGTCCCGAAATCGGCGAATTTAAAGCCGGATAACTGGCCGGTCTTGAGAAGAGTGGTCAGGTGATTGATTTTTTTGGCCAGGCGTTCTTCGCCGGTATTAAGAGTGTCTTCAACACTGTGAAATCCCTTGGCATTGATGCTCTGGTACTTGGCGTAGATTTCATTGACAATGGCCAGGGTGGGTACGGTAAACAGGAGGGTGGAAATCCAGGGACCTTCGATGTCGATCTGTAAACGCCGGTCATTGTCCAGGTAGGCCTTGATATACTTGCGGTTCAGCTGAAACAGCCGCAAATATTCGATAAAATCCTTCTTGAAGCAGGGAAAAGCATCCAGGAACTCCAGTTCCTCATCCGTGAAGCGCAGGCGGCACAGCTGATCAATCTCGTGGTTGATTTCCTGAATATGGCCGATTTTCTTTTTGTTTTTACATTCAAAACGATAGCGGACATGCGCATCCGGATGCATGTGCAAAACAATCTGTGCCATCGTTAATTGAGAAAAATCAGTATCCAGCAGGCTGTTGATAACCGGCATTCAATTCCTCCACTAAACCCTGAACCCTGCTCCCTCACCTTCATCGTGCAGCATCTGTCGCCGCGTAACGTGTTTGCCTGAATTTAAAATATTATAATGAAAAAAATGAATTGTCAAATTTAAAAACGCATTCCAACCGGATATCGCGCCGGCTGACAACCGGCTGAGCGGATCAAAACAAGGACGCATCTCTGACTGCCGTCACTATTTCATGTGTCCATGTTCAGGACGGGTTGCAAAAACCGGCCGGTATGAGAGGCGGCGATTTTGCTGACGGCTTCGGGAGTGCCGCTGGCCACCAGGCGACCGCCATCATTGCCGCCTTCCGGGCCCAGGTCGATAATGTAGTCGGCATGTTTGATGACATCCAGGTTGTGCTCGATGATGATGACGGTATTGCCGGCATCCACCAGCCGGCCGGTCACTTGCAGCAGCTTGTTAATGTCATCCAGGTGCAGGCCGGTGGTGGGCTCGTCCAGAAAATAGACTGTCTGTCCGGTTCCGCGCTTGCTCAGTTCCCGGGCCAGCTTGATGCGCTGGGCCTCCCCGCCGGACAGGGTGGTGGCCGGCTGACCCAGGTGGATATACCCCAGCCCGACATCCACCAGGGTCTGGAGCTTGGTTCGGATATTGCCTATATTCTTGAAAAATTCCATAGCCTGGTTGACTGTCAGTTCCAGGACCTCGGCGACGGTCTTGCCTTTGTAGCGTACTTCCAGGGTTTCCCGGTTGTAGCGTTTCCCCTTGCAGACATCACAGGCCACAAAAACATCCGGCAGAAAATGCATTTCAATTTTAATGATGCCGTCACCGCCGCAGGCTTCACAGCGGCCGCCCTTGACGTTGAAGCTGAACCGTCCGGGTTTATACCCCCTGGCCCGGGCTTCCGGGGTTCTGGCGAACAGTTCCCGGATAAAGGTAAAGACACCGGTATAGGTGCCGGGATTGGAGCGGGGGGTCCGGCCGATGGGCGACTGGTCGATATTGATGACTTTATCCACCTGCTCAATGCCGATCAATTCCTCATAATGTCCGGCGGGTTTGCGGGAATGATACAGGCGCTGGGCCAGGGCGCGGTAAAGGGTGTCCAGGACAAGGGTGGATTTGCCCGAGCCGGATACGCCGGTGACGCAGACCAGGTTGCCCAGGGGAAAGGTGACGTCCAGGTGCTGCAGGTTGTTGGCCGCCGCCCCGCGCAATTCGATATGACGAGTGGACGGCCGGCGGTGTT
>CAYTQK010000198.1:0-6314 GCA_964439745.1 uncultured Desulfobacterales bacterium
GAAGCGTGTTCCCTGCTGGCCTGCAGGGGTAAAAGGATTGAATTGAAGCAGGGCGGGGGGAACAGATGCGTCAACCAGGACGGAGTCCGGGGCCGGCCAGGTGGTGCGATGGTTTTGCGCGGCCAGGGCCAGCCGGGTCTCGGCCCGGTACAACATCCGCCGATAGTCCCGGTTGTTGCGCAGCATGGCGCTGTCATTGGGCACCATGGTCAAGGCCAGCAAAGAAGACAGAGACAGCGCCGCCAGCACCAGCATGGCCACGGCCATGACCGAGCCCGCCTGTCTGCCCGTCCGTCCGGACCCGTCTGCCCCGCCAGCGCCAACCGCATTAAAATGCAGACGCATGTTCCCCCTCACAAAATCTTATCCCTCCACACAACTGTTTCTTTACAGCCTCTGTGGTTTTAATTGCCATTTATTCCCTTACGGAGCCGGCTTGAGATAATAATTCTCCAGGCACAATCGTTCTGACTGCCCCTCGGTCACCCAGACACGGGTAACAATGGTCCGGTAGTCATCGCGCCCGTCTCCGTCCTGGTCCACCGGGTTAAACGCCGTCAGCTCGGCTCTACGATTCTCTTTCGACAAAACCTTTGTTTCTCCGGGTGCCAGCAGGGGCGCCTCCATGGGAATGCCGCCCACGCCTTCCATGATATCCTGTCCCCAGAAAACGGCCTGATCAGAGAGAACAGTGGTCCGGCTGACGCGGGAAGTGGAGATTACGGCCGAGGTGATGGCGGCCAGACCGATACTGACCAGCCCCATGGCGATGACCACCTCGATCAGGGAAAATCCGCTTGCTGTCTTTTTGCCGGTTGTCTGCGCCCGTATCCGCGGTATCTTGGCCATGGCAGCCCCCAGTCCTTATTCTATATCAGGCCCATATTGCGGCACCGGATGGTGGTGGTGCACAAAATATGGCCGTAATGATCATCGGGCGTATAAGGCCTTCCGGCGACGTAAAAGGTCCTGGTATCGGTAGGTCCGCCGCGCAGCGGGTAGGCGGACCGCACCAGGAGCCAGACTTTCACCGCCCGGATGCTATCCAGCGGAACCTTTTCGCCCAGGGCGACACCGCCCGGGGCATCCTTGGCGTCGATCAGTCCGTCGTCATTGGTGTCCAGACCGGTCTCCAGGTACCCGTCGGCATCGTCGTCCACCGCCCAGATGATATGATTACCGGCGGACAAATCCAGGCCGCCGTCACCGTCCGCGTCAAAGGCGTAGGCCAGGCCAATGGCCACGACATTATCCGCCACCCGGCCGTGCTGAATGATCAGTCCAGTGGCCCCGGCACTGGCATCGGCAAACCCGTCCCGGACACCGCCGGCATCATCATCCGCCTGGAACAGCCCGATGCTGACCGTCTGAATCGCGTTCAGATCGTCTGTCTTCTGGCGACGGAAGACCAGGTGACCGATACCGGCCCGGCAGCCCTGATCAAAGTCCATGGCACCTTCGTTGTCCAGGTCCTGCCTGGGGCTGAAGCCCATCAGGCGAACCTGTGATTCAATCAGGTACATGGCGCCGCGGGCGTTGGCCATCATGCGGGAACGCTGATCCACCCGGGTGAAGGCCGACTGCTGGGAAAGGAAAAACTTGACCACCACGGCCATAATGATCGAGAAAACCGCCAGTGCGATCAGGATTTCCAGCAGGGTGAATCCCCGGATATCAGTCGACGTCATGGTCTTCATCCGGATCATCCTCCTCCGCGCCGCCGCCACTGCCCTGGCCGGGATAAATCCAGTTATCATGGCCTTCCTGCGGATGCTGCACGGCGATGGAACCGACCGAGGTCACCCGCAGGCGGCGGGAATGGCGGCCGTCGCCGTAGCTGAGATAAACACAGCCGGAATGGCCGGTCTTCATGCCCCGGGAATTGAAGGTATAGGGATTGCCGCCGGTAACCCGGTACAGGTCGATACATTCCGCAAACGTCTGCCGCCCCAGGACCTGCCCCCCGGCATCGGTTACGGTCAATGAGTCCGTTTCTTCGTTAAAATGAATGCTGACCAGACGGCAGTCCCTGACTGCTTCCGAGCGGCTCTTCTGGAGCCAGGCGTAGGTCTCCCGGACGGCACCGGCCACACGGCGCTCCGGCATTCCCTTTAATATGCCCAGACCGCCGATAGTAGTGATCACCGCCGCCACGGAAAGACCGATCACCAGCTCCATGACCGTCACCCCCTGCTGCGGCTTCATGGCATGTCTCTGTTCGGAAAAAACCGGCCATCCATACCGGTTACCGGGAGTGGATTATTATTTTCAGAAAAAAGGATGCAAATCTGCCGCGGATCCGGCGGCGGGATACACTGCCGAAGGAAGAAATCGATAACCATGCCCGACCTCCTTGTCTATGGTTATGAAAAAACGAGTAACACCGGGATGATAACCGGCGTTATTTTCCCGCGCAGTTTCCTCCGTGAAAACATGGGGGGCTTTTGATATTTCTGCTAATATAATTTTTCCGGTAAGTCAAGTGTTTTTATTGACTGACGAGTCTATTGAGTGGAGGCACACCCGGGAAACAGTCCGACGGACTTTCCGCCGCCTCCGGCCGTATCGTTCTGGACGTTATCGTTGAGCGCGTTGAAGGAAACGCCCGTGCCATACCGGTTATGGTTGCTCTTGATCAGATCCAGAACATCCTGGTAGAGCACAAACTCGTGATCAAATATTTTTACCAGGGTCACAGCCGGATCATTGGTGGCACGCTCCCGGCAGTTGCCTCCCCGGCCGCACGGCACCAGCTCCACGGTTCCCAGCTGGTTTTTGCCTTCAAACAAGGCATAGACCGCGTACGGCACCATCTGGCCGGTGGTATAGGAGACAGCCGACTGCCCGTCCAGGCGGAACAGGGTAAAATCCTTTTTCACAATGGTCTGCTCCTGGCGCTGCTGTTTTTCAGCGATCTTCAGGTTGCGGAAATCCGTCCGGGCCAGCCCCTTGAAATGGCACAACCGTTCCACGGTAACTTCTTTTTGGCCGTCCGCCCGGACCATGACAGTGGGATCATTGCTGATCAGCTCATAGGTGCCCTTGACAATGGGAAACTGGTAAGAAATCGAAAAATCGGCGGCCTCCCCTTCAACAAACAGCCGGTCCGATGATCCGCCGCTGTATTTGAGACGGTTGAACAGGTCGATAATCTGGCCCAGGTGAATCATCTTGCCGTTTTCCGAAGCCAGTCCGGGCAGTAGTCTTCCGTAATAGACCATGTATAACATGTTGACCGGTTCATTGTGATCATAACCGGTCACCCGGATATAAGCGTTCATCTTGGGAATATCCGAGACGAAAAAATTCTTCACGTGCAGGGTCAGGTTGGTCAGCATGCTGATGGTGGTCTTGTACAGCGTGGTCAGCTCCTTGGTCAGGTAGAAATCCCGCATCCGGCCATCCATGCGTCGGATCTGAATGGTGAAATCATCCGTCAGGATATCATTGTTCATGATGATGTTCTGGGCCATGATGATGTCGCCGGTCCGCAGGTAACAGTAAGCCATCATCTGGTAAATCCGTTTTTCCATGGGGCTCAGCTCCCGGGACTCGGCGGAGTCTTTGTCCATTGCCGAGAGCGAAGCTTCCTTGAAACTGATATATTCCTCATAGACCGAATCCAGGAGTTTTTCAAAATGGCGCAGTTCATCAACATAGGTGTCGGCATCCCGGGCGGAAATGGTGCCGCCGGCCTGGGTATTTTTAAGAAAGGCGGCATAATCCCTTTCCGTGAACAGCTCGATTCCTTCCAGAAAAACACGGCAGTCATCATGAATGCTTTTCAGATAAGAGGACCTCAGCCAACTGCCGGTATCCCGGGCTGCGGCCGTCGTTGCCATGCCGAACGCCAGCACCGCCATGAGGATGAAAGAACAAACCGTTTTCCTCATAATAGCGAATCTCCTTAATGGTATGGTTGGTTTTTATTGCTGCTTCGCCAGCCTGGGATCGGACCTGCTTTGCGCGTTTTTCCCATCGGTTCGCAGCCATTGGTCGATAATCTTGTCGGCGTTAAACCTGCCGGGGATTACCGCCTCGGGGTTGCTGGAGTACTTGTTGTGAAAATACAAAAACAGTCTCAGGCTCTCGGCGGCTTTATCCCGGTACGGCAGGGAAAAAAACATCTCCCAGCGGTCCCGGCCGTGGGTCAGGGCCACTTTTTCGCAAGGGGCCAGAAAAGCCTGCCGGGCATGGTACATGGCCAAAGAATCGTTATATAGCAGATTTTTCCGGGAATAAAAAACCGCCAGGGCGTGATGAATGTCAGACGCGAACCGCCAGTTGTGGTTGTCTTTGTCGATCAGCAGCGGCGCCAGCGCCTCGGCCATTTCCCGATACTCTTCGGTGCCCTGGAGGAGGCCCGAATTTTCTTTGGCTGCCAGGATCCGGGCCAAAAGGAAGGCCGTGGTCAACCGGGAGGAGCGGACGAATTCAGTACCGCGGTAATCCTCGTTTTCCGAAATCCGGATGGCCCGCCTGGCAAAGGGATACAACGTTTCTTCCATCAGGCTCAGGTCATTCAACCGCAGGCCGAACAGGATCAGTTCGTTGTAAACCCGGCTGCGAAAGGGAATGTTGTTGCGAATGGCCGGCGCCGCCTCCCGGTAAAAGGTGCCGTACAGATCATAGAGGGTATCCGGCGCTATGTCGAGATCCACCAGCCGGGCCACCTCATACCCCCGTCGGGCGAAAAAGAGTGCCGGCATGAAATTGGTCTGGCCGCCGTCCCTGGCCGTGTCCGCCTGGTAATGGCGGTAATAAACCGGCCGGTTCAAGCCGGCCTCCTCCTGGAGCGCATCCAGCCGCTCAAACAGCACCCGCGTCAGGGTGTTGAAAAATGGTGAATCACCTGTTTCCCCGGCCACATACCGCCACATGAAATGATACTTGAGATAGATCCGGTAAAAATCATACAGGGTCTGCACCGAGGGTCGGTAGGAGGTAAGGACGCCTTCCCCGGTACGACCGGCACTGCCGCCCTTTGCCCGAAGATGTCGCTTCCAGAGGTTGTCCAGCCAGAACCAGGTGGCCTGATCATAATAGCGAACCGCGGCCACACTCGGCGGACCGGCGTCATAGACCCCCTCTCCCTTGTCGGCATCGGCTAAAAAGGGCTGACCGATCAGTTTTTCGGATTCGATCATGAATGCGATCAGGTTGGCATTCAGGTAAAGGGAGAGGTCCTCCCGCACGACAAAACTGGTTCCGCTGTTTTTTCGGGAAATCTCCTCCTTCTGCCGCCGGTATTTTTCGTCCGGCTGAGCGGTCTCTTCCGGTGCCTCAACCAGGGGCTGCAGGTAGAGCTGGGCCTGCAGCAGGTACAAGGAGAGCTCCCGGTAGGTGATCAGCTGGTGGATATCGACTTCCCGGACATCCTCCACCTCCTCCTGAAAATCAAGGAGAAATTTTTCATGCAGAAAAGAAAGATAAAAAAGAAGGTACTCATAGGCCAGGTTGAACCGGATGACCTGGGCCTCCTCGTTCTCCTCGCTCTGCTCCAGCTGCTGCAAGAGCGCGTCAATACGCCGGGCGATGTGGGCGCTGTCGGCAAACGGCAGAACCCGGCTGTGAATCCGCAGGGGCATGTCCGCCACCCGGGCCAGGACCCGGTTGATATCCGCGGGCCTTTGCTGTCCGGAACGGGCCAGCTCCGGCGCCCTGTTGTGATAGAGTGTCTCCATGGCGCGGAACCGGTAAATCTGGTCACACAACTCCTGCTGGCTGGTTTTGCTGCCGCTTGCCGTACCCGTACCGGCCAGCAGCAATAGCAGAAGCAGCAGTCCGGCGGTCTTCTTACCTGAGCGTATCATCATGGATCCGTCTTTCTGATTTTGAATATTCCCGATTCGGATCAGAACCGCATGCCCTGAATCCGATTATACAATTGGACATCCTTTTCCGGTACCAGGAGCTGAATCTTCTTGCCCAGTTTCTGGGCCACGTTGCGGTACAATTCATACTGGCGCTGGTAATCGTCCATCTCGGTGTTGTCCCGGGTGATGGCACCGATCTGGCCATTGACGCTGTAGCCGGCCTTTTCTGCCGCCTGAACATAGTATTCCCGGGCCAGCTGAAAACCCTTGCGGGCCGTCTCCAGGGCATGCGGCTTCAAGGGATCGCTGGACAGGTAGGCATAGGTAATGATCCGGTAGATATCATACAGATCGTTTTCCTGGTGGGCCAGATCCCGTCCCAGGGCCAGCCGGCCGTTGATCAGGGCTTCCATCTCATGGTGATGCTCCCAGATTTCATCGATGCGGCCGCCGGCGTACAATCGCCGCAAGAGCAGGTTATACCCTTTCAGAAGATTA
>CAYTQK010000199.1:0-6146 GCA_964439745.1 uncultured Desulfobacterales bacterium
AATACGATGATACCATCAACGTTTCTAAGAACAGTCACCTGCTTTTTCCGTCCGGACACAGCCTGATCTATTTCTGGCGGCACTTTTTTCTGAATTTGTATATTCCGGTTACCTATACGGTCTGGCTGGGCCTGGCCGCGCTTTCCAGCGAGGTTTTCGGCCGCCTGGACGCCGGGCTGTTTCACCTGGCCAACATGCTGATACACATCCTCTCCGCTCTGCTGGTATATGAACTGGTGCAAAGGCTTTACCGGATCAGGGAGGGGGCCGGCCATGATCCGGCTGCCGGCCGCTGGCCGGCCCTGCTGGCCGGGCTGGTCTTCTGCCTGCACCCCCTCCAGGTGGAGAGCGTCTGCTGGATCACCGGCTTCAAAGACGTGTTGGGCGGCTTCCTGGGCCTGCTGGCCACGCGCCTGTACCTGGCGACGGTTCAGCCGGAGGGATATCGCCTGCCGCGGTATCGTCTGGCTACGGTTGTCTTCATGCTGGCCGTGCTGGCCAAGCCCTCGGCCGTGGCTGTGCCCTTGATGATCTTTTTCATGGTCCTCTGGACCAGGCGGCAGAAGGTTGTCACCATTATTCAATACCTGCTGCCCTGGCTGATTCTGGCCGCGGTTATCATCCTGCTGACGCGGGTGGCCCAGCCGGCCGGGTCAGCAGGTTTGACGGATTACCCCTGGCTGATCCGGCCGATGATAGCCCTGGACGCGTTTTTCTTTTACGTGTATAAGGTAATCTGGCCGGCGATTATGTTAATTGATTACGGCCGCACCCCGGCGAGGGTGCTGCAGCTGGGCTGGGGCAATCCCTTCTGGCTGATGGCGCCGGTTCTGGCGGGTTTGCTTTACCTGGCTGAAAACCGGCGCCGGTGGCTGCTGGTGGCGGCCATTTTCGCGGCCGGTCTGCTGCCGGTGTCCGGGCTGCTGCCGTTCTCCTTTCAGCGCACTTCCACCGTGGCCGACCGCTATGTGTACCTGGCCATGATGGCCGCCGGCCTGGCCGCCGCCGGGCTGGTCTATGGCCGTCGGCAGCGGCTGATTTTTGGGCTCTGCCTGGTACTGGTACTGGCCTGGGGTGTTAAAAGCAGTTACCAGTGCCGGCTGTGGCACAACACCGGCCGGATCATGGAATATACCCTGCGGTATAACCCGGAGAGTTTCCGGGCCAACCTCAATTACGGCCTTGCCCTGGCGGACCGGGCCGAGTTTGGCCGGGCCATCTCCTATTATCAGAAGGCCCGGCGATTGCGGCCCGATGATCCCGTGCCGCGGTTTAACCTGGGGGTGGCCTATGCCGGTATGGGACGAACAGCGTTGTGGCGGCGGCAGTATGAATATTTGAAAACCAGGGATCCGGCCAAGGCCGAACGCCTGGCCAAGGCGGCCGCCTGTTTTGAGGCGAACCGGTGAAACGGGGATCCCCCAGCATTGGTAAAGGAAATTAATCGTGCGCATTTTGATGCTGACAACATCATTCCCCCTGTACAAAGGTCATAAGGCCGGGGTTTTTGTATATGAGCAGGCTCGTCATTTGTGCCGGGCCGGGCAGCAGGTTACCGTGCTGGCGCCGGCAGATCAGGAAAGTAGGCCGGCCAGTGTGAACATGGCAGGAGTGATGGTCCGACGGTTCCGGTATTTCTGGCCTGAGGCCTGGCAGCGCCTTTGCTATGGTGACGGGATTCCTGAAAATATGAAAAAATATCCGGTCGTTCGCTTTTTGATGCCGTGCCTGGTCTGCATGTTCTTCCTGCATACCCTTCGTCTGGCCAGAACCCATGACACCATATACGCTCACTGGACCCTGGCCGGTCTGGCCGGCATGCTGGCCGGGAAGCTGCTGAGAAAGCCTGTAGTGGTGATGATTCATCACGGTCAAGAACGATATGAAACCAATTGCCTGGAAAAATATGTAATTGAGCATGCAGATCAAATCGTTTGCAACAGCACCTATACCCGTGAGCGGGTCAAGCAGTATTTCCGTCCGCGTCATTGCATGGTAATTCCTCCGGGTGTGGATACAGATCTGTTCCATCCGGAAGAGGTTGATCCGGATAATGAGTGTTTTCACTCCCTGCATATCCCCCCGCAGGTGCCGGTTATTTTCTCCCTAGGCCGGCATATTGAATGGAAAGGGTATCGGTACCTGCTGCAGGCAGTGGCGCTGTTTGACAAATCGCAGCCCTGTCTGCTGGTAATTGGTGGGCAGGGTCCGCAGACGATAATATTGAAAAAAAAAGCAAAAGAGCTGGGGATCAGCGGCAAGGTCCGTTTTCCGGGAGGAATTTCCAATGAAAAAACCCCCTGGCTGTATAACCGGGCCGCTGTTTTTGTGCAGCCTTCAATCGTGGATGCGGCCGGCAACACCGAGGGGCTGGGGGTAGTTCTCATGGAGGCCATGGCCTGCGGCACCCCCTGTGTGGCCAGCGTTGTAGGGGGGATTCCGGATCTCGTCAAGGACGGGTATAACGGATTTCTGGTCCCTCCGGAAGATCCGGAAGGATTGGCAGAACGGCTGAAAGAATTGTTGACCGATGAAGCCTTGAACCGCCGGATGGGTAAAAGTGCCCGGCAGTTTATCCAGCACAATTATGCCTGGCCGGTATTGACCGGTCAAACCTTGCAAATGCTGACGCCGTTGATCGGCGGCAAGATGGGGAGATAAAGAGGGGTGCAGGCGTTCCCGGTTTTCCCTTCGCCTTAGGAAAGCCAGGCGCGACTGCCGACAGAAATATAAAAAGGCTGCGAAATCACAAGGGATATTGTTATTGAAGCCATCTTCTGAAAAATCCATGAATCTTTTTTCCAGCCGGGCCGCGATCCCGATCCTGCTGGTGCTGCTGGCAGCCGTAATCATCGCCATCGGGGTACTGGCCGCAGTGCCGCCGGTCAGCCGGGCCGCACTGACCCATCACCTGGCTGTTCCCAAGTTGTACCTGGCGCACGGCGGGATATACGAAATTCCCCACCTGGATTTTTCCTATTACACCATGAATCTGGATCTTTTGTATCTGATCCCCCTTTATTTTAATAACGATATTATTCCCAAATATATTCATTTTGCCTTTGCCCTCATCACCACGGCCATGATTTACCGTTATCTGTCCCGGCGGCTGGGCGTTGCGTATGCCTTGTTGGGGAGCCTTTTTTTTCTGACCATTCCCGTCATTGTGCGCCTGTCCACGACGGTATACATCGATCTGGGAGTGGTCTGTTTTTTATTGGCCGCCATGATATACCAGTTTCACTGGATCGAATCGGGTTTCCGCTGGAAATATCTGCTTATCAGCGCTTTTTTTTGCGGGCTGGCGCTGGGTACCAAATACAACGGCCTGCTGGGCCTGTTTTTGCTGGGCCTGCTGGGGGCTTTTGCCTATGCACGCTATCATGCCGGCCAGAAGTACCTCACCGTCCGGACCATCGGGTGGTCCACCGGCTTTGTCCTGGTGGCCCTGATCGTCTTTTCTCCCTGGATGATCCGCAACTATATCTGGACCGGAAATCCGGTCTATCCCTTTTACAACCATGTATTCAATGCCCAGCCTTCGATTGAACTTAAAAATGATGGCGGGGAATCGCCTTCAGAGAGATCCGGCCGCTTTACCCATATTCAGGTTCGCCGTCTGATTTACGGCGAATCCTGGCTGGAAATCGCCCTGATCCCGCTGCGGGTCTTTTTTGAAGGCGAGGATGACCTTCCCCAGCATTTTGACGGACGGGCCAACCCCTTTTTACTGCTGCTACCCATATTTGCCTTCTGGAGAATCCGTTCCAACAGCCGGCAGGTGAAGACGGAAAAGTTGATAATGCTGTTCTTTTCTGTTTTTTTTCTGCTGTATGCCTGTGTGCAAACTGCTATCCGGATCCGCTATTTTGCGGCCATACTGCCGCCGCTGGTAATCCTGTCCATGTTCGGTCTCCGTAATATCCAGGCCGGCTTGCTGGATGTCTTTTTCCGGTGGCGCGGCCGGACTTCCGGCATTATCAGAATCGTCATTCCGGGAGCTATCCTGCTGGTCCTGTTCGGCTTGAACGGGATGTACCTGGCCGGGCGGTTTGACCAGGATCAACCCCTGGCGTATCTATCCGGGAAAATATCCCGGGAAGACTACATCCAGGCGCGCCGGCCGGAGTATGCCGCCTTGCGATACGCAAACCAGCATCTGCCCCGCAAGGCCAAAATACTGGGGGTCTTTGTCGGCAATCGCGGCTATTATTCAGATATCGATATTGAATTTTCCACCCGGCTGCTGCCCCGCCTGGCGGCGGAATCGGCTTCCGCCCGGGAGATGGCCGCAAAACTGATCAACCGCGGTTTTACCCATCTGGTGATTAACGTCCCCTATATGAATTATTGGGGACAGGATTATACTCATCAAGAGAAGAAACGTTTGCAGGTCTTTTTTTCAAAACATACGGTGGCATTATTTTCCCGGGACGGTCACACCCTTTTTCAGATAAGCCGGTATGCGGTCAATTGAATTTGCCGTCGCGGCATTCCTGCTTTTGGTTTTCCGGCAAACTAGTTTTGTGGCAGTCGGCCGCATTTTTATTGACACAAATTATTCACCATGTTATGAGTAACAAAGTTGCTCATAACATGGTGGAGCCCTGATGCAGAGTTTCCTTTCCGGAATTATTACCTCCAAGTTAAAAATTAAGCTGCTGGTCCGTTTTTTTTTAAACCCGGCGTCCCGGACATATTTACGCGAACTGGCAGGCGAATTTAACGTCTCTTCCAACGCCGTCCGAACCGAATTGAACCACCTGGCCGGGTCCAGGCTGATTGATGCGGAAAAAGAGGGCCGCAAGGTTTTTTATCAAGCCAATCAACAGCATCCCCTTTTTCCGGAACTGGCCTCCATGGCGCGGAAGGTTCTGGGTGTGGAGCAGGTTGTGGAAAGCATTCTTCTCCGTCTGGGTCGGCTGGAAAAGGCTTATCTGCTGGATGACTATGCCCAGGGGAAGGATTCCGGCATCATCGATCTGCTGCTGGTGGGCGATATTGACAATTTTCACCTGCACGACCTGACCCGAAAAACCGAGCGCTATTTACAACGAAAAATTCGCCACCTGGTGCTGAGCCGGCAAGAATTCGAGGACTTTCAGCAGGATTTGCAGTCCCGGCCGTCGCTGCTTATCTGGGAATCACCGGCGGACTGAAAGATCGATGAGGCCTGGAGAGGTGCGGCCTGCCCACTGGAACGAATTACAGCGCGAAAGCACCGTGATAATTAAAGGCATGGAATAAGTCAAAAGGATATCCGGGGGAGATGGCAGGAACGAATAAACACAGCCTTAAGAGGCATTGCCGCATATTCAGTCCGGTTCCCCGTGGCAGCGGTGCCACTGTCATTCATCAGCTGCTGGCCGAAAACATACCGGGCTATCAGATCCAGGCCTATCATCCCTACCGCACCTTGTGCCCACTTCTGCTGTCGCCGGGCATGACTGTAAACAAGGCGGATATTGTTCATACGTGCCCGGATTACGCCTGGTTTCTGGCAGATAGAAAAAAAGCGCTGGTCCTGACCTTTCACAACTATGTTCTGGATGCCGGAATGCGTCCTTACAGCGGCTGGCTGCAGCGCATTCATTACCGCACCGACTTGCGATGGTGGACCCGTCTGGCTGTCCGGCAGGCAGACCGCCTTACTGCCGTCAGTGCCTTTACCGCCGAACAGGTCCGGCGGGAGCTGAATCCTCCGGTAGCGATCAAGGTGATATACAACGGTATTGACACGGAAGCGTTTCGGCCGGCTCAGGTTTCTGGAGAAAACCAGGATAACACCATCCGGGTTTTTTTTTCCGGAAACCTGACCAGTCGCAAAGGGGCCCAATGGCTGCCGGCCATTGCCGATCATCTTGATAAGAATATTGTGATCCATTACACCGCCGGCCTGCGCACCAGAAAAAGACTGCCTTCCCGGCCCAATCTGGTTCCGGTCGGTCCGGTTCCCTACGCGGACATGCCGGAACGATACCGGAACATGGATCTTCTGCTCATGCCGACCGTGCGGGAGGGATTCGGATTGTCAGTGGCCGAGGCCATGGCCAGCGGGCTGCCAGTGGTGGCTTCCGATTGTTCCGCCATCCCGGAGCTGTTAGACGATGAAAAAGGCGGGTATCTCTGTCCGGTGGGGAATGCCG
>CAYTQK010000200.1:0-6143 GCA_964439745.1 uncultured Desulfobacterales bacterium
AAGCGGATATCAAAAAGCGGATCCTGGGGGTGGAGTCGCATATCGTTCTGTCCCGGCACGGTGGCGGGATTCATGAGTATGAACAGATCCTGGAGCGCCTGTCCGAAAACAAGGAGGTGAGCAGCGCCCTGCCGTTTGTCATGACCCAGGTCATGATCCGTTCGGCGAACGGGGTTTCCGGCGGTCTTCTGAAAGGCGTACACCCGGACCTGGCCACTGAAGCCATGTCTATTTTTGACAAGATGCCCGATGTGGCCAGCCGCCTGCGCTGTCGGGGAAAAGACGATAGCGGGGACCGGGTTCAGCCCGGCATTGTTCTGGGCAAGGAGCTGGCCGCCCGGCTGGGGGTGATCGAGGGCGAGACGGTCTACCTGGTGTTGTCCATGGGAGCACTGTCACCGGTCGGGCATATGCCGGCGGTAAAGCGTTTCGAAGTGACCGGCATTTTTGAGGCCGGCATGCACCAGTATGACAATGCCTTTGCTTTTGTCAACCTAACCGAAGCCCAGCGGATTCTGAACATGGAAGAGGAGGTCAGCGGGATTGAAATCCGGGTCACCGATATCTACCGGGCCGACGCCATTGCCGACCGCATCACCGCCCGACTCGGGTATCCCTTTTACGCCCGGGACTGGATGTCCATGAACCGTAATCTCTTTTCCGCCCTGAAGCTGGAAAAAACCGTCATGTTCATTATTCTGACCCTGATCATCCTGGTGGCCGCCTTTAATATCGCCAGTTCCCTGATCATGATCGTGATGAACAAACGAAGGGAAATCGGTATCCTGAAAGCCATGGGGGCCACCCGTAAAACAATCAGGAAGATATTTGTCATCGAGGGCATGCTCATCGGCGGCATCGGCACCAGTATCGGGGTGGTCCTGGGGGTGGTCCTCAGCCTGCTGCTGAAACGATACCAGTTTGTCAAGCTGTCCAGTGACGTGTACTATATCACCACGCTGCCGGTGCGGCTGGAATGGCTGGACGTCTCCGTGATCGCTCTGGCGGCCCTGGCCATTTGTTACCTGGCCACCCTCTATCCCGCCGGCAAGGCCGCGAAAATCAACCCGGTGGAGGCGATTCGATATGGATAACGGTGATGACACGGGGGCTTCTGCCGCCCCTTCCCTGGTGGTCGGACGCGGGCTCTCCAAGGGGTATGACAATAAGGTTCGCATCCAAGTGCTGCAGGAAGTGGATTTTGACATTGCCAGCGGGGAAACCATCGCCGTGATGGGTGCCTCGGGAATCGGCAAGTCCACTTTTCTCCAGGTCATCGGTGCCCTGGATCCGCCGGACAGCGGCACTGTCCATCTGGCCGGAAAGGATGTCTACGCCTTAAACGAACTGGACCTGGCCCGGCTGCGCAATGAAATGGTCGGTTTCGTGTTTCAGTTTCATCATCTTCTGCCCGAATTCAACGCCCTGGAAAATACAATGATGCCGGCCCTGATCAAGGGGGAACCCTTAGAGCAAGCCCGGCTGGCCGCCGAGGAGATGCTGACCCGAGTGGGACTGGAAAAGCGCCTGGATCACCGTCCCTCCGAGCTGTCCGGCGGAGAGCAGCAGCGGGTAGCCATTGCCCGGGCGCTGGTGCTGCGGCCCATGCTGGTGCTGGCGGATGAGCCCACCGGCAACCTCGACAAGCATACCAGCCGCCGGATCCATGAACTACTTCTGGCACTGAACCGGGATCTGACCATGACCCTGGTGGTGGCCACGCATAATCATGAGCTGGCTGCCTTGATGAGCAGGAAACTGACGATTGCTGACGGAAAAATACATGAACTCGAAGATACGGCGCAGACGGAGGTAATGTCTTGATTTTTTTCGACTGCTGGCGGGAAATTTATAAAATGAAAATTGCTGCCGCGGCTGCGGTGCTGACGGCGGTTTTGCTGATGGTGCTGTCACCGGCGCCGGTCCTGGCCGCGCAGGAGACCAATCGACGGGTGCTGCTGTTCCCACCCCAGGTCTATTCGCCGGACAATGACCGGGAAGAGATGGCCGGGCAGCTTCAGAAGATGCTTACGGAACAGCTCGATGCCCGGGGTATAAGCGTTGTTTCCGCGGACAGGCCGGTAGATACCTCATTGCCGGCGGCTGAAAAGCGCAGCCGGGCCCGGCAGGCACAGGCGGATTCTGCCTTGTGGGGAAGTCTGACCGCGCTGGGCGGCGGCTTCAGCCTGGACGTGACCGTTCTGCCGGCCGACGAAGCCGGGGAAGGGGAACATTTTTTCATCAGCAAAGATGTTATGGCGTCTCTTCCCACGGCTGTTGACGAGCTGTGCGGGGATGTGGCCGCGGCCATTTCGGGGCGCAGCAAAATTGTAGAAATCCGGGTGGAGGGCAACCAGCGGATCGAGGCCGAGGCCATTAAACGGACCATCAATGCCGCCGAGGGGGATCTGTTTGATCGCCGGGCGTTGTCAAAAGACCTGGCCGCCATCCATGAGATGGGATATTTTGAAGATATCCGGATTGCTTCGCAAAAGACCTCCGCCGGCCGGATCGTTACCTTTCATGTCCAGGAACGCCCCACTGTCCGGAAGATCCATATCAAAAAGAACACCCTTTTCGATGATGAAGAAATCCTGGCCGAACTGGACCTCCAGCGCGGATCCATTGTCAACCTGGGAGAAATACAGAACGGTATCAAAAATATAGAAAAGCTGTACACGGACAAAAATTATTATAACGTCAAGGTGACTTATGAAATTCAGCCCCGGGATAACAACCAGGCCGACCTGGAATTCACCATTGAGCGGGGAGAAAAATTTCACATCCAGGGAATCGCTTTTGAAGGCAACCAGGCCTACAGCGACAAGGAACTGAAAAAGATTATCAAAACCTCGGAAAAGGGGCTTTTGCTGTGGATAATTACCTCGGCCGGTGATCTTAAGGAGGATCAGCTGCAGCAGGATATCGGCCGGCTGGCCTCCCATTACCAGAATCACGGCTATATTGATGCCCGCATCGGCGACCCCCGCATTGTCTACGGGGAGCCGCCGGAGGATTGGGGGGTCTCCGAGGAGGAGACCGGGACCCCGCCGAAGGCCGTATCCAACACCATGATTTCCGATTCGGAGCTGACTGGCCTTGAGAAGCAGGAGGGCAAGACCGGAAAGAAAGCCGGAGAAAAAGAAAAGGGCATTTATATCACCTTTGAAATCGAAGAAGGCCAGCAGTATTACGTGGACGCGGTGAGCCTGGGCGGTGACCTGATCAAAAGCCGGGAAACGCTGCGCCAGAAGATTCACGTGGCCGAAGATTCCGTTTTCAATCGTTCCCTGGTGCAGAAGGACCTGGTCATGCTTGATTCCCTTTATTCCGATCAGGGCTACTACTACGTGAAAGTTTATCCGGAAACAACCCGGAACGAAGAGGAACGGACGGTTGATATCAACTATCAGATCACCAAGGGGGAGCCGGTCTATTTTGACAATATTATTATTACCGGTAACACCAAAACCCGGGACAAGGTCATCCGCCGTCAGCTGGACGTGTATGAGCAGGAGCTTTACAGCGGCAAGCGTCTGAAAAAGAGTATCAGCCGGCTTTACCGGCTGGACTATTTTGAGAACGTCGACGTCAGCACGGTGGAAAAACCGGACAAAAACGCCATTGATCTGAAGCTCGACGTCACCGAAAAACCCACCGGCGAGTTCTCCTTCGGTGGCGGCTACAGCAGCCTGGAGAACGCCTTTGCCACGGCCTCCATCACCCAGCGCAACCTTTTCGGGCGGGGGCAGAGCCTCAGTCTTCGCGGGGAGGTCGGCGGCACCACTACCCAGTACCGGCTGAGCTTTACCGAGCCCTGGCTGTTTGACATTCCCCTGTCCGCCGGTTTTGACCTGTACAACTGGCAGGTGGATTATGACACCTATGATAAAAATGCCACCGGCGGCGGGCTGCGGTTCGGGTATCCCATTTTTGAAAATACCCGGCTGTACCTGTCCAACACGTACGAGGTCAATAAGATCACCAACGTCAGCCTGTTTGCCTCCCAGGATATCCAGGATCTGGATCCAGACCTCAAAGAGAAAAGCGTCCTCAGCAGCGTGTCGGCGTCTCTGGTCTATGATACCCGCAACCGGGGCATCAATCCCAGCGAGGGGGTCAAGCATTCGGTGACCATTGAAAAGGCCGGCGGCATTTTCGGCGGAGATATCGTCTTTACCAAGTACACCGGTGAAACCAGTTGGTATCAGCCCCTGTTCTGGAAACTGGTTGGTTTCGC
The DNA here is from genome assembly GCA_964439745.1 of uncultured Desulfobacterales bacterium. Lineage (GTDB taxonomy): Bacteria > Desulfobacterota > Desulfobacteria > Desulfobacterales > Desulfosudaceae > CAYTQK01. The sequence continues at coordinate 4,241 of CAYTQK010000200.1, forward strand.
CCATTCCGAGATCGGGTATGTCCGGGAAGGCTCGAATGGATATCTGCCCGATTATGAACGATTTTACCTCGGCGGTATGAATTCATTGCGGGGTTTTGACTGGCATGATATAGCAATCAGAGAAGAGGTCAATACCCCTTCAGGTACATACACCGATGAAAGCGGGGGAAACAAGTATGTTCAGTTCAATGCCGAACTTCATGTTCCCCTGTTCGACGAAAAGATCGGGCTGGTCGGGCTGTTGTTCTACGATACCGGCAATATATATGATGACGGCGAGAACATGGACCTGGGCCAGCTGCGGGAAAGCGCCGGGTTCGGTGTCCGCTGGTATTCTCCCATGGGGCCGATCCGGCTGGAAAGAGGGTATATACTTGATCCCGAGGAAGGCGAAGATTCCGGGGGGCGCTGGGAGTTCACCATGGGAACCGCCTTTTAACAAAAGGAGTGTCAAATTATGAAAAACAGAATTTCAAAAATTATACCGATGCTGGCCGGCATTGCCGGTCTGCTCTTGGTTTCGGGATTGAATGTCAATGCCGCGGATGTGGCCAAAATCGGCATCATCGATTTTCAGCGATTCCTGACGGAGTCGGAGATCGGCCAGGAGGCGCAGGCCAGGATTGAGGCCGAAGGCACCATGATGGAAAAAGATCTCCAGGAGGAGGGCGATCAGATCGAAGTGCTGCGCAACATGATGGAACGCGACGCCATGGTCATGAGCGAGACCAAGCGGGAAGAGAAAATGCGGGAATATCGTATCAAGATCAATGATTTAAAAGAATTGCAGCAGAAGTATAAAAACAATTTCAGAGAACTGGAGCAGCGGTTGATCACCACCATCCAGAAGAAAGCCCTGGACCTGGCTCAGGATCTGGGCCGGAAGGAGGGTTATATGCTGATGATCGAACGCGGCGCTGTCATTTATTATCCCGACGCCATTGACGTGACCGACAAGCTTATCGAAATGGCCAACACCCGGGGGCTGACCCTGGATTCCCCCGCCGCCGGTCAATCGCAGGAGGGTGCCGAGTAAATCCGGTTGGTTTTCCATGGAACGGACCTTGCAAGAGATCGCGGCCGCCTTTGACGGGGTGGTCCGGGGTGATGGCGAGAAAAAAATTGCCGGGGTGGCCCCGTTTGAACAGGCCGGTCCGGACGACATCACCCTGGCCGGCAGTGACCGTTTCCTGTCCCGGCTGCACGCCACCGCTGCCGGGGCAGTCATCGTTCCGGCAAACTGGCAGCCGCCGGAAGCGAGCGAACCGATTGCCGCCGGCCTGTTGGCCGTGGACCGGCCGCAGGTGGTTTTCGCCCAACTGATCGAGCAGTTCGCGCCGCCTGTCCCGCATCCGCCCGGTATCAGTGAGCAGGCCGTCATCGGCGCGTCTTTTTCCTGCGGGCAATCCGTCAGTATCTATCCCGGCGTGGTCATCGGGGACGATGTCCGCCTGGGCAGCCGCGTGGTCCTGCATCCCGGGGTGGTCATAGAATCCGGTGTCCGTCTCGGCGATGACGTGGAAATTCATGCCAATGCCGCCGTGCTTCGCAATTGCCTCATCGGCAGCCGGGTGATTATTCATGCCGGCACGATCATCGGCAGTGACGGTTTCGGTTTTTTTCCGGACGGGGACGGCCACCTCAAAATTCCCCATACCGGCACGGTTCAGATTGACGATGATGTGGAGATCGGCGCCAACAACACCATTGACCGGGGAACCTTCGGAAAAACCAGGATCCGCCGGGGCGTGAAAACGGACAACCTGGTCCATATCGCCCATAACGTCAGCATCGGCGAAAATACCCTGATCGTGGCCCAGGCCGGCATCGCCGGCCGCGTGCGCATCGGCCGCAACCGCCCCCTGGCCGGCCAGGCCGGCGCCTCCGCGCACCGGGAAACCGG
>CAYTQK010000201.1:0-6088 GCA_964439745.1 uncultured Desulfobacterales bacterium
AGGCCCCAGGCCAGGATCTTGTCTTGCTTGAGAAACCGGACGATCTCGTCGGCATAGAGCAGGAACTTGTCAAAATAGGAATAAGCGTCAAAACTGACGATGTCGGCCGGCGAATCAAGAATGATGGACCACTCGGCGTTGGCGCAGACATGCACCCCGGCCAGGGCCCCTTCGGCCTGAACCGCTTCGATCACCTCGGTAAAGCAGGCCATCACCTCTTCGCGGGAAATACTGATAAAGGCCGACGAGCCAAAGGCGGTCAGGCCCGGCTCGTCAAAGAAAATGATCACCGGCCTGCCCAGTTCGGCCAGCCGCCGGGCCTGCCAGCGGGCCTTGGTGGCGATCAGCTTGACGGCGATATCCCGCAGCTGCTCGTCATAGAATACCGCCCGGTCGTCGGCATCGACCACGCTGGTGGCAAAGGTAAAGGGACCGGTGATCTGGCCCTTGACGGCCGCCAGGGAATCGGCCAGCGGCGCGGCCTGGTCCAGGAACTCGAAAAAGCCGGCCGCCTCTTTTTGTCCCAGGGCAAAGCGGGAGGAAAGCAGATCGGCATTGTTTTCCGACACGGCCAGGTACTCTTCATAAAAGGCCAGCACCTCTTCTTCAAAGGAATCGCCGCGGGTATCGATAAACCGCTTATCCCCTTTTTCGGCAACCGCGGGGAAGCCCGGCAGAAACTGGGCCACCATGCCCTCTTCCGGGTAAACCGGGAGCTGCGCCCACAAGGGGATCTCCGGCACCTGGGAAATCACCAGGCGGGTGGCTTCCTGGTGATTGTCCAGGGGCAGGCTGCCGATCAGGGCCGGCCGCAGGCGGGGTGAAAATCGTTCGGTCATGAATGTAAACTCCTTTTGGCAAAACAGGGCGTTCTTTTTCATTGATTATAAAAATACCGGCAGATGTGACGACCCTGTGTTTCTTGATGCGCATTCTTCTGAAAATCAACCGGATATTGACATTGACCGCGCAACCGTGGTATATGATATCCGCACTATCGACCACGGCAATGGATGAACCCGGTATCCGGCCAGCCATTGCCGGGGGTGATCAATTCGTTATCTTTTTTCGCTGACGCAAAGGAGGCAACCATGTTTGGCATCGGCATGCCGGAATTATTAATCATACTGGTAATCGTGCTGGTTGTGTTCGGTGCCGGCAAATTGCCGGAAATCGGCTCCGGCATCGGCAAAGGCATTCAGAATTTTAAAAAAGCAACCTCCGAAACGGATAAGGAGAAGGAAGACCCGGAAAAAATCGAAAACAACCACAAATCCTGAAAAAACATCTTTCCGGCCCGCCCAGGGAATAACAGCATTTACCGCGGAATTGATTGACGATTTTTTGACATAAACCCGCTGCCGCGATAGCCCGCGGCCGCGGGTTTTGTTTTTTTTGCCCCTGGCGCTCTCATTTAAAAGGGAATATCATCGTCGTCCGGTCCGCTGCCGCTGCTGCCAGGAAAGGGCGGCTCATCCGGCGCGGCCGAGGGACCGCCGCCCCCGCCCTTGGGTTCCAGCATCTGCATGTTGTTGGCCACGATCTCGGTGGTATAACGGGTCACCCCGTCTTTTTCCCAGGAGCGGGTCTGCAGCCGGCCCTCTATGTAGACCTGCCGGCCCTTGGCCAGATATTCCCCGCATATTTCCCCCAGCCGGCCGAAAGCCACCACCCGGTGCCATTCGGTACGCTCTTTTTTTTCGCCGGTGGCCTTGTCTTTCCACTCTTCCGAAGTGGCCACGGAAAAACTGGCTATAGCCCGTCCATCCTGGGTGTAGCGCACCTCCGGATCACGGCCCAGACGGCCGATAATCATTGCCTTGTTAATCCCTGCCATGCACACCTCCTTGTCTGGTATGGGTTTACTCGCCGTTATTACCGCGGCCTTCCCCCGCGGCAAATTCCCTCGTCAAAGGAAGATGTACTATATTTTTTTCCCGGCTTCAAGGAACAAATTCCTTCCCCGTAACCGCCTGAACTACAGGAGGGAACAAACAGCGGCAAAACACCTTGCCCGTCCGCAGGGTTGACCGGAAAACCGGAATGCCGTGCCCTTCGCCGGGACCAGTTTTTCCGATGGGAAAAAATCAAACCGGGAAGATTTATGAAAAGAGGCTACCAGCCGCGGGATAGAATTTTTGTCACCGGCGCAAAAACCGAATCGATAAAACAGCCGTCGCTGTCCGAGCTGTCATGCAGATCCACGGGCGTTACGTCATAATACCAGTCACCGAGCTCTTCATCTTTATGCTGCACCCCCAGCGCCTGGATACCGCCTCCACCGTCGGCGATAAAAGCGTAATCTTCAATAACCATTACATCCTTGACATCACCGGTACTGCGGTATCCGACTATCCGTTGCGGAGGGACAGTCTCCGGATTGGCAAAAAACCCCATGTTTTCCCCCCCCAGACCATTCGCCACCCATAACAAATCAACAGTGTCATCCTCATCAGAACGCGCCGCATAAACTCCTTGAACAAAATCATAAGGCACAGCGCCATATTCTCCCGCAATCTCTGGATTCTCGGGATCGGATACGTCAAAAACACACAGGCCTTCATTATACGCGGCCACATACACCAGCTCGCCCACTTTGGTAACGTCCCAAGCATTACCCGGAATATCATCTAAATCATCACTGTCGGGGATATAGTAGTTGGCCAGCAGGGAAGGATTGCTTTTATCCGAAACATCCATTATCGATAAGCCATTTTCTCCATCCGCCACATAAGCTGTCTCGTTATCCACAAAAACCGCTTTGGCATCAGTTATCTCCGTATCATTTTCTCCCGATAAATAAGGAGATTCCGGCTCTGAAACATCGATAATTTTCAAGCCGCCATTCCTGGCCGCGACATAGGCGTAACCATCATTTACATAAACACCAGAGGCGTCCCCTGTAAACCCTTGTGCATTTCCATAAGCGCCTGTCAATTCTGGGAAAACCGGTTCTTTCGTCTTGCGATTGCCTTCTTCATCAAAAGGGGGAAGATCTGGATCAATAATTTTTAAACCGTCACTTCCATCGGCCACATAAACATACTTCCCTTCCGCCATGACATCCCTGGCTTCTCCTTGTGTCATCAAGGAACCTTTTAATAAAAAACTTACATAATTTTCAGATTGAACCGCAAAAAGAATCCGTAATCCTTCTTTGAACTCTCCTGCCGTGGGATCATCATCAACGATATAGACATAACTGGTGTCAACATCGATATAAAGAGAATCACCATCCGCCGGCGTCTCGGCATCGGCTATTTTGACCAGTTCATTGGCCGCATCCGAGGCGTCGATCTGCACCAGGCCAGTTCTGTTATCACCGACATAGGCCATTTGACTGTTCTCATCATAGTATAGCCGGTAAACTCCGGACAAGGCGTCACCATCCGCATCTGTTCTGTACACGTTAACCCAGCTGTCTGCATCAATTTCTGCGGGTGATGAATTATCAAGTACCACCAATCCCTGGATAGTGTCCCCGACAAAAACAAAATCTTCAGTTACCTCAATGGCAGTCGCCTTGGTATTGTCCTCCAGGTAAACACAAGAGGCGTCGGGGACCAGATAATCAATCCCATTTCCGAAATTACTCTCTGCTACATTAATGATTTTCACTCCGCTGCCGGCGCAAGCCAGATACGCATAATCTCCATGAACGGCTACGTCAAGGGCATTAGAGGTATTGCAATATGCTGTAATCCAGGGATCCTGCTTATCGGTAACATCAAATACGGCCAGCCCGTTAATCATGTCCGTAACATAGGCATAATCCCCGGCCACGACAACGCTCTGCGCTTTTTTGATTTCGATAAAAGAAGTTTCCAATTGGCCTTCGGAAATAAATTCGGGATCCTGCGGAGTTCCTGACTCGGCGCCCACATCGATAATCCATATACCACTATCATATCCATCCGTCGTTAAAAATGAATAGACAACATAAGCGTAACCATCGGCCACGCAGACATCCTTGGCAAAACCCCGATTGCCTTTACTGGTGTTAATAGGGTAGGAAGAAAGATAATCGCCTTCTGATAACACATCCGGCGCCGCAGGCACATCATATATCCGCAACCCCTCGCTGCCGCAGGTGACGTACAGATAACCATTGTCATAAAAAACACCGGAAATGCCTTCCGTGCCGGCCACTTCGTCTTCGGAAAGGTCTGCGGCCGGAGTCAGCGGGATGGTCACCCGGCTGACCAGGGTCAGGTCCGCAGCATCGTAGACGGAGATCACCTCCCCGTCCCCATGGTAGATATAGCTGCCGTCACTCGTAATGACGTTGGGAGAGGTTTCCGGCCACCGGTTGACGAATTCAATGCTGCCGCTGGCCGCCAGGGCCGAGCCGGCCGCAAAAATGATCATCAGTACTGTATAATAAATAACTTTCATAGCCGCCCCCGCTGCAAAACAATTGCATTTGTTGGAATTGGAATTGATCCGGAGGAAAGTTCGAGAAATTGCAAGGAGTATATCACTGCCTTCCGGCCCAGCCTTGTCCGGATTGATACGATTTCCGGGAAACATTTCATTGGTCACAACTAAACTTGTTTATTATCCTTGAGGTCCCCCATTTTGTCAAGCCGAAAGACAACCTGTCCCGATATTTCCACGACCGTCGCCACCCGGGAACGACAATGAGGTTGAAGAATTTATTACGGCTGGCTGGCGAACAAACAAGTAATTGTATTTCAATATAAATTTAAGATACAACCACCCCTCCGGATCTGTTTCCAGAAATTATGAAAAAATAAAATATTGACATACCTGCGAACAATTAATTATAAATAAACGAGGATAATAGGGGTGGCTTGATACGCGTATAACGGCATATCAGCGTAGAAGGCGTTTAATGATAAACAAAACAATCTGATCCTGCTGCCTTGTTCTGACCGCGCACAACCCGTTGTTACTGATGCTTTTCTAAAATAAGTTTTCGCCCCTTTCTTTATTTTGTTTTTTGAGGAACGGTATTCAAACCATTTTTTAGCTGATAAAAAAAACATCGGTTATGGATACAAACAAAGTTATTATCAACGTGACGGAGGAACGCGGATGCGATTGAAGGAGAAACTGGACGCGGGAGATTTCGCCATTCTGGCTGAGATGGAGCCCCCCAAAGGGGTAAACGTGACCCCCATGATTTCCGCCGCCACCCGGGTCAAAGGCGCCGTGGATGCCTTTGTCATCCCGGAAATGAGCAACGCGGTCATGCGCATGAGCTCGCTGGGCGGGGCCCTGATCCTGCAGCAGCGCGGCATGGCTACCGTGTTGCAGGCCAATTGCCGGGACCGGAACCGCCTGGCTCTCCAGGCGGACCTGCTGGCGGCCGCGGCCTGCGGGGTCAGCAACGTCATGGCCGTAACCGGCGACGATCCCAGCGTGGGCGACCACTACCAGGCCCACCCGGTGTACGATATCGATCTCCCCCAGCTGCTGGGCATGATCCAGACCCTGGGAAACGGGCGGGATATGGCCAATATCAAGCTGGCCGGTGCTCCTGAGTTCTTTGTGGGAGCTGCTGTCAATCCCACGGTCAAGGAATATCACCTGGAAAAAACCATCGAAGAGATGGAGACCGAAAAATCGCTGGGCGTCGGCTTCTTTATTACCCCCCCGCTCTTTGACCTGGCCGCCATCCGTCCCTTTCTGAACCGTATTGACCGCAGCCGGACCCATATCATCCCCACCGTCCTGCTTCTCAAATCCGCCGGCATGGCGCGGTACATGGACCGCAACATGGATCATATCCACATCCCGCGGGATCTGATCCAACGCATCCAGAAAGCCGGCGACAAAACCCGTGAGTGTGTTCGCATTGCCAAAGAAACCATCGCCATGCTGAAAAAAGAGAATTTCAGCGGCGTCTGCCTGTCCACCATCGGGTGGGAAGACAAACTCCCGGAAATGCTGGGCACCACCGGGGGATAGCAGCTGTGTTACAAAAGACCTGATTCCACGACATCTAATGCCATGCAGGAGGCGGATATGGGAAAAACGGCGGCAATTTCTGATCCTTACAACCTTTCCGGCGCGGTGCTGGTGGTCGGCGGCGGTATCACGGGGATGCAGTCGGCGCTGGACC
>CAYTQK010000202.1:0-6080 GCA_964439745.1 uncultured Desulfobacterales bacterium
ACGGCGGTCAGGGGTGTGGGGCGGGCGCTGCAGGGGGTCATGGGCGCGGAAATGGCGAAGCTGAGGCAGCTGGTGCCGTTCCTGGCCACCACCGGCAACACCACCCCCTTTATCGGCCTGTTCGGTACGGTCTGGGGCATCATGAACTCCTTTCACGGCATCGGAGAACGCGGTTCAGCCAGCCTGGCCGTGGTCGCGCCGGGGATATCCGAGGCCCTCATCGCCACCGCCGCCGGCCTGGCCGCGGCCATCCCGGCGGTGGTGGCCTATAATTATTTCGTCCAGAAGATCAACCTGGTGGAAGCCGAGATGAACAATTTTTCGGCCGAGTTCATCAATATCATCGAACGGCAGCTTCGCCGGAGCCAGTAAGGGGGAGCAATTATGGCTTTTGGCCGCAACCAGGACGGCTTGATGTCGGAGATCAACGTGACTCCCCTGGTGGATGTCATGCTGGTGCTGCTGATCATTTTTATGGTGGCGGCGCCGATGATGATTCACGGGGTGGAGGTGTCCCTTCCGGAAACTACCGCCGCGCCGGTGCCTTCCGGCGACGAGGACCGACTGGTCATTTCGGTGACCGCCGATAAGTCGGTCCATATCAACCAGACCCCGGTGGAAGCGACTTTCCTGCGGGAGAAGCTGGCCAGCATCATGGAAAACCGCGCTGATCGCCGGGTTTTTCTGAAGGCCGACAAGAGCGTGCCGTATGGGCTGGTGGTCAATGTCATGGGCGAGATCAAGGCGGCCGGCGTGGATCAACTGGGCATGCTGACCAAGCCGGGTGAGAAGGAAGAGCGGCCGTAAACCGGCCGGAGAACCGGTAGCGGGCGGAACAATGCAGAACGCGTTATCAGGAAATCATCCGGATCAGCGGTCGTTTATGTTCTTTGTGGGCATTTCCCTGGCCTGCCATGCGGCGGTTTTCCTTCTCATGATCATTTTTTCCGGGTTTCCCGGCTGTGACAGCCGGACCGTGTCGGAAGGGGTGATCCGGGTGGACCTGGTTTCCCTGCCGGACGCGGGAGAAGGCCGGCCGGCCGCCCCGGCGGCGGCTTCCCGATCATCCGCCCCGAAGCAGGCCGCCGCCAAGGCGCCCCTTTTTGAAAAACCCGCTGATGGTCCCGAACCGGTGGTCGGTGTTTCAGACAAGAAGGGGCCGGCACGGGTGAAAACCTCCCTCAAGAAAAAAACCTTTGATTCGCAGCAGATTCTTCAGGAGTCCCTTGACAGCCTCCAGGAAAAAGTGGACACGGGGGAGGAACCGGATTCCTTGTCCGAGGCCCTCTCCCGGCTGCGCCGGCAGGTTGATGAAGGTGAGGCCCGGGAAGGAGGGGGCGGCACCGGCGGACAGGGCGCTCCGCGGGACCGGCTGACGGCCCTGGATATATATAAGCTTGAAATCCGGTATCATATTCTGGAAAACTGGGTTTATTCCAGGCGGCTGGCCGGGAAGGATCAGGACCTGAAAGCCGCCATCGGCATCACCATTGCCGCCGACGGGAAAATTACCGATATCTGGTATGACCGGCGTTCCGGCAACCAGTACTTTGACGAATCGGCGTACAAGGCGGTGCTTAAATCTGATCGCCTGCCGGCACTGCCTGAGGGATATGAAACCTATACGGTGGGACTGGAGTTTACTCCTTCCGATATTCCGGCCGGCCAGAGGCGGTAACACCGTTTCTGGTTTCGGTTTATTGAATTTTTTCGAGACGGACATGGACAGACAGAAAAAAATATTTCCGTGGATATTTCCGGCGATCCTGGCCGCCGTCTTCCTGCTGGCCGGAGCAATTGGTCCGGCAGAGCCGGCGGAATACGAGTATATCAATATCAGCAACCCTTTTTTGCGGAAGATCCCCATTGCCGTGCCGATTTTTGCCGCGGCCACGGAAAATCAGCAGACGGAAGAGCTGGCGTCAGAAGACGCCGACCTGCTGGCCGAGACCCTGGCCTTTACCTCGGTCTTTACGCCCCTGGACCGCGCGGCTTTTCTGGAAAAACCCCGGCAGACCGGCGTTGGGAAATCTGATATCAACTGCAAGAACTGGCGGGATATCGGCGCTGATTTCATGGTGACCGGCCGGATCTCCGTGGAAGAAGCGAAGATCACCATGGAGCTGCGGCTGTTTGACGTCATCCAGGAAAAGTTAGTGGTGGGCAAGCGCTACCAGGGGGAAGCGGCCGATCACCGCCGGATGGTGCGCCGGTTCTGCGACGAGATCATGAAACGATTGACCGGTCATCCGGGTTATTTTGACAGCCGTATCGCTTTTGTCTCCACCGGTCCGGGGAACAAGGAGATTTATACCTGCGAATTCGACGGCCATGATCCCCGGAGGGTGACCTCCAACCAGGTGATTGATCTTTCCCCGGCCTGGTCCTGGGACGGGCGGTGGCTGGCCTATACCTCCTATGAAAACGGCCAGCCGGATCTGTTTATCCGGAATCTTCAGGATGATCGTACCATGGTGGTGGACCGGGAGGGGGTTAATATCTCCCCGGCCTGGATGCCCGGCCGCTTCGCCCTGGCCGCGACTCTTTCTTTTTCCGGGGACCAGGAGATCTACCTGCTGACCGGTTCCGGCAAAATTTCCCGGCGCCTGACCCGCAGCTGGGGGATCGACGTTTCGCCGACCTTCTCCCCGGACGGCAGAAGGATGGCTTTCGTGTCCGGCCGGTCCGGTTCTCCCCAGATTTATGTAAAGGAGATCGATACCGGCCGCATCCAAAGGTTGACTTTTGAAGGCAGATACAATACAACCCCAGAATGGAGTCCAACGGAAAACAAGGTGGCTTTCAGCGCCATGGAGGACAATCAGTTCAATATCAAGGTGGTGGATATTGACACCCGTGAAACCATGCAGCTGACCAGGGACCAGGGAGATAATGAATGCCCCACCTGGTCGCCGGATGGCAGCCTGATTGTTTTTTCCTCCACCCGGGAAGGGGGAGGGCCCAAGCTGTACGTGATGACGGCGATTGGAACCGACCAGAGACGGTTACTGACCCTGCCCGGGGCGCAGACCAACCCGGCGTGGTCCAGAGGTCCAACGGCAAGTAAATAAAAGTTGGTTTTTAATCATGAGGAGGGCAACATGGGAAAAAGAGTATTTGTTCTGACTGCGGCTGTCATGATTCTTTTCGGACTGGTTTTTTTACCGTCCTGCGCCAAGGAAAAGGTCAAATCCGATTCAACCGACCTGGTGGAGACAGTTGAACAGACGGAAACCGAGGAGACGGCCGTCGAAGAAGAGGCGGAAGCCACTGCCGAGGAGATGGAAGAAGCGGCCATCCAGGCGGAGAAGCAGAAAGCCCAGGAGGCCTTTGAAGATGAAAAAATCCATTTTGAATTTGACAAAGCCACCCTGACCTCAACCGCCCGTGAAACTCTGAAACGCAAAGCCGCTTTTCTGCGCAACAACCCGGATGTGCGTGTCGTTATTGAAGGTCATTGCGATGAGCGGGGAACGGATGAATACAACCTCGCCCTGGGAGACCGCCGGGCCAAAAGCGCCAAGGATTACCTGGAGGACATGGGGATCGAACCCTCCCGCCTGACCACCATCAGCTACGGCGAGGAAAAGCCGCTTGATCCCAGAAGCACGGAAGAGGCCTGGGCCAAAAACCGCCGCGCTCAGTTTGTCATCAAGTAAACGCGTGGGCGGCGATGACGGGACGTTACAGCAGAACCTGTCAAGAGAACCAATTTGAAGGCGGGAAAACCGGCCGGTCACCGGCCGGTTTTTCCGCTACTGGTGAGCGGATGCGGTCCATGAAAAAGAGTGCCTGGCTGCTGATAATGGCGGGGGGCTTTTTTGCGGCCGGTAACTTGCTCTGCGGCTGCCAGTTTTTTCAGGTGGACCGGCATAAGCAGGATCCGGTGGTCCTCCTGGATCAACACGTCTATGAACTTCAGGCGGAGCTGGAGACGGTGCGGCAGAACAGCCGGGACCGGGAGGAGGATCTGCGCAATGACTATGCCTCCTTGAAAGCCGAATTCGCCGAGATCAGAAGTGAAATGCAGTCCCTGCGGGGCAACGTTGAGGAGGTGTCATACCGCCTGGACAGTCAGCGGGAGGCGTTTGACCGCAACCGGGACAAGCAGGATGAACGGCTCACCACCCTGGGCGAGAATTTAACCAACCGTCTGGTCCGCCTGGAAGAGTATCTCGGCCTGGAGAAGCCAACGGAAAGCAACGAACCCGGGAACGACGCGGCAGCCGTCGAGGAAGATTCCGTCTTGGTTTCCGCGGACGCCCTGTACAAGACGGCCCGGCAGTTGTTCAATATCAGTGATTACGAGGCGGCCCGCCGCTTTTTTCAAAAATTGCTGAAAAACTATCCCCAATCCGACATGTGCGACAACGCGCAATTCTGGATCGGGGAGAGCTACTACCGCCAGCAATCGTATGAAAAGGCCATCCTGGAATATCAGAAGGTGCTGGACACCTATCCCGACGGGAACAAGGTGCCGGCCGCCCTGCTGAAACAGGGGCTGGCTTTTTCGCATATCAACCAGGAAACCAACGCCAAGCTGGTCCTGAAAAAGCTGATCAAGACCTATCCGGGGAGCAACGAGGCCGATATCGCCGAAAAAAATCTCAAGGAAATGTAATCCGGGCTCGCCAATGGGAACGATCAAAGTGCTCGGCATAGATCCCGGGCTGGCCGATACCGGCATCGGCCTTCTCCGCGGCCGCGGCGATGTCATTGAGGCCTACTCCTTCGGGTGTATTCGGACCGATAAAAAAGATTCCCTGGCCGGCCGGCTTGATCATATCTTCTCCCGGCTGGTTTCCCTGCTGGAGGCCGAGCATCCGGACCTGGTGGTGGTGGAGGATGTTTTTTCCCTGCCGGCCTACCCGGCCTCCGGTATCAACCTGGGCCAGGTGACCGGGATCATCCTGCTGGCCGCTTTCCGGGCCGGAATCCCGGTCCGCCGGGTATCGGTCCGGGAAGCCAAGCAGGTCATGACCGGCAGCGGCAATGCCGGCAAACAGCAGCTGGCAGCCGCGGTGCAGAGGCTGCTGCAACACGACGAGCCCATTCGTCCGGACCACGCTTCGGACGCGCTGGCCCTGGCGATTACAGGACTCTTCCGTTATGATCGGATATCTTGAAGGAACCCTGCTGAAGGCGCGCTCCGACCGGATCCTGCTGCTGGTCAACCAGATCGGCTATGAGATCCTGCTGCCGGCGGTGATCATGGCTTCCATCGCTCACAAAAAAGAGGGGGAGCCGCTTTTCTTTTATATCTACCATCACCAGACCGAACGGCAGCCCCTGCCGGTGTTGATCGGGTTCAATTCCGAAGAGGAAAAGGAATTTTTCCAGCTGCTGATCAGTGTCGAAGCCATCGGTCCCCTCAAGGCGGCCCAGGCCCTGATCATGCCGGTGGAAGCCGTGGCCGCCGCCATCGAGGCCGGGGATGTCGATGTGCTCAAGCAGTTAAAGGGCATCGGCTCCCGGACCGCCCATAAAATTATCGCCACCCTGCGGGGCAAGGCCGCCCGGTTCACCCGGGATATTGTACCGGAAACGGGCGGGACCGGTTTTGCCGCCGATGAACGGGCAGAACTGACCATGAAGGTGCTGGTGGATCAGCTGGGATACAAGCAGGCCGAGGCCCGGCAGATGGTGGCGGATGTGTTGCAGGAGAACCCGGCCATTGAGACGCCGGAAGAACTGCTGGACCGGATTTTAAAGAAGCGATAGCAATATGTCCAAGGATATTCTTACCTTTTCATCGGAAAAAAAGGAGATTCTGTCCCGGGGGTGTGCCGCCGAGGACCTGGAACCGGCCGTACTCTCCCTGCGGCCGCTCGATTTTTCCGATTACGTGGGCCAGGCCGAGACGGTGGAGATCCTGCGGATCGCCATCCAGGCCGCCCTGGAACGGCAGGAACCCTTGGAGCATATCCTGCTGCACGGCCCGCCCGGCCTGGGCAAGACCACCCTGGCGCATATCATCGCCGCGGAAATGGGTACCCGCCTGACCGTAACGGCCGGTCCGGCGCTGGAGCGGGGCGGCGATCTGATCGGTATGCTGACCCACCGGGAACGGGGGGACGTGG
>CAYTQK010000203.1:0-6067 GCA_964439745.1 uncultured Desulfobacterales bacterium
CGTGCCGACATTCACATGCGGCTTGGTTCGCTCAAATTTCTGCTTTGACATCGTCGTTCCCCCTTTTAAAATGACCTGCTTCTGCTTTTCATTTTAAATTGAGATATATTCGTTTTGTTCGCCTGCGGCCGGTTCCGGCCTGGCTTGCTTACCAGCGGTAATGGGCGAAGGCTTTGTTGGCTTCCGCCATCTTGTGCGTGTCTTCTTTCTTCTTGACCGATGCGCCGCGGGCTTCGGCCGCGTCCATCAGTTCTCCGGCCAGCTTGGCATGCATGCCCTTTTCATTCCGGCCGTTGGCGTAATTGATCAGCCAGCGAATGGCCAGCGCCACCCGGCGGGCGTCCCGTATTTCCGTCGGCACCTGGTAGGTGGAACCGCCCACCCGCCGGGACTTTACTTCCACCTTCGGCCTGACATTGGCGACCGCGCCTTCGAATACCTCCAGCGGCGGCTTGCCGGTTTTGGACTCGATCAGGTCAAAGGCTTGGTACATGATCGCTTCCGCCGTACTCTTCTTGCCGTCCCGCATTATCTTGTGAATAAAGGAGGACACCAATTTGCTGTTGTATTTCGCATCCGGCCGAACCGGCCGAACCGGCACTTCTTTTTTTCGGGCCATCCGTTACACCATCTTCTTTGCCGTTATCATGTTCATGTTGGCGGCTGTCGTCCGCGAACCTGTTATTTGGGCCGTTTGGTTCCGTACTTGGAACGACCCTGTCTTCTGTCATCAACACCCAGCGTATCCAGCGTGCCTCTGACAATATGATACCGAACGCCCGGGAGGTCCTTGACACGACCACCGCGGACCAATACCACCGAATGCTCCTGCAGATTATGGCCGATGCCGGGGATATAAGCGGTAACTTCCACCCCGGTGGTCAGTCTTACCCTGGCCACTTTCCGCAAGGCGGAGTTGGGCTTCTTGGGCGTTGAGGTGTAGACACGCACGCATACCCCGCGCTTTTGCGGCGAGCCTTTCAGGGCCGGCGTCGCCTTCTTTTTCTTGATTCGTTTTCTGCCGTTGCGAACCAGTTGATTGATAGTTGGCATTGTGTTTTCTTCAAACCCCTTTTTTTCTTTATAAATCGCTATCTGCGGAACCGTTTTTTCAGGATCATCATAAAATATCTGATGTTATAGTTATTATTTTCGAGTGTCAAGTTTTTTTATGACTGCTTTTTATTTTTTAGCACTGCCGCCCCTCATTGTTTGGCGGTATCCTGTCATGCCGACACCGCCTCGCCGCCTGTGGCGCTCTTCTTCTTTTCCTTGGCGTATTCCACGAAGCCGGTACCGGCGGGGATCAGGCGGCCCATGACCAGGTTTTCCTTCAATCCCTGGAGATAATCCACCTTGCCGGCGATGCTGGCGTCGGTCAGCACCTTGGTTGTTTCCTGGAACGAGGCGGCCGAGATGAAGCTGTCCGTGGCCAGGGAGGCCTTGGTAATGCCCAGAATGAGAGGTTCGCCCACGGCCGGCCGGCCGCCCTTGGCCACCACCTGCTGGTTGGCCTCCTCGAACTTGTAGCGATCCACCTGCTCGTCGGAAATGAACTCGGTGTCCCCGACTTCCTTGATTTTCACGCGGCGCATCATCTGCCGCACGATGACCTCGATATGCTTGTCGTTAATGGAGACGCCTTGCAGGCGGTAGACCTCCTGGACTTCATTGACCAGGTAACGGGCCAGCTCCACCTCCCCCTTGATATTCAGCACATCCTGGGGATTGGCGGATCCGGCCACGATCTCCTCGCCGGCCTTGACGTAATCGCCGTCATAGACGTTGATATGCTTGCCGCGCGGTATCAGGTACTCCCGGGGCTCGCCGCCGTCCACCGGGGTCACCACCACCTTCTGCTTGCCTTTCTTGGTCGCCGTCCGGGGAATGGTCACATAGCCGTTGATCTCACTCAAGACAGCGGTCTCCTTGGGCTTTCGCACCTCGAACAGCTCCGCCACCCGCGGCAGACCGCCGGTAATATCCTTGGTCTTGGTAGTGGACCGCGGCAGCTTGGCGATAACGTCGCCGGCCCGGACCTGGTCGCCTTCCTCTACCAGGATAACGGCATCGACAGGTAGCGGATAGCGGGCATGCCCCTTGCCGCTGGGGAGCTTGGCGGTTTTTCCATCCTTGTCTTTCAGGGACACCCGGGGACGGACATCCTGGGCCTTGCTCTCCACAATGGTCTGGCTGGACTTGCCGGTGACCGGGTCGATGATTTCCTGCATGGTCTTGCCCTTGACGATGTCGCCGAACTTGACGGTACCGTCGACCTCGACCACGATGGGCGTGGTAAAAGGATCCCATTTAGCCAGAAGATCACCGGCCTTGACCTGCTCGCCGTCGGCCACGGTGACCGTGGCCCCGTACAATACCTGGCAGCGCTCCATTTCCTTGCCGGAGTCGCTGACAATGGAAAATTCACCGCCGCGGCGGTCCATGACAATGCGCTGGTTGTCCGCGTTCATCAGCACGTCCAGCTTGCCGTACTTGACCGTACCCTCCACCCGGGCCCGGATTTCAGCCTGGGCCACCTTCCGGCTGGCGGTACCGCCGATATGGAACGTACGCATGGTCAGCTGGGTGCCGGGCTCTCCGATGGACTGGGCCGCCAGGATCCCGACTGCCTGCCCCAGTTCGATGATATTGCCATGGGCAAAATCCCGGCCGTAGCACTTGGCGCAGATGCCCCGCTTGCAGTTGCAGGTCAGCACCGAACGGATCTTGATCCGGGTAATACCGGAATTTTCAATGGCCTCGATGTGATCTTCGGTGATCTCTTCACCGGCCTCCACCAGTACCCGGTCGGTAAACGGATCATAGATATCCTCCACGGCGATGCGGCCGATGACCCGGTCCACCAGGCGCTCAATGATCTCCCCGCCTTCGATCAGGGCTTCTACTTCAATGCCTTTTTTGGTCCCGCAATCGTCTATCTCGATCACGCAGTCCTGGGACACATCGGCCAGTTTGCGTGTCAGGTACCCGGAATTGGCCGTTTTCAGAGCGGTATCGGCCAGGCCTTTGCGGGCGCCGTGGGTGGAGATAAAGTACTGCAGCACGCTGAGGCCCTCGCGAAAATTGGCCGTAATCGGCGTTTCAATGATCTCGCCGGACGGTTTGGCCATCAGGCCCCGCATCCCGGCCAACTGGCGCATCTGGTCCTTGCTGCCCCGGGCCCCCGAATCGGCCATCATATAGACCGGATTCAGCTTGCCCGAATCCGCCGCGTCCGGCCCTCCTTCCTTGCCGGAGTGGGTCTTCATGGCTTCCATCATTTCGTTGGCGATATCGTCGGTGGCCTTGGACCAGATATCCACCGACTTGTTGTACTTTTCGCCCTGGGTGATCAGGCCGTCCCGGTACTGGTTGCCGATTTCCTCGATCTTGGCTTCGGCCTGCTTGATGATCTCCCACTTCTTTTCCGGGACCACCATGGCGTCGATGGAAATGGACAGACCACCGGCAGTAGAATACTTATAACCGATATCTTTCAGCCGGTCGGCAAAAATAACGGTGGATTTGACGCCGATATGCCGGTAGGCGGCATCCACCAGCTCCTTAACAGCCCTTTTGCCCAGCGGCTTGTTGACCATCTCATAAGAGATCTGGCTGCGGCGGCCGCCCATGAAGAACAATCCATACCCGGACTTCCGGGCAATGACGTCACTGCATTCTCCCTGCTTAAGAGAAAAAAGATAATCGACATCCGCTTCGGAAATGCCCAGCTTGTCCATCAGCTTTTCTTTTTTCAGAAAGACTTCCCGACCGCCGTCATGGGGGTCGGCTTCGGCCATCCCGGCGGCAACCGCTTCAAAAGGCTTGCCCTTCTTGATCTCCGACAGCACGGCGTTGGCCTCTTTTTTGGCAGTGAAGGGAAGCATCTGGAAGACCGGCAGCCGCTCCTGGGGAATGCTCTCCCAGAGGAAGACCCGGCCGACCGAGGTGTCAAACCGCTGACCGTCGATGCGGACAGTAATGGCGGCATGCAGATCAAGCATGCCGGCGTCATAGGCGGAGATGACCTCCGCGGGGCCGGAGAAGAGGCCGCCTTCCCCCTTGCTGCCCTTGATAATGGTGGTCATGTTGTAGATACCCAGGACGATATCCTGGGTGGGCACGATAATGGGGCTGCCGTTGGCCGGGGACAAGATATTGTTGGAGGAGAGCATCAGCACCCGGGCCTCGATCTGGGCTTCCACCGACAGGGGCACGTGCACCGCCATCTGGTCGCCGTCAAAGTCGGCGTTGAAGGCGGTACAGACCAAGGGATGAAGCTGGATGGCCTTGCCCTCGATAAGGACCGGCTCAAAGGCCTGGATGCCGAGACGGTGCAGGGTGGGCGCCCGGTTCAGCAGCACCGGGTACTCCTTGACCACCTCCTCCAGGGTATCCCAGACCTCTGGGACCTCGCGTTCCACCATCTTCTTGGCGCTTTTGACGGTGGAGACATATCCTTTCTGTTCCAGGCGGTAATAAATAAACGGTTTGAACAGCTCCAGGGCCATCTTCTTGGGCAGGCCGCACTGGTGGAGCCGCAGGTTGGGGCCGATGGTAATGACCGTCCGGCCGGAATAATCCACCCGCTTGCCGAGCAGGTTCTGGCGGAAGCGGCCCTGCTTGCCCTTGAGGGTGTCGGTCAGGGATTTCAACGGCCGCTTGTTGCTGCCGGTTACGGCCCGGCCATGGCGGCCGTTGTCAAAAAGGACATCCACCGATTCCTGCAGCATGCGCTTTTCGTTGCGCACGATGATTTCCGGCGCGTTCAGGTCGATCAGCCGTTTCAGCCGGTTATTGCGGTTGATCACCCGCCGGTAGAGATCGTTCAGATCGGAAGTGGCGAACCGTCCGCCTTCCAGCGGCACCAGGGGCCGCAGGTCCGGCGGCAGCACCGGAATCACGTCCATGATCATCCAGGCCGGGGAGACGCGGCTCTTGCGCAGGGCATCCACAATTTTCAGCCGCTTGGAATATTTCTTGCGCTTGGTCTCGACGGCGGTGCTTTCCAGGTCGGACCGCAGCTGCGTAGTCAGGGCCTCCAGGTCCACCTCCTGGAGCAGCTCCCGGATGGCCTCGGCCCCCATGCCGGCCCGGAACCCGTTGCCGTATTTTTCCCGCGCTTCCTGGTAGGCATCCTCGGACAGGATTTGCTGATAGGAAAGATCCGTGTCCATGGGATCGACCACGATATAACTGTCAAAATAAATAATGCTTTCCAGTTCCTTCTGGGTCAGATCAAGGACATTGCCGATCTTGGTGGGCAGGCTTTTCAGAAACCAGATATGGGAGACCGGCGCCGCCAGCTTGATATGGGCCATTCTTTCCCGGCGGACCTTGGACTGGATAACCTCGACCCCGCACTTTTCACAGGTGACGCCGCGATGCTTCATGCGCTTGTATTTGCCGCAGTTGCACTCGAAATCCTTGGTGGGACCGAAGATCTTGGCGCAGAAAAGGCCGTCCCGTTCCGGACGAAAGGTCCGGTAATTGATGGTCTCCGGCTTGGTGATCTCCCCGAAGGACCATTGCAGGATCTGCTCAGAGGAAGCCAGGGAAATCTTCACCCCGGTAAAGGACTTCGGATTGACGGGTTTGGCAAAAAAATCGTAGATGGTTTCCAATCGTTACTCCTTCTCTTTCTCAATGAGTTTCACATCCAGCCCCAGCCCCTTCATCTCCTTGATGAGCACCTTGAACGATTCGGGAAGCCCGGGGTCAAGGACGTTCTGTCCCTTGACGATTTTTTCATACATGCGGGTACGACCGGCGATATCATCCGATTTGACAGTCAGAAACTCCTGCAGTCCGTAAGCGGCGCCATAGGCTTCCATGGCCCAGACTTCCATCTCGCCCAGCCGCTGTCCGCCGAACTGGGCCTTGCCGCCGAGCGGCTGCTGGGTCACCAGGGAATAGGGACCGATGGAACGGGCATGAAGCTTGTCGTCCACCAGGTGATGCAGTTTCAGCATGTACATGGTGCCGACGGTAATCTTTTCGTCAAAGGGCTCGCCGGTCCGGCCGTCATAAAGGACATCCTGGCCGGTCACGGAAACCCCGCCCTCTT